>CAZZWE010000016.1:0-48469 GCA_964657675.1 uncultured Steroidobacteraceae bacterium
ATCCGCATGTACAAGAACAAGGTGTTCGTCATCAAGGCGGGCGGCGCGGTGTTCGCCGACGAGGCCTCGACGCGCTGGCTGATCGAACAGGTGGCCATCCTGCATCAGGTGGGCATTCGGACCGTGCTGGTGCACGGTGGCGGTCCGCAGCTCGATCAAATGCAGGCGGCGCTTGGCATCAAGACCAAAATGGTCAATGGCCGCCGCGTCACCGACCAGAAATCCATCGACGTCACCGCCATGGCGCTGAACGGCACCATCAACACCCGCATCCTCGCCATGTGCCGCTCGCTCGACATCGAGGCCATCGGCTTGAGCGGCGTGGATGCCGGCCTCGTGCGTGCGCATAAACGCGCGCCGGTGCCGGTGGCGCCCGGCTCCCACGAAACCGTGGACTATGGTTTTGTCGGCGACATCGATTCGGTCAATTCCGCGGTGCTCACCAAGCTGCTCGACAACGGTTTGATGCCGGTGGTGAGTCCGTTGTCGGCCGACGCGCACGGTACCTTGCTCAACATCAATGCCGACACCGTGGCGGCCGCCATCGGCGGTGCGCTGTCCGCCGAGAAGCTCCTGCTGTGCACCGGCGCCAATGGCATTCTGGAGAATGTCGATGATCCCAGCTCGGTGATTTCGTACACGGATATAGCCGGGTTGAAGCGACTGCGTGAGGCGGGCAGTTTGAAGGATGGGATGCTGCCGAAGGCCAGCGCCATTGAAGCGGCGATTCGCAGCGGCGTGCATCGGGTGCACATCATCAGCTACCGTTCGCCCGACAGTCTGTTGGCGGAAATTTTCACCAATGAAGGCACGGGCACCATGGTGGTCGCGGATTTGAATGCCTTGAGTCCCGCGGAGCAGCAGCCGCACGCATGACGCGACTCTGGGACAAAGGCACTTCGCTCGACAGCCGAGTACTCGAGTACACGGCCGGCGACGACCATGCGCTCGACAATCGGCTGGTGCGCTACGACATCCTCGCCTCGATCGCGCATGCCCAGATGCTGGGCGAACAGGGCTTGTTGTCGGCCGCCGACCTCGCCGCCATCCGCACTGCACTCGAAGCGATTGGGGCGGAGCATGCGCAAGGCCAGTGGCGCGTGACCTTGGAGCAGGAAGACAGCCAGACCGCCATCGAGAATCGGCTGACCGCGCGCATCGGCGCGGCTGGCGGTCGGCTGCATGCCGGCCGTTCGCGCAATGATCAGGTGCTGGCCGGGCTGCGACTGTATCTGCGCGATGCGGCCGCGGCGCTGCAGTCCGGCGCGAATGACGTGGCAGCCGCCTTGGACGCCCTGGCTGCGCGCCAGGGTACGGTGGCATTGCCCGGATACACCCACATGCAGCAGGCCATGCCGAGCAGCGTGGCCCTGTGGGCCGGCGGTTACGCGGCCGAGTTGCGCGACGATGCCGAGGGTCTCGCAGCGGCGCAGCGGCGCATCGGCAAGAACCCCTTGGGCTCGGCTGCGGGCTTTGGCACGCCGAATCTGAATGTGAGCCGCGAGTCGACGCGCAAGGCACTGGGCTTTGAGGCGATCCACGAGCCGGTGACGGCGGTGCAATTGTCGCGCGGCAAAGCCGAAGCGCAGTTGTTATTCGAGGCGACCTTGCTGTCGCAAGACCTGGGACGGTTGGCCGCGGATCTGCTGCTGTTCTACACGCAGGAGTTTGCCTTCGTCACCTTGCCGGCCGCGTTCACCACCGGTTCGTCCATCATGCCGCAGAAGCGCAATCCGGATGTGTTCGAACTGATGCGCGGGCGCAGCGCCGTCGCGCAGGCCGCGCTCAACGAGGTGCTGGGCATTACCCAGAAGCTCACATCCGGTTATCACCGCGACCTGCAGCTGATCAAGCTGCCACTGTTCCGCGGCATCGATTCCTGCCTGCAAACCTTGGGCGTGCTGCCGAGCGCACTCGACGGCGTGCAATTTCAGCCCGAGAATATTCACTTGAGCCCGGAAATTCACGCCGCGGCCGAGGCCAACGCACTGGTGGCGAGCGAAGGCATTCCGTTTCGCGAGGCCTACCGCCGCGTGGCCGCACAACTGAAGGACAAGCCATGAGCATTTGGCGTAAGCCGCAATCTCTCGAGCAGTTGAACACCAAGAAGGGCAACCTGATCGATCATTTGGGAATCCGCTTCACCGAGATCGGCGATGACTTCGTGCGCGCCACCATGCCGGTCGATGAACGCACCGTGCAGCCCTACGGGCTGCTGCATGGCGGCGCCTCGGTGGCGCTGGCGGAAACCCTGGGCAGCATGGGCGCGGCCATGTGCGTGGATCCGGCCGACTCCCAAGTCGTCGGCCAGGAAATCAATGCCAACCATGTGCGCTCAGCGCGCAGCGGCCTGGTCACCGGCACCGCCCGTCCCATCCATATCGGCGGTCGCACGCAGGTGTGGGGCATCGACATCGTCAACGATGACAACAAACTGGTCTGCATTTCGCGCATTACCATCGCCGTCATCAAGCGCGGTGCGCTGGGCGGTTAAACGCGCTAGCCTTTGACCGCGTAACAGGCGTATCTTCTGCGCCATGAAAAAACCAGCGTTGAAATTTTTACAGTTGGGCGCCGCGCTTGTCGCGGCGCAGTTCGCGGCAACCGCGCTCATGGCCCAGACACCCAACTCGCCGCCGGCCACCCCGCCCGGCGCGGATCCCGCCCCCGCGCTCACGCCGGATCAGATCGGCTACGAGTTCGGCCTGACCTTCGGCGCACAGATGCGCAATGCCGGCATCACCAACGAAGTCTCGGTGGATGCCTTGGCACGCGGCGTCAAGGAAGGCCTGGGCGGCAAGCCGCTGACGCCAGCCGATCAGCAGCAAATCAAGACCTTCGTGCAAGGCATCCACGAGCGGCAGGTATCGCACAATGAAGCCGCGGCCAAGAGCTTTCTGGAGCGTAACGGCAAGGCCAAGGATGTGGTGACCACCGCGTCGGGGCTGCAGTACAAGGTGATTTCGCCCGGCGACAAGAAAGCGCCAGCCATTGGACCCACCGATGAAGTGACCGTGGATTATCGCGGCAAGCTGATCGATGGCACCGAATTCGACAGTTCCTACTCGCGCGGAGTGCCGGCAACGTTTCCGGTCAACGGCGTGATCAAGGGCTGGCAGGAAGCCATCGTGCTGATGAAGCCGGGCGCCAAGTGGACGCTGTATATTCCGCCTGCGCTTGGCTATGGCTCCGCGCCTCAGCCGAATATTCCAGCCGGTTCGTTGTTGATCTTCGACGTCACGCTGATCAGCACCAAGTCAGCCAACACCCCGGCGCCGGCCTTCACGCCGCGCCCGACGCCGCACTAGATCACGCCGCACTAACGCGCCGAACTCAAGTCCAGCGCGTTGGTGAGGTCGCCCATCGGTGCCGCGCCGTGGGCCGTCAGGCCCGCGTCGCGCGCCTTGATCCCGGATAACACCTCGAGGTCGAAGCGCCGCGTAATCAGGCGCAGGATGGACTCGGTGTCGTACTGGGTGTGATCGACGAAGCCGCGCTTGGCGAAGGGCGAGATGATCAGGGCCGGAATTCTCGCGCCGGGCCCGAGCAAATCGCCGGGCGGCGGCGCGACATGGTCCCAGGCGCCGCCGAACTCATCGTACGTGATGACGATGACCATGTGGCCCCACTGCGGGCTGGCACGTAATCGGGCCACCAACTCGGCGATGTGTTGATCCCCCGCTTCCACCGAGGCGTAGCCGGCGTGCTGGTTCAAATTGCCCTGCGGTTTATAGAACACCACGGAGGGCAAGCGACCTGCATCCGTATCGGCCAAGAGATTGTCGTAGTCCTTGAGGTGCGCCGCCCGATAGGCGGCCCGCGTGGCCGGGTCAAAGGCCGTGTAGTAATTGAAGGGCTGATGATGCGGCTGAAAATCAGGAGCGGCGCCCGGTGAGTAGGGCGCATAAATGACATCGCGCGTTTTCGAGGCCGGCTGCATCCCGTCCGCCACCGCCGCGTTCCACGCACCTGAATACCAAGTCCATTCCACTCGTTTCGCATCTAACGCATCGCCAATGGTCTGCCGCGTTTGCGGCGGCAGGGTACTGGCATTGTTGGCATCCGCGTACGCCAGACTCACATCGCTGGCGGCAGGCGCGCTGCCGCTCGGCTGATACGGCGGCTGCATGGTGTTGACGGCGTAGAACTTGTTGTCGCCAAAATAATTTTTCGGTGTGAGGTTGCCGCTGCGCGCGAAGGTCGGCGGACCGTCCAGCGCCGAGGCCACCGGCGTGCGCGCGGCTTTGAGCCGCGGCAGATACGTCCCGCTGGCATCTTGCTCGAGCAGCGTGATCGATGGCCTGGCGGGCGCCACATCGGCGCCCGGATACTCCGGCGCGCAGGCGCAGATCAGATATTGGTGATTGAGAAACGAGCCGCCGAATGCGCCTTGAAAGAAATTGTCGGCGAGCACGAATTGGCGGGCCAGCGCATACAACTGCGAATGACTGTAGTCGTAATGACCCATGGCGAGGCCACCGGCATCGGACCAGGCTGCATAACCGTCATTCTTACCGCCATCGATCTGCATTTGGTGCTCGTAGAACCGATGCCACAAATCGCGGGTGATGCTGGAAGTCGACAAGGTCACACCGGATTGCGGCGTATAGGCGCGTTCGATGGAAAAAGGCGCATTCGGCAGACCCGCGCTCTGCTGTTGCGTCACCACCGGATTGAAACCCGAAGCGGTGACCCCGCCCCAGGCAGGCGGCAACGAGGGCAGTACGCTGCCATCGCGATCGAGTTGCGGATGATAAGACGGCAGCGGCCGGCCGCTGGCGTCCAGCACTTCACTTAAATTGCGCGCGCCCGGAAAATTGCCATACAAATTATCGAAGGCGCGATTCTCGGCATAGATCACGACGATGGTGTCGACCTTGCCGCGCAACTCCATCGTAGTCAGTTCATCGGGACGGGTGCGCGTGTTTGAGTTCGCGCTCTGCGGGGAAGTCTCGGCACAACCCGAGAGCAATGCCAGCCACAGTGCGGAGAAAACTGCCAGCGCAACGGAGAAGCCTGCATAACGATGGGTCATGCGTCCCAGTATAGGGGTGCGACGCCGCGCAGCGAAAGATGGCCTAGCAACGACGAAGCGCCGCTGGCGCGGCGCTCCGTCAGGTTGACCTGAAGCCAGCGCTTAGAAACGGAAGAATGCGTTGACCATGAAGGCATCGGGATCGCCGAAGGGCGAGGAGATGCGTTCGTACTCGGCGCGAACCGTCAACGAGAACGGCAGCTTGTACTGCACGCCGGCGCCGTAGGCGAACTTGGTCTGCGTAATACCGCGGCGGCCCAGCGGAATGTAGCTGCAAGGCGAGGTGCTGCAGTCCGACTCGTATTGATCGATATCCATCTTCAAGCGAGCCACGCCCGCCTTGGCATACACATCGAGGCCGGGAAAGGGAATCGGCAGATAGCCGACGCCGAACACCACCGGCGCACGCGGATGCGAGTCATCGCCGAAATACGCCGGATCGTTGTCATGCCGGTGGCTGTAGCTGGGCTGGCCAAAATCGATGTATTCGACCTCCGCGCCGACAAAGGACAGGGGACGAATTCCCAGCACGCCCTGGAACGCGGTCTGGTGATCGTTGTAATACCCGGGCAGCCCATAGCCTGGATCATCGCTGCGGATGGTGGATTCACCCACGCCGCCGCCGACATAGAAACCGAGAGGGTCTTCCGCCAAGGCTGCCGTTGACGCAGCGCAAGCCCCGATGGCCAGAACCGCCGCAAACGCCCATGAAATCCGCTTCATCTACATCTCCGTTATATACGCTGCTTACTCGGACCAAAGCGGCGGCATAGAAGTTCCAGCCAAACCGGGTTGGCACGGCGGGTATACTTGGCCCATGAAAGGGGTGCGCCTATTAACAATCGTTAGCTTGGCCGCGATGCTGATGGCATGCGGCCAGAAAGGTCCCCTGGTGTTGCCCGACAAGCAGAAGCCGAAGCGCGTGATTCCATCGACGGCGAAACCGGCACCGAAACCCTCCGCCGTACCTGATAGTCCCGCGTCGGCCACCGGCACGCCGCCAAGTACACCCGCACCCGCGAATCCAGCGCCCGCCAGCACGCCGTCGCCTTGACCGTGATTTGATGGCCGCGCGCAAACTCATATTGGTTGATGGCTCGGGCTATTTGTATCGGGCCTTCCATGCGTTGCCGCCGCTGACCAACACCCGCGGAGAGCCGACCGGCGCGGTGCTCGGCGTGCTCAACATGATCAACAAAATGATCAAGGAAGAGGCCCCCGATCGCATCGCCGTGGTGTTCGACGCGCCGGGCCGCACGTTTCGCGACGATCTGTTCGATCAATACAAGGCGCATCGCGCGCCCATGCCGGATGATCTGCGCTCACAGGTGCAGCCGCTGTACGACACCGTCGAGGCGATGGGCCTGCCGCTGCTGCGGGTGATCGGTGTCGAAGCGGATGATGTGATCGGCACGCTCGCCAAGCAAGGCGCCGCCGCCGGTTACCAGGTGTTGATCTCCACCGGCGACAAAGACATGGCGCAGCTGGTCGGTCCCGGCATCGAATTGATCAACACCATGAGCAACAGCCGCTACAACCGCGAGACGGTGAAAGCAAAGTTCGATGTGTTTCCGGAACAGATGGTCGACTACCTCGCCCTGGTCGGTGATTCCTCGGACAATATTCCCGGCATCACCGGCGTTGGCCCTAAGACCGCCGCCAAGTGGCTGAATCAATATCAAACCCTGGATGAGTTGATCGCGCATGCCGCCGACATCGGCGGCAAGGTGGGCGAGAATTTACGCGGCGAGCTCACCGTGCTCGAGTTGTCGCGCAAGCTCGCCACCATCGACACCACCCTGCAGCTCGAGACATCGGTGGAACAATTGGTGACCGGCACCGCAGACCTGCCGCGTTTGCGCGAGTTGTACACGCGCTTTGAGCTGCGCGCGTTGCTGCGCGCGCTGGGACCCGACACGACGCCGACGCCGCAGCCCGCCGCCGCGCAAATTGACCTGCTGGTTGCCGAAGGCGTCACCGCCGGCGGCGAGGTGGTGGCCGAAGCGGTGGCCGTGATCGCGACACCGCGCAAACGCGACTACACCATGATCATGTCCGAGGAGGTGCTCGAGGCATGGCTGGAGAAATTGAAAGCCGCGCCGCTCATCTCCTTCGATACGGAAACCGACAGCCTGGATTACATGCAGGCGCGTCTCGTCGGCGTGGCCTTCGCCGTCACCGCAGGCGAAGCCGCCTATGTGCCGCTGGGCCACGATTACGCCGGCGCGCCGCATCAGCTGGATCGCGACAAGGTACTGGCCAAGCTCAAGCCGATTCTGGAAGACCCCACCAAGTCCAAGCTCGGCCATCACCTGAAGTACGATTCGCACATTCTGGCCAATTGTCACATCGCCCTGAACGGCCATCGCTACGACTCCATGCTCGAGTCCTATGTGCTCAACAGCGTCGCCATCCGCCATGACATGGATTCCACGGCCAAAAAATATCTGGGCGTGCAGACCATTGCCTTCGAGGACGTGGCGGGCAAGGGCGCCAAGAAAATCACCTTCAACCAGGTGGAGGTGGAGCGGGCGGCCGAGTATTCCGCGGAAGATGCCGACATCACGCTACAGCTGCACCAGGCGATCTGGCCGCAGATCGACGCCATCCCCGCGCTTCGCACCGTGTACGAAGAAATCGAACAGCCGTTGGTGGCGGTGTTGTTTCGCATGGAACGCACCGGCGTGCTGGTGGATCGGGAGCTGCTGAAGATTCAGAGCACCGAATTGGCGGCGCGCATGCTGGAATTGCAGGCACTGGCTCACACCGAAGCCGGCGGCGCGTTCAATCTCGATTCGCCCAAGCAGCTGCAGGAGATCCTGTTCGGCAAGCTTGGCATCCCCGTCATTCGCAAGACGCCCAAGGGCCAGCCCTCGACGGCGGAAGATGTGCTGGAGGAATTGGCGGAGTCGTATGCGCTGCCCAAATTGATTTTGGAATATCGCGGCGTGACGAAATTAAAATCCACGTACACCGACAATCTGCCGTTGCAAATCGATGCGGCCACCGGCCGGATCCACACCTCGTATCATCAGGCGGTCGCCGCGACCGGCCGCTTGTCTTCGCAGGATCCAAATCTGCAGAACATTCCGATCCGGACCCAGGAAGGACGCCGCATTCGTCAGGCGTTCATCGCGCCCGCCGGCTACAGCCTGGTGGCCGCGGACTATTCGCAGATCGAATTGCGCATCATGGCGCATCTCTCCGGTGATGCGAGTTTGCTGCGCGCCTTCGCCGACGATCGGGACGTGCACCAGGCGACCGCCGCGGAAGTATTCGGCGTCGCGGTGGATCAAGTCAGCAGCGATCAGCGCCGCTCGGCCAAAGCGATCAACTTCGGCCTGATGTACGGCATGTCCGCCTTTGGATTGGCGCGGCAATTGTCGATTGCGCGAGGAGATGCGCAGAAGTATATGGATTTATATTTCGAGCGTTACCCGGGCGTGCGGCGCTACATGGAAGAGACCCGCCGTCAGGCGCGCGAAACCGGATTCGTCGAAACGGTTTTTGGCCGCCGTTTGTATCTGCCGGAAATTCGCTCGCAGAACGCCGCATTGCGGCAGTATGCAGAACGCAGCGCCATCAACGCGCCCATGCAGGGAACCGCGGCCGACATCATCAAACGCGCCATGATCAGTGTCGATGCGTGGCTGCAAACTTCGGGCGTGCCGGCGCGTCTCATCATGCAAGTGCATGACGAGCTTGTTTTGGAGGTCGCTACCGAAGTTGCGCCATCGCTTGTAGGACAATTACGGACACACATGATCAACGCCGCGGAACTTGCCGTACCGTTGAAGGTGGATGTAGGGGTTGGCCGCAACTGGGATGAAGCACATTAGGGAGTGATTTCCCTCAGAAATCGGTGCAAAATCAACCTACTTAAAAGCGCCCACGGACGCGGCTGGCAGCAATGGAAAAAACTCTAGGGTGAGGTTCATAAGGACTGGAACTTTCCACAAGCATCCCCATCTAACCTATTGAGCGTTTAAGACGCTCCTCGCTCTTCTCCCTGAGCGAGCATGACCCGGTTTGTCATCCCCATGCCGGGTTGGTCTGCCTCGATGGTTGCCCCAAGCGACCATCGGGGCTTTTTTAAGCCCGTAAGTTTCGGCGGCAAATCTTAAGAATTGTGAAGCTCAAGATTCTGCAGGGGCCGCAGACTTTTCTTCCGCGCCCAGCCAGCGTTGCATCACTTCACGCGCTTCGTCGATTCCTTGCTTCGCGTGCGCTGAAAATAGTTGCGCCGACACCGATGTGTCTGAACAGGCCGCCAAAGTTTCTTTCAACACGCGCTGCGAGTCGCGACGATTGAGCTTGTCGGCTTTCGTCAGCAGCACATGGGCGAGCCGGTCACGCGCAAGAATCCATTCCAGCATCACCGCATCCTGCGCGCCCAATCCGCGCCGGCTGTCGACGATCAGCACCAGACCCACCAGCGACTCACGCACGTTGAAGTAATGCTCCATCAGATCCAGCCATTTCAGTTTCACGCGCTCCGGCACTTTCGCGTAGCCATAACCCGGCAGATCCACCAGCCGCCGCTGCGGCGCCAACTCGAAAAAATTGATCAATTGAGTCCGGCCTGGGGTACGGCTGACCCGGGCCAGTCCGGTGCGCTGCGCGATGGCATTCAATGCCGTGGATTTCCCGGCGTTGGAACGACCCGCAAACGCCACCTCCCTACCCTCATCCGGGGCAAGTTGATGCGCTTCGGCGGCGCTGGTAATGAATTTCACATCGGGATAGGTGGACATAGCCGCCGCGGAGGACGCAAGTTATTGGGCTAGTGTACAATTTAGGGTTGACACCAGGTCACATTAAAATGGGGTATTAGGCGATCATGAAGCGTCTTTGGTTACTCGCCGCGACAATTTCCGGCGCCATCATCAGCACCTCCGCGCTGCCCGCCGGCAACATCGAGGCCGGCGCCACCAAGGCGACAACCTGTACAGCATGCCACGGCGCCAACGGCAACAGCACCAATACCGATTGGCCCAGCCTTGCCGGTCTCGGTGCGGATTACATTGCCGAGCAGTTGAAGAATTTCAAAGAAGGCAAACGGGCCAACCCGATCATGATGCCGATGGCGTCGGCACTGTCGCCCGACGATATGGCCGATATCGCTGCATATTTCAACAGCTTGACCAACACCGGCTTGGAAGCAGACCCCTCTTTCTGGCAAGCCGGAGAGAAGCTGTACCGGGGTGGCGATGCCGCGCGGCAGATTCCCGCCTGCATGGCCTGTCACGGACCCACCGGTCGTGGCAACGAACCGGCCAAGTTCCCGGCATTGCGCGGCCAACAATCCGGCTACGTGATGAAGCAGCTGAACGATTACGCCTCTGGAACGCGGACCACGGGGCCGAATGGCGTGATGCAGACCATCGCTAAGCGCCTGTCGACCGATGACATCCGTAATTTGGCGTCGTACATCCAAGGAATTCGCTGAAATGCGCCTGCGCGGGCTGTTGATTCTGGCCGTGGCCAGCATTGCGGTGGCGGCGTGCGGCAAGCATTCATCGAGTGGCGATCATGCGGCCAACAATTCTCCGGTGCAGCGGCCGGCGTCGGCGCCCAAGCCTGGAATCGCCTCCAGCGAGGATCAGGCACCCAAGCCTGAAAAGCGTCCGACGCTCAAACGCTTGAATGAAGACGGCTCCGAGACCGAGGAGGAGACCACCGGCGACAGCGGTGTGCACAACAGCCTGCTGGCGGCGGTCGCCTCCACCGTTACCGCGGCCACCCCGAGCGCCGCCGCGGCGCCGTTGACCGGACCGACCCTGTGGCAGGAAGGCGTGAACTATCAACGGCTGGTGCCTGCGCAGCCCACCGACGCGCCCGCCGGACAGGTCGAGGTGCTGGAATTCTTCTGGTACGCCTGTCCGCATTGCAACGCTTTGGAGCCTTTGGTCGAGGCCTGGCAAAAAAACATGCCCGCATACATCACCTTCACTCGGGTGCACGTATTGTGGAATGAGGGGCATCGTTCGCAGGCGCGCTTGTTCTACACCCTGCAGACCATGAACAAGCTCAATCAATTGCATGGAATGAAATTCGATCAGGTGCATTCCGAGGTGTTCAAGGAAATCCACGTCAACGGCGACCCGTTGGTGGGACCGGACCCCAACAATGCAGCCGCGGCAGAGCGGGTGCAGGTGGCGTTCATCAAGAAGCTCGGGCTGTCGGAAGCGGATTTTGAAAAGGCGTATCACAGCTTCGATGTCGAGAACGCCCTGCAAAAGGCCGACCAGCTGGTGCAGCGCTACCGCGTGTCGGGCGTACCCACCTTTGTCATCAACGGCAAGTACACGGCCGACGTGGCCTCCGCGCAGGGGCCGGAACGTTTGTTGTCGTTGGTGAGCGATTTGGCCGCACAAGAGCATAAGCACTAACCGCACGATGGGCAAAGGCAGGCTGGAGGCTTTCAGCGACGGCGTCATCGCCATCATCATCACCATCATGGTGTTGGAACTGAAAGCACCGCACGGCACCGGCTTCGACGCCCTGGTGCCGTTGATCCCGGTGTTCTTGAGCTATGTGCTCAGCTTCACCTACGTCGGCATCTACTGGAACAATCATCACCACATGCTGCACGCCACCGAATCGGTGTGCGGCGCGGCGCTGTGGGCGAATCTGCACTTGTTGTTCTGGCTGTCGCTGATCCCTTTCGTCACTGCCTGGATGGATGAGAATTTCGACATCGCGCCCGTGGCCATTTACGGCGTGGTGCTGTTGATGTCCGCGATCGCCTACTACATCCTATCGCGTATCTTGATCCGGGAAAACGGCCGGGAATCGCAACTGGCACGGGCGATCGGCAAGGACAGCAAGGGGATCATTTCCATCGTGGTTTACGCCGTCGCCATCGTGGCGTCCCTGTGGCGACCCTGGGCTGCGCTGGGCCTGTACGTGTTGGTGGCCATCATGTGGGTGATCCCCGACCGCAGAATTGAAAGGCAATGATGCTCACCCACCAGGGCGGCTGCCACTGCGGCCGCGTTCGCTTCGAAGTTCTGGCGCCGGCACGCATCGACGTGGCCGACTGCGATTGCAGCGTCTGCCGCATGACCGGATACCTCCATCTGATCGTGGCGAAAGATCGCTTCACATTGGTCCGCGGCCAGGACTCGCTCAGCACGTACACATTCAACACCGGCATCGCGAAGCATTATTTTTGCGCCCACTGCGGCGTGAAATCATTTTACGTGCCGCGCTCGCATCCCCAGGCCGTCAGCATCAACGCGCGTTGCATCGATGCAGGCAGCATCGAGGCGATGACGGTGCAGCCGTTCAACGGACGCGATTGGGAGGCGGGCCGCGCGGCGTATCGCGAATAGGCAGAGTACTAATGATCAGCTCGCGACTCATTCGTCCGCGCTCACTGACAAAACATAACCTTGCATTTCGCGCCGTTATGTTCAGCCCAACGTAATCCCAGATTTCGTTAACAAAATTTCTGTGATGAAGGTCACGTGAACATGTCAACGTGATGCGTGATGCTATTGCGCGTGGTCGGGAGTCATGAGGGATCATTGGTCCATGTTCAGAAAGGGACCCTGTAAGTTGACGCTGTTGCTGTGCGCCTTGGTGCACGCCAGCAAGACGTGGGCCGGCGATGCAGCCGCACTCGCCGATTCGTCGCTGCCTGGAAAAGTCCCTGCTCCCGCGTTGCCCGCTTCTGCGTTCACCGCGGCCGGCAATCCCTTCGCGCTCAATCCTTCGATCGATGTGTTGGCGCCGCCCTTGCAGCTGAGTGCGCCTGCCCTTGAGCCATTTCAGTCCGGCGAATTTACGCCGCGCAAGCATAGTTCGGGAAAGCCTGCGGCCGCGGACTACGGCAGCGGCGATCCGATGTTTCGCACTACCACGGTGTGGCAACAGCTGAATGATTTTCGCGCTCAAGACCGCGTGCGTGTACTCACGCTGTGGGAGATGGGCGGCAGCAATCTATCCATTCAAGCCGGCCGTAAAGGCGATCCGTCGCTGCAATGGAGCAGCAGCTGGACCAGTCGTGGCAAGGTGAGCCGTGGCTTGCTGGATCGCGTGCTGGCTGCCTCACTGAATGGGATGGCCAACAAAAGCCATTCCTTATCGCGTTACCCTGCCAATACTGCGACGTCCACGACGCCGCTGATCACCACCGCGGTTCCCGCCGGCAAGTAGTATAAAAATGTTGTTACTCGCACTGACCTTGAAACTGCTGCACATCCTATTTTGAAAAGAATGCGCTGAGCTCTCCGTAGCCCAGCACATGTCCTTTCATGGCCTCGATGATGGCGTCGCGGTTGGGCGATGCAGGCTGCAGCTGCGCCACATCCAACGCATAGACCCTGAAGATGTATTTATGAATGCCCATGGGCGGGCACATCGGCGTGTAGCCCACTGAACCGCCGGAATTCATGCCGCTGCTGATGCCTTTCTGTTTCAGGGCCTGAATGCTGCTGCCGGCCTCGAGCTGCGTCACTCCCGGCGGAATATCAAACAACGTCCAGTGCGTAAATCCCAACAGACGAAACGCGGGTGACGGCACGTCCCAGTCAATGCTGATCAACGCCAACGAGGCGGTTTGCGGGGGCAGGTCGGTCCAGGAGATCGGCGGCGACATACCCGCACCCTTGCAGGTGAACTGCAGCGGGATGTTTCCACCCGCGCTGAAGCCGCTGCTGCGAACGCCCAGAGAGCGGATCAGACCGGCATGAAAGGCCGCGTCGTCCTCGCGCACATTGGAGGCATGCCAAATAAGCCAGGCGAGTACTGCAACGATGGCCAGCACCAAGCCGAGTAGAAGGTTGCGCATCAGCTTCATCGCGCAAGATTAGCAAATCTTTCAAGGAGTGGGCGGCGCCGCCCATACGTCGCTTTGTTTGATGCGCTCCACCAGCTCTCGCGGGTCGAACTCACGCAGGCCCACAGGCACGATGAACAGATCCGCCGCCTGCGCCGTCTCGCGGATGTGTTCCAAGCGGAGCGAGGTGCCGTCCGCACTGATGACTTTCACCGGGAATCCCAGACGGGCATCGATGAAGCGTTGTTCGTCATCCGCGATTCGATAGTGCGATCCCTTGATCCGTTCGCAGCGCCAGTCGGCCAAGTCCCGGCCCCCGTCGGCATCCTGCGCCGCCCGACGCCACTGTCTGCACGGGTCCGACGCATCCACGGGCACGAACACTTGCGTCAGGGGTGAGGACTGACGCGCCTTTAAGAACACCCGCTGTCCGGGCCGCACCAGCAGCGCCGAGGGCGCATCCTGGTCGATCAGATAATAGTCTTTGAAAGTCTCCACCGTTTCGATGCGCACCTTGCCATGCGCGGCATAAAGACGCGCCACCGTCGTCGCTGTCTCGCCGTGGGAGTCGCGGCTCACGACCTCGGCGGAGAATTCCCGAGCGGGAGACTCGAGCGCCACAGCCGGGGCGGCCATCAGCGTCAGCAGCACACACAGCATCAACTTCATGCCAGACACCTCAATGTAGAGATGCCGACCGGACTTTCGTCCGATCGGCATCCATCAAACATCGACCTTAAAAGTCGTTTTATTCGAGATAAGACTGCCTCACCGGATGTTCGAAGTCGAACATATCCCAAAGATCCGTCAACGCCGGCATGTTCTGCGGAACATAAGGCGCATCTGCACGCATCTTCGCGTTCGGCAGGTTGTCGCGGCTGCGCTCGGTCAGCGGCTTTAAGTGCCAGTTGCGCTCAATGAACTTGAGCAATGACACATGGTCGCCATAGCCGTGATTGACCTTGCCGCCGGTGGTGTAGTCAGACAGCACCAGCAACGGGATGCGCGGGCCATCGCCGAAGAAATCGATCGGCTGAATGAAACCGGAATCCCAGTAACCGCCCGCCTCGTCCCAGGTGACGAACACCGCGGTTTCGGATTTCAGCTTCGGATTCGCTTCCAATGCCTCGAGCACCTGCTGAACGTAGGCTTCATACAGATCGATCTTGGAGGACTGCGGATGTCCATCGAGCAGGCCGTCGGGCTTGCCGAAGGAAACCGCCGGCAGCTTGTTGGCCTTGATGTCGGCCAGCAGGTCTACCGTGTCCTTGATGTGCGCCGCACGCTGAGCAGGGTTGCCCATGATGGAGGCCGAGTATTGAAAGGGATTGCAGATCTGGCAATACGCGACACCCAAGGTGTGTTTCGTATCGGACAACGCGGCTTCACCGAGGGCTGTGGACGAATTCAGCGTCTGGGCCGTGCCGGCCTTGACTGCATCATTCGACAAAGCAACGGCATCGTTGTACGAACCACCAAAGTACGCCCAGGTGATGCCCTTTTCATTCAGCGCATCGCCAATGGTGCGGACCGAGGAGGCTGGGATCATATCCTGAGCGCCGGGATTCGGCGCCTGGAAGCCGTTCGGATAGAAGCCCGGGTTGGTGTTATCCAACATGTAGTAGTGCGCCGTTTCGCAATTCGGCTGGGCGCCATACGGCAGCGACTCCAAATAGCCGACGATGGGAGCCACACCCGGTTGTTCGAAGTTCGAACAGTTGGAGAATGCAGCATCCACCGTGTACTTGTTGGTCGTGCCCTTCACCGGATTCGGATTCGCGATCAGCGTCGCGGGCGGCGCAATGGCGTTGCCCTTGCCGTCGCTCCAGAAGCCTGCATCGCCGGTGCCCAGCATGAAGTGATTCGCACCCGTGCCGCCTTGGAAAGACTGGTGGAAGTTATCGCTCAAGCTGAAACGGTCGGCCAAGGTCTTCAACGTCGAAGCCTCTTCCTGCTCCGCATTGTAGAAGCCCATCTGGCTGCCTTCGCTGAAGTTTCCCTGCACCGCGGGTTTCACGGCGTTGTTCAGGCTGTAGGTCGCCATCACGAAGGGGAACAAGTCGTTCAAGCAACCGGACGGATTGGTCTTGGTCGCATTCTTGATGCTGCAATCGGACTGCTGCCAGGCCTGATAGAAGCGGTGCGTGCTGTCGCCGGTGTAGTCATCATCGCTGATATTCGGACCTTGGATCACGTACGGGCCGTTCGGCAACTTGCCGGCGCCGGGAATGCGCGTGTCCACCGAGTCAGCGGGCAATCCCGTGGCGCCGGTGGTCAGAATGGTGTCGGTAAGCGGACCGAAGTCTGGATTGGGATCCACGCCGGCGAGCGTCGGTATGAAATCCGGTGCAAACGGAGCGCCGCTGAGGCTCTGCGCCACGGGGGCACCTGCGGTGTTCGGTTGCGGCATTTGGCCGGTGTTGCCATAGGCCGTCTTGTCCTTATCCGGCGCGCCTATGTAGTACAGCGGTTGTGCGCTGACTGCATATTGATGAGCGAGGTAATACTTGGCGCCTGGCGAACCGTCTTCGTTGACGACCTTGTTGGAAAGAATGTTGTTGATGGTCTGACCTTTGCCCTTGGGCTTGTAAACGCCGAAGGTGTGATCAGTGCCGCGATTTTCGCCGATCAGGATGATGACGTGCTTGATCGGCGAGGCGGTGTTCCCCGCTTCAGCCGCGCTTGTAGCAGCGCTCTGCTCGTCGGCCATGCTCACGCTTGCAGCTGCGAACGAAAATGACAGCGTCGCGCTCACCAGCGCGGTGCTGAGCCCCCGTCTCGTCGTATTTGGATTGATATCTTTCATTAATGGTCCCTTTGTTGGCGTTCAGTTAAAAACTGTCGGGGAACTTAACGATAAGTTGTCTCAGTTTGATGACTGTGCAATGTCATTTGCACGTTCATCCGCATAGCGGCTGCGAATTGCCGCACGCAGCACCGGATTGAACAGCGAAAAATTTTCGGCGGCCTGCAAAGCCTGCGGCACGGTGGCTGTGGTCATGCGGCGATAGTCGAGATACGCAGCGGCGGCCGTATCCCAACGCTGCGCAGCCGCGGCCCGCTGTACCTGATGCGTGACATCCTTGAGCTTCGCCAGCGTAACGCGCGCCAATGCGCGCTGCGCGCCACCGTCGTTTTGCGCGCTGTCCACGTAGTGATCGCTGAGATCATCCAGCAGGTCGGCGACGCTCACTGTGGCGAGCCTCACCACCGCGGCATCGTGACCGGCAATGGCCAAATCCAGCACGCTGGCATAGCCGTTGATGTCATCGAGCACGTTGAGGCCGGTCAAGTGATAATCCGGGCGGGTTCCGTCACCCACGGCCGTGAGATAAGCCTTCAGGTCGATCCGATCCTGCTCACTCAACCGCAAATCGTAGTGGCGATCGAAATGCTCGATGACCTGCGCGTAATCGGAGAAGCGCCCATCGTGAAGATAGGGTGCGTTGAAATTGGCATTCAGCAGCGTGGGCGTTTTATATAGACCCCCGGTGCCCACGTCATGCTGTTGGTGATCGGCAAAGGCGGCCGATGGCAGGTGGCAAGCCGCGCAACTCAAAGAGGCATCATGAGGAAACGGTTTGGAGAACAACGCCTCGCCGCGCAGTTGCGAAGCGCCGGCCCCCTCCTTCAAGCGTTGCGCCGGATCAAGATTCGGATTCGGTAGAAAGTCGATGTCTTCGATATACACCACGAGGGCATCAATGATGGCGTTCGACGGCTCCGGCCCGGCGAACTCGTTGACGATCACGTTGCGCACGAACTCACGCAGGGATCCAATGCGACCGTCATGACCGTAAGGCGCCAGGAAGCGCGCGCCGCGCAAACTCGGGATGGTCAATGGGTCAAGCACCCCATCGTCGGCCTTCGGATTGAAGAAGGCGCTGGTGGTGTCGAAGTTTCCCGGATGGGTGGAAAGGCCGGGAATGAAAAACTTCGCATTGGACGCACCATTCACATGGCAGGAGCCGCAACTGATGTGCGCCTTTTGCGCAGCAGCGCCCAATACATGGGTCGAATTGAACGCCAGATTGCCCAAATTGGTTTCATACGAGCGGTGACCGTGCAGCGCTTCCGAGTGAAACACTTCGCGCGGATTGGTGGTGGCGTCATCGTCCAAGTCCGAACCCAGCGGCAACCCCGTTTTGGCATCGACGGCCGGGAGGGCCTGTGCCATCGGGATACTCGCTGACAACGACCACAGCATGGCCAGCAGCAAACTTCTCATCGCGAACCTCAAAGACGACACCAAGGTGGGTGTGACGGTCTACCATTCGCGAATGTCGATTGTGTGACGCGGCGCCAAACAGTGGGGTTGAGGTGCCGAAGTCATCGGTAAAGACCGTAGCGGATGAAGTGCGCCCGCCGAGATTCGAACTCGGGACCTTCGGCTTCGGAGGCCGACACTCTATCCAGCTGAGCTACAGGCGCATGGGAGGGAGGGCGATACTACCCGCCCCCCGATCAGCCCGTCCAGCGCTTCGCCGGACCGGACCGAAAAATTATGGCGCAGTGGCGGTTAATGCCTGGATTTTCAACACGGTAGCCCAATTGCGCAGCGTGACTCGCGTCCCCGCCTTGCGCGCGAAAACCTGGCTAAGTTTGCTATCCAAGGCCCCCGCTTCGCACCACAAGTAGGCGGCTCGCGGCGTCATGGCCAGCGCATCGGGCGACCAGGGCATCTGCAGCAGAGGCTCAAGCGCGCTCCACACCGATGGGTCCGGGGCGAACGCGACGAAATGACGCGAGAAGTCGCTCGCCAGGCTCAAGATCGGATTCTCCTCGATGATCACCTGCAACTGCGGGGCGGTCAGGACGGTGACCGAGACGCTGAGAGCGAATTTCGCGGCGATGGCCTTTTCGATCGCCGCGGCCAATTTACGGGGAGTGGGCCGGGGTGCGTCGAACACCACGTTGCCGCTGTTCAGCAGGGTGCGCACGTTCTTGAACTTGAGGCCGAGGAATACCGCGCTCAAGTCCGACATCGACAGGCGCTTGGTTTTGCCCACATTGATCCCGCGGATCAGCGCCACGCAAATCACAATCGCCTCTAGACCGGGGGTCGCTTTTGCACCCGGCTCAAGCCGAACAGCAGGAACCCGATGATACAGAATGCGATCAACAGACCCACGCCGTTGATCAGGGTGCGCTGGTAACCGATGGCGCTGACGTCGATGAAGCCATAGGGATAGCTGTCGATGAGTTCGCCCCGGATCAGCGCATACACCAGGTAACCGACTGGATATAAACCCCACCAGAGCACATGCACCCAGCGCAGCGAATTTTTCGGTGCAACCAGCCACCAATAGAGGACGAACAGGATCGGCGTCACGTAGTGCAGCAAGTCATTGGCCAGCAGGTTCAGTCCCTGTGGATTCCACACATGACGCAACAATAAGTGGTAGGAAATGCCGACGAACAAAATGCTGATGGCGACGCCGAACACGATCTCCGCCTTCGACGCCAACACCGCCCAGCGCGATCCCGGTGCCAGGGCCGGCCCCGTCAATGTCAGGCACACCAACAAATTGGTCAGAATGGTGAAGTAGCCCACATAGATGATCAGCCCGCCGACAATGCCTTTGCCATTGGCCACGGCCGAATGCAGCGTGAGGGTCGCCTGCAGCAACACGCCGAACCAAGCGAGCGCCCCCACCCCCACGGCGAGAAGCCTGGCGCGCCGGCTAATCATCGATGTCGTCGAAGAATTCGACGATGCCGGTTTCCAATGAATAGTACGAGCCGATCACCAACAGGCCGGAGCTTTGAATCAGATTCTCGATGATGTCCGAACCGTGGCGCAGGCGGCGCACCGACGCGCGGATGTTCGCCCGCACGGCCTGCTCCACCAGCGTATCGTGATCGTGCCCCATGCCGCTCTCGATCACACCTTGCACCGCGGGACGTACCAAGTCGACGATGGAGTGCAGATTGCGGGATTGATTTTCGATCGGACGCCGCAGTTGCTCCACGGTGGTTTCGACGGCGCCGCAGCGCGAGTGCCCGAGCACCACCACCAGACGGGTACCAAATTGTTCGGCGGCGAACTCGACACTGCCGATTTGCGAGGGCGCGACAATGTTTCCCGCCACGCGGATGACGAACAAATCACCCAGGCCTTGATCGAAGACGATTTCCACCGGAACGCGGGAATCGGAACACCCTAAAATAGCTGCAAACGGCGCCTGCCCAAAGGTCAGTGCGACGCGGCGAATTCCGCTGGCAAAGGTGTCACGCTGGCTGGCATTGGTAACGAAGCGATGGTTACCCTCGCGCAGCAGCTCAAGCGCTTGTTGTGCCGGAATCAAATGAGAGGACTAATAGGTGCGACGCGCGGAGTTATCGCGATAACCCAGAACACGCGCCGGCAGCATCAGAATTGCGCGCAGCAAGGCGAACACGGCGTCGAAGGAAATCGCCAAGGCGCGAAAAGGCAATGACAGCAGCCACACCACCGGCCACAACACCAAGGCAAGAATTGCCACCGGCCAGCACAGCACCAACAACAGGCACCAACAGAGCAGCACAACCATGGTTTTCACGACCTTTCCCTCACTTTCCTACGCTTACGATATCACGAATCAATTCCATGGCCCGCTCCGGGCTAACCGTCGGACCAAAGCCGAACTGCCGGTAAAGTCCGTGTGCGTCCGCGGTACCCAAGGTAAATCGCGTCACCGTGGCCAATGCGGGATAACCCAAAATATGCCCAATTAGTTGCTTGGAAAAACCCCGGCCTCGAAACTCCCTCACCACGAAAACATCCATCAGGTGCGCAAAGCGCACGAAATCGGTGACCAATCGGGCAAAACCGACTTGCCGACCGTCTAAATACATTCCGAAGCACAGGGAATGTTCGATGCACTTGTCCACATCCGCCCGCGAAATGCCCGGCACCCAGTAGGACTCAGTGGCGAGAAACCGGTGGATCAAGCCTGCGTCCAGCCGCGACTTGTCAGTGGAAATTTCAATTGTATTCATCGTGCACGCGGGCTGGCATCAGCGACTCTTCGGCTTAAAGGACGCCGGCGCGTGGTAGATGACGCCCGAATTCACCGCGCCCAAGTTGAGCCTGGAGAAGACCGGTATCTGGCTGGCGCTGCCCATCAACGATCCTGAGAGAGCGCCAGCCGCAGGCCGATGCCGATGAAGAAACCGCCGATGCAGCGATTGAACCATTTCTTGAACGCGACGCCCGGTGCCAGACGGCCCGAGAGCCGGGCCGCGGACCACGCCACCGCAAGATTCCACAGCGTGCCATTGAAGTCGAAAATCGCGCCCAGGAAAATGAACGCCAGCGGTTTGGAAGACGCGTCGGTTGACACGAATTGCGGCAGAAAGGCCAAAAAGAACAGCGCCACCTTCGGGTTCAGTACGTTGGTCAGAAACCCTTGCAGGAAGAGTTTGCGCATCGACGCCACACGCGGCTGCGCCGCCTGTGGCGCCGCGGCGGCCGAGCCCGATGAAATCAGCAGCGAGATGCCGACGTACAGAAGGTACGCGGCACCCAGATACTTCACCACGCTAAACGCCGTGGCGCTTGCGACCAGCAACGCCGACAGCCCGAGGGCGGCTGCGCAGATATGCACCAGCGTGCCGACGCCGATGCCAAAAGCCGCCACAGCCCCCGCGCGCCAGCCCTGACTGGTGCTTCGACCGACGATATAGAGAGTGTCCGGCCCGGGCGCGATGCTCAGCATCAAGGCGGACAGTACGAACAGCCACAAGTCGTGAGTCCCCAGCATCGCGTTACCTCGGCGCCAGTCGAGCGGTGACCTCGATCTCGATGAGCATGCGCGGATCCACCAGGCCCGCGGAAATCATCGTGGCCGCCGGGCGAACTTCGCCGAAGTACTTGCGCATCACCGGCCAGCACTCTGCAAATCGCTCGGCCTTCGGCAGAATGTAATTCACGCGCACCACATCGGTGAGTTCGGCGCCGGCTTGGCGCAACGCCGCCTGGATGTTCTTGAAGCACTGCTCGGTTTGCTGCACCAGATCCTCAGAGATGCTCATCGACCCATAGTCGAAGCCCGTCGTACCGGAAACGAACACCCATTCTCCATCGACCACCGCCCGTGAATAGCCCATGTCCTGTTCGAACTTCGATCCAGAGCTGATCAAGCGACGCGCCATGAAAATATCCTAGCCGCGGGCACGCGCTTCGGCGATGTCCCGGTCGTGATGCCCCAAAAAGCGGTTGGGCTCCTGCCAGCCAACCTTGTGTTCCAACCACACTTCGAGATTGGGCGGATAGGCATCGGGATCATCCAATGACACCGTGGTGACGTCGATGGTGTTGGGGCTGGCCGCGTTCTCGTATAGCAACTGGCAACCGCAGTTACGGCAGAAGCGGCGAATCACATCTTGGGACGACTGGAATAATTGCGGGTAACCCGACAGCACTTGGAATTGGGCCCGCTCCACGGTCAGCCACGCCACGGTCGGTGCGGCACTGGCGGCACGGCAGGTACTACAGTGGCAGATGACCGACGACAACGGCACTCCTGAGATTCGGTATCGGATGGCCTTGCACAGACATCCGCCTTCTAGGGTTTGCATCTTCCAGTGACCTCGCTGCTGATGCGCAGATTTTAATGGAATAACGCCGCCATGGGGTGACGCCCGGCATTACAGGTATATTCGGCAAATGGCGACCTCGCTGAAAACGCAAGTCTGCATCGTGGGTGGTGGCCCGGCCGGCATGATGCTCGGCTACCTGCTGGCGCGGGCCGGGGTTCGTACCCTGGTGCTCGAGAAACACGGTGATTTCCTGCGCGACTTTCGCGGTGATACCGTCCACCCTTCCACCTTGCGCATCCTGCAGGAGCTTGGGCTCCTACAAGAGTTTCTCAAACTGCCACACTCGGAATTGCGCGCCATGGGCGCCGAAATCGATGAGCGCAAGTTCAAGCTGGCGGATTTTTCCCGGCTGGCACCTCCCGCCAATTTCATTGCCCTCATGCCGCAATGGGATTTCCTGAATTTTCTGGCCGCCAAGGGCCGCGCCTTTGCGACACTCGACATCCGGATGTCGACCGAGGCCACCGATTTATTGCTGGCCGGAGAACGTGTGGCGGGCGTCCAGGCCAAAACCCAGGAGGGCGAGCTGGAGATCCGCGCCGATCTGGTGGTGGGTTGCGATGGTCGCACCTCCGTCATCCGTGCGAAATCCGGCCTGGTGGTCAAAGACTTGGGCGCCCCGATCGACGTACTGTGGTTTAGGGTGTCCAAGCAATCCGGCGATCCCGAGCAGGTCTTGGGAAGAATGAGCCAGAACAAGATGCTCGTGACCATCGATCGCAACGATTATTGGCAATGCGCCTATGTCATCAACAAGGGCGGCATCGATCAGGTCCATGCTGCGGGTCTCGAAGCGTTCAAGACCTCGGTGGCCGAAATCGCACCGCATTTGGCAAACCGCCTGGGCGAGCTGCGCTCTTTCGACGACATCAAGCTATTGAGTGTGTCGGTGGACCGGCTCGACGATACGTGGTCGAAGCCAGGCCTGCTGTGCATCGGCGACGCGGCGCACGCCATGTCCCCGGTGGGCGGCGTCGGAATCAACCTTGCCATTCAAGACGCGGTCGCCGCCGCCAACATCCTCGCAGCCAAGCTGGCTGTCGGAGCGGCGAGCGATCAGGATCTTGAGGCCGTTCGGAAGCGGCGTTTGTTTCCGGTGAAGGTGATCCAGGGCATTCAAGTCACCATTCACAACCGGGTGCTGAAGCCCCGCATATCGGGGCAGCAGGGAAAATTGGCAACCCCGTGGCCGCTGCACCTGCTGGATAAAAGTGATTGGCTGCGTCAGTGGCCGGCGCGGCTCATAGGTCTTGGCGTGCGGCCGGAACACGTACACTCACCGCAGGCGGAACGCGCATGAGCCGCAGACAGAGCGAGAAGGTGACCCACCAAATGACGGCCAGCCACCACGTTCCGTCCCAGTTGAATTTCAGCTTCAGGAAGTAGCCTGCCACGGTTGCGAGCGCACAGAATGTCGACAATCCCAAGATGGTCCTCGGCCTCACGCCGCGAATCCAAAACAAGCGCACCAGTGAACCGTAGGTCAGCGCCCCGGTCATGGCCGCGATGCCGATCACGGCGGGTAAGCGCTGACTGTCGGGCAGGATGGAGAGCGCCACCAGTACGATGATGGCCACATATAGAGTCATGATGCTGAGCGCCGCCGCCAGCGCCACGAAAATAAGCTTACGCAGCCAGGTGGCGGTGACTCGAAGCGATGAAACCACGGCGCAGGCATGCAGTGCGCCGTTGACGGCGGACGCGAACAAGGCATCACCGTAGAGCGGCAATCGGCTCAGGCAGCCAAGAATCACGATGGCGCCGGCCAGAAATAGGAAGTGCCGCCGGAAGTCGAAAACGCCCGGTGGATTCAACTCGCAACTCGAAGAAATACCGGCAGATCCGTGGTCGGGGGCTGCACCGGTATTTGAAACAGCATGTCGGCCACGTGTCCGCGGTGATAGGTCTTGTGGTTCACCACATGAAGAATGATGTCAGCGCGCGTCATCGAGCCCGCGGTACCGCCGATGAAAGTAAAGTTGACGACTTCGCCGGCGGCGGTCTCGGACATTTCTTCAGCCAGTCGTACATACCATTGATCGAGCGCCAGCTGCGCCGCGCGCAAATCCGCCAATTCTGTGTAGAGCTGTGGCTGACGTGTGGTAAATCCATGCGGCTTGCCTTGCAGATGGGCCTGCCAGACCACATCCATGGCATAGGCATGCTCCAGGGTGCGGATCAAACTGCCGAAGATGATTTTCTGCGGCTTCACCAGTTCTTGCGGCGGCAACCGAGCAACCGTATCGTAAATCTTGTGATCGGCCCACTCGGCATAGCGAGTGAGCGTGACCAAGGTATTCGGTGAACTCATGGAACGCCCCTAGGCAGTCGGCGCAGCACGCAACTTGCACAACAGCAACAAAGCGCCCGCCATGATGGCCATATCGGCGATGTTGAAAATGCCGGTTCTCACGTTGCCGATGCCTACATTGAGGAAGTCGGTGACCTGCCCGTGATACAGCAGGCGATCGATCAAGTTGCTGATACCTCCGCCGGCCACCAATGCCAGCGCCACCACGCGCCACGCTTCCAAACGACGCGCAAATAGCGAGGCACCCACCAATGCCAGCAGCAACGCAGCCACCGCCGCGGTGAACAACGCGAATCTGAAATGCTCAGGAAGCGATGCCCCCAAGCTCAGGAATGAGCCCGGATTCTCGACCAACTGCAACCGCAGTGAATCGCCCCAGTAGGACAGTGCATCGCCGGAGGCCAGCATTGAACGAGCCGCGGACTTCGATGCCTGATCGCAGCCCACGCAGCACAGCAGCGTCAGGGAGACTACGGTGATTCGTTGTAGGGTGCGCACGATTACAAAGGAATCTTACGGCGGAGTATGTCCCACCACAGGCGCCAGTCACCCATGAGACTGAACGCTGGATGTTTGAAGGTCGCGGGCTTGTTGTGCTCGAAGAAGAAGTGACCTATCCAGGCGAATAGATAACCCTGCACCAAGGCCACCCCAAGCAGCCACCAGGTCTGTGTGGCGAGCGCGGCCACGATGAGCACCGCTGCGATGCTGGTACCGGCGAAATGCAAACGCCGCGAGACGCGATTTCCATGTTCGCTCAAGTAAAACGGATAAAACTCCGAGAAATTGCGAAATGTGCCGCTCATGCCCGACTCCCCTGGCAAGCTCAAAGCATATGCCATGTGTGTCAGACACGCAGTTCCATTTGCTGGGCGCATCGATGAGCGCCTGAAGGCGAAGCTGGAACGCGGCATCGCGCTTAGATAACGCCGGAACCCTCGGGAGCGGACACCGGATCCGGGGCCATCGCGGCGGCGGCGCTCGCGGCACGTGCCGCCTTTCTCCTGCGAAACACGGCAAGCAGTCGATCCAAGAGAAAGCCCAATCCATAGGCCGCCAGAAATTGAATGATTCCGCCTTTGAGATCAGGCACGTGGTGAACCCAGGAGGGCGCCAAGATGAGCACCAAGCTGTATCCCACCCAGATCGCCAGCGCGATGCGCCCCATGTTGATCAATATCATCATGCGTCATTCCCTCGACGTCAAAGTAACAAGCGTTTTTGATATCCCTGGGAATTTATACTGTGTTTCGCGCGCGCCTGCCAGTTCAAATGGCGGTCTGCGTAGGCGAAGTGAACAGCGTCGCGTAGCATGGTCTTTAGGTAGCCGAGGGAAGGGCTCATAGCGATGCCTAATCGACTTTACGCAGACTGGCCCGTGGCAGCGCTGTTCTCGGATTTGGCATCGGCTCAGGTGATAGTGGGGTTGCTTGAGTGGGAGGGTGTGCCAACGCACCTAGTCGTGGGAAACCCTTTGCTAGGGCAATTGCAAGGTTGCGAGATCTACGTGCCTCCAGAGTTATTGCATCGAGCTCGGTGGATTCTGGCGTCCGCTCCATTCAGCGACGCCGAGCTGACGTTTTTAGCCACCGGCGAACTCGACGGTGGCGAGAAAATCGAGAAATAGTCCAATCCTATGACCAGCAGCATCTCCAGCGACCGGGCAATCGCGAACCTCATCGCCCGCTACTCCTTTCTCGTCGACGATGGCGACTTCGACGGGTTAGGCGAACTCTTGGACGGCTGCGCCTTTAGTCTCGGCGGCGGCGCTCCCGTCACCGGCAAAAAAGCCATTGCCCAGTTCGCGCGGCAAACGCTGATGCTCTACGACGATGGAACTCCCCGAACCCGGCATGTCACCAGCAACTTATTCATCGAAGTGGATGAAACCACCGACAGCGCGCAAGCGCAGTCGTACTACACCGTGTTCCAGTCGTTACCAGACTTTCCACTGCAGCCAATTGCCTGCGGCACCTATCAGGATCGCTTTGAAAGACGGCACGGCATATGGATGTTCAAGGAGCGATCCGTGCAGACGCGCTTTTCCGGCGATACCAGCCGACATAGACGCAAGCTCCCGCCCTGAGATCTAAGAGATAGGCATTCAAGCCCGCCGCTCGATTAGACTTTTTTTGGTATGCGTTGCGCGGGATCATAAAAAAACGTCTCCTCTGCAATGCGCTCGCCCTCCCAGCGCTGATAGGCAAGCTCTTCCATATGCGTCACCGTTCCATCCAACCAGATGAAGTGGAAAATCCAGCGAATTACCACCGTGTTCCCATTGACCAATACCGGGCGCACGCATTTCGAGGACACGGACTTCGCACGGGCCATGATCTTGTGTTCGTTGTTGACATGCGCATGGCGGCCTATTCTCGGAGGCGATTGGTTTTCCTGCATCGAGGAATTCTCGGTGTAGAACTCCTCGCAGGCCTCGGCATGAGCATTCTGCTCGACACGCGCAATAAAGCGCTCCAGTGTTTCGGATGTTGGCATAGGTTCTCCCAGTTAAAGGGATGACGCCACCTGTTCGAGGCGCGTCTTCACGTCGAGGTAGGCAGCCTCGATCAATTCTCGCAGAGCTGAGGCATTGATATCGGACCCCGGCTTTACCTTCACATGCCGCATGCGCTTGCCGGCGCCTTCCAGCAAGCCAGCGCGGTCGTCAAGCATTGCGCCGTTAAAAAAGCCGACATTGACATGGCTCTTGAACGCGTTGACGTAGCCAAAAGGCGCGTCGGCGATACACGCTACGGGGCACCCGTCGTGAACCAGCGCTCGGACGTCGGCGCCGCACGCTCTCATCACCTCGAACCAGTTTCGAGCCAGCGACCGCAGCACGCTCGACTCATCCGCAAACCACTGGTCGACCGCCGGATCATGTGCCGTGGCGCCCGAGATACGGAAGAGTTCCTCACGACCCGTCAAACCCCGGATGTCTAGCGCAACACGCTTGGTTTTAGCGATGCGCATGTTCAGCGACGGGGCGGCTCAACGCCGCTTTCCGCCCCAAATCACCCCGATCGCTCCGAATATCCGGTTTCGCATATTGGACCTCCCTCCTCCCAGCAATCCAATCGCCCTATTATCTTCCACCCGCTAAAATTTTCTAGCCGATCACGGTCCGATGTTCAAAGGATTGCAAATCCGCCAAGTAGAATTTTATCCTTTGTGATCGGCGATGCGGGCATCGCTCGACTAAGGTCATGAGTGAGGAACGTCATTTGATCATGGAGGATATTCGACGTTACGTCCCAGGGGAGGAGGCGAAGCTGTTTGAAGTTTACTTCTCAGCCATCCACCTTATTGCGAGCAAGGATTACACGGCTGAGCAGGTAGAGGCGTGGGCGCCGCGCACTCTTGACGCGGCGCTATGGAACGCACGTATTCGTGAGATAAATCCATTCGTTGCGGTACTCTACGGTGAGATCGTGGGATACGCAGATGTACAACCAGACGGCTACATTGATCACTTTTTTGTTTCGGGCCATCATCCGCGCCGCGGTATCGGGTCCTTGCTCATGAGGCGCATTCTAAAGGAGGCGAGTTTGCTCGGTGTCCCTGTTTTAACCTCTGACGTGAGTCAAACGGCCCAGCCATTCTTCCAGAGATTCGGATTTACCATCGTGGAACCGCGATATCCAAAGCTACGCGGTGTCACTATTCCCAACGCACTCATGTCGCGCAATCTGGAATGAGTTCTCGCACGCGGTTGAGCGATCGTGGCTAGCCGACGCAAAACAACTCGGCGTCAACGTTCAAGCACTGTCTCGGCGCGCAAGCCACGTGGCGCAGCGGTGGCTCAAGCTTTCACGTTCGAGGACGTTCGCAAAATAGCGCACGCTCTGCCGGGAGTGCAGGATGGAACCTCATACGGCACCCGCGCACTCAAAGTCAGCGGCAAGCTCTTTGCGCGGCTGCACCAGGACATGGACTGCCTTGTTCTTCGTATCAACATGCTCGACCGCGAGATTCTGATGCAGTCCGCCCCGGAGATTTTCTTCATCACCGATCACTACCGAAACTATCCCTGGATTCTCGTGCGCTTCGCGGCGGTCGACAAACGAGCGTTAGTGGAACTGATTGAACGCGCATGGCGTCTGGTCGCACCAAAAACTGTTGTCAAGAAATACGATGGCGCAACGTGATCCGGCATTCGAGGGGAATCACAATACATCGCGGCGTTGCCACATTGATGCCATTATCTCTTGAGACATTGCCTGCGATCGATTCCGATTAACACTTGGCGAATGTCCGACCTATGCGAATCAGAATTATTGTCTGTTATCGCCCCCGATACGCGAGAGGTCATCTGGTTGACTTCGTACCGCCAGTCACCGGCATTCACTTGGCGGCACTCACACCGTCCGATCACGAGATCGAAGTTATCCACGAACAAGTACGCGCTGTCCCTGTGGATCGTGAGGTCGATCTAGTCGCTCTATCATTCTTCTCTGGATTTGCTCGCGCCGCATACAGCATCGCCGATCGCTATCGCGCGATTGGCGTGACTGTCGTCGCCGGCGGCCCTCATGCATCCTACTGGGTCGAGGAGGCTTTACGGCACGTCGATGCAGTCGTAATCGGCGAGGCTGAAGAAGTGTGGCCCCAGTTGCTTTGCGACTTTCAATCGGGGATCCTCAGCGCGACCTATCGGGGGAATCCGTCGTCTATGTCGGGCCTCCCGACACCGCGCTATGACTTGCTGGAGCGCAGATTTCTGGTGCCAAGAGTGCTGCAAGCTACCCGAGGCTGCCCTTTCACATGCAGCTTTTGCAGCGTTCCGAACTTCAATCCCGGATTTCGAGTGCGACCAATCGATGAGGTTATCCGTGATATTGGGGAAAGTTACTTTCCGTTCTGGTGGCAGAACAAAATCGTCTGGTTTTGGGACGATAACTTGCTGGTACGTCGAGTCTGGGCAAAACAACTCCTACGAGAATTGGCGGGGCTTAATCGCTGGTGGTTAACGCAGGCCTCCATCGATATCGTTAGAGACACGGAATTGTTGGATCTTATGCAGCGTTCTGGCTGCATAGGAATTTTCATTGGCATCGAGAGCTTGGATGATCGCGATCTGCGCAGTGTCGGGAAATTTCAAAATCACGCCGGGAAATACCGCGAGGCCATATCCCGTCTCCATGATCGAGGGATCTGCGTCATGGCTGGATTCATCTCTGGCTTCGACGATCAGCGACCCGACACGATTCTTGCCACCGCTGATCGGCTCAACGACATCGGCGTTGACGTTCCCTTTCTGAGCATCCTCACGCCATTTCGAGGCACACCGTTGTACGAGCGGTTGCTTTCCTCCGGTCGGATTCTCGAGGATCGTGATTGGCCGCATTACAACGGCTACAACGTGGCATTTCGCCCCGCACAAATGAGCCCGGAGCAATTGCTTGGCGCTCATCGAGGCTTGTGGCGCCGCGCTTTTGGACCGAGATCCGTATATCAGCGAATAGAACGAGGCCGTCGTCAGCTGAGCGATGGCGGAAAATTACTATCATTCGCGATGAACGGCTTTTATGGACTAAAACGCTTGACTGGCAACCTTCCCGCCGAAGCGCCGCCCGAAAATATCGGGCTCATCGAACATCCAAACGTTACTGCGCAGCCTGATTTGTTGGTTTCAACTGACCGTGAGTCAGCTGCGGCGTCCCCCTAGCTTTAGTCAGAGCGGACGCGCGCCGCTCGAAGGACATATACAGCCCACATGAATGCTTCTGAGCTGCGCGCGAAGCTGAGTGTGGCAGGCCTCCTGGATGTACATGGCTCTTTCTGATATTCGTCCCTCCGGTGTTCGCTGGCTTTTTTGCCATGCCGCCCGCATCGATCTGGTGTCTATTCGGGGTATTCTTCGCATACTGCAAGTATCGAGCCTTGACCAGGGCTAGGCTCTTACGGCGCCCTCTTGTTACAGGAAACTCATGGATACACCGGCAACAGTCGCTCCCGCCCGCGTCCAGTTCTCGCAATACGAGAAGGTCGTTCTTTGCATCTTGGGATTTTTGCAGTTCACGGTCATTTTGGATTTCATGATCATCTCGCCTCTCGGAGCGATTGTGATGCCCAGCCTGAACATCAATCCGCAGCAGTTTGGCGTCGCTGTCTCTGCCTACGCCTTTAGTGCGGGAGCGTCGGGATTTCTGGCAGCCGGGTTTGCCGACCGCTTCGACCGCAAGCGGCTACTGCTGTTCTTCTATTTTGGTTTCATGCTTGGCACGCTGATGTGCGGGCTGGCCAATACGTATCCGCTATTGTTACTGGCGCGCATCGTTACGGGCTTGTTTGGCGGGGTCATCGGCTCCGTCATTTTCGCCATCACCACGGACTTATTTCCGTTGGAAATGCGCGGGCGGGTGATGGGCGTGATATCGACCGCCTTTGCCGCGAGCCAAGTTCTCGGGCTCCCCGCCGGCCTCTATCTGACCAGCCATTGGGACTGGCACGCTCCCTTTCTCGCGATCGTTGCGATTGGTGTTCCGGTGGGCATCCTCATCATGGTTTTCATGCGACCGGTCGTCGGGCATCTCGCGCTCAAGCAGGAGCACAGCGCTTTGACTCACCTCATCCACACCATCACCGAGCCGCGCTACCGCCTTGCATTCCTCCTGGTCATGCTGCTGCCTACCGGCGGTTACATGCTGATGCCCTTCGGCACCGCCTATATTGTGAATAACGTGGGTTTGGCCTTCAGCGTACTGCCGACGATTTATCTGATAACGGGTCTCAGCACGATCTTTGTGGGACCGCTGGTGGGCAAGGCCAGCGACAGCTTCGGTAAGTTCCGTGTGTTCTGCTTTGGAAGCATCCTTACGCTGGTTCTGGTGCCGATCTGGACACATCTCGGTCACGTACCGCTGGCAGTGGTAATCGTCATCAACGTAGTTCTTTTCGCCGGAATCTTCTCGCGCATGATTCCGGCCCAAGCCCTGATGTCTGCCATTCCAGAACCCGCCAAGCGCGGCGCGTTCAACTCCATCAGTGCGTCCTTACAACAATTCGCCGGCGGGCTGTCTGCGGCAGTGGCGGGATGGCTCATCGTTCAGCGACCGGACAACTCGCTGGGTCATTTTGATTGGTTGGGCTATGTGGTGATGGCCATCACTCTGGTAACTTTTGCTCTTATGTATAGAGTTCAACAGCAGGTGTCCGAGGCGGCACCGCGATAGTCGTCCAATGGATCGATTGATTGTTACTCGAAGGAACGAAACATGACCCCAACCGTTGCCGTATTCGGCATCCTCAGATTCCCGTCCGATATCATTTCGGAAGTCTTGCCCCATCTTAAAGTCCTGGTTGATGCGACTAATAAGTCGGACGGCTGCATCGCATACGACGTTGCACTCGATCCGTTCGATCCCGGTTTGATTCGCTTTTCTGAACTCTGGCCCGACCGGCAAAGCCTCGATAAGCACCTGCAGGCATCGCATATCGCTCCATGGAGAACGGCATCTCGCATGTACGGCGTGCTCGAGCGCAAGTTCACCGCCTATGAGCTGGGCGAATCGAGGGAGATTTGACCGGCAACCCGCTCGTCAAGAAATTGGGAATCAAGGAAGGCGCGCGACTGTTTCTGATCGCGGCGCCCAAAAACTATTCCGCACTCATCGCACCGCTTCCGCCCGACGTGCGATTCATGACCCGACCCACCAAAGCCGTCGACTTGGCCCATGTATTCGCAACACGCCGTATCCTCCTCGCCAGCGCGCTGGAGCGTTTGAGAAAGTCTCTGGACGTCCATGCCTCGATCTGGGTCTCCTGGCCGAAGCAGGCGGCCAAGGTGCCCACCGACATCACCGACCAGACCATCCGTGAGGTCGCGCTGCCCCTCGGCTTCGTCGACATCAAGGTATGCGCGGTCGACGAGGTATGGTCGGGTCTCAAATTGGTGGTAAGAAAGGAGCTTCGACCGAAACAGACCTGATGCCGTCCAGGCACCGGTTGCGGGCGCCATTTGACCCCCCGTCATCACCGACCCACAATTGCAACATCAAAGGCGGATGATCGATAACCCGCAATCAAAACGGACGTATTCCCATGAGTACCAACGGCACTCACACCATCGACCACGACGAACTCATGCGGCGCATCAGCCGCGATCTCGCCGACAGCTACGATGAAGAGCTGGAGCTTGAAATCGAGGACGGCAACGAAGGCAAAATTGCCGACCCTGAGTACCGCAAGAACTACTTCAAGGAACTGTTCCGCCTGCAGGCCGAGCTGGTCAAGCTTCAGGACTGGGTGGTGGCGAACGGTCAGAAAATCCTCATCCTGTTCGAAGGCCGCGACGCAGCCGGCAAGGGCGGCGCCATCAAACGCGTGACTCAGCGCCTGAATCCTCGTTCCTGCCGTGTCGTGGCCCTCCCTGCGCCGAACGATCGCGAACGAACGCAATGGTATTTCCAACGCTACGTGACCCATTTGCCGGCCGCGGGCGAGATCGTGCTGTTCGATCGCAGTTGGTACAACCGCGCCGGTGTCGAGAAGGTCATGGGCTTTTGCAGCGACGATGAATACGAGGAGTTCTTCCGAACCGTGCCGGATTTCGAACGCATGTTGGTGCGCTCCGGCATCACGGTGATGAAGTACTGGTTCTCCATCACCGATGAGGAACAGCATCTGCGTTTCCTCGGCCGCATCCACGATCCGCTCAAGCAGTGGAAATTGAGCCCCATGGACTTGGAATCCCGGCGCCGCTGGGAGGACTACACCGTGGCGAAGGAGATCATGCTCAAGCGCTCACACATCCCCGAATCCAAATGGTGGGTAGTGCAGGCGGTTGACAAGAAACGCGCGCGGCTCAATTTCATCGATCACCTGCTGAAGCAATTCAAGTACAGCGAGATCGAAAAACCGCCGGTGGTGCTGCCGCCGCGCGAGCATCACGAACACTACTCGCGCCAAGCGGTGCCGGCGGACATGGTCGTTCCCGAGATTTACTGAGCCAACGTCTGGTGGCGCCGCTCGAGCTGCCCGGTGGGCGGTTGGCGTGTTTCTTTCGTGTTGCACAGCGAATCGGGCCTGGCGTGGGGTCACCGTGGCAAGGTGTCGTCGTCATGGCTATTTCGTGACGGACACTTCCTGGCTATACTGTCGCCCGCTCCTCCGGGATTTTCCACATATTTTCAGCGAGTTACCGTGTCCCAGTCAGATTCATCGGATACCCAGTTCTTCAACTCCTTCAGCCTGGTGCTCGGCATATTGGTGGCCTTTGCCATCGTGCTGTTCGCGGTCGCGCGATCCATCGGCGCCGACAATCAGGGCGAACATGTGTTGCTGGATCCGCTGCATATCCAAGACATGCAGAAAAACATAGCGCCCTTCGCGCACGTGGCTATTGCCGGTAAGGACAATTCGGCGTTGGCGGCGATGAGCGCGCCGCCCAGCTCGGCCTCCGCAGCCGCGGTTCCGACCACCGGTGAAGCGGCATTTACCCAGGTTTGCTCAGCGTGCCATAGCAGCGGGGTGAACGGCGCGCCGAAGATCGGCGATAAGGCCGCGTGGGGCCCGCGCATCGCGCAAGGCAAGGACACGCTGTATACGCATGCCATCCAGGGCAAGGGCAACATGCCGCCCAAGGGTGGTACGACTTGGCCCGATGCGACCATTAAAATGACGGTCGACTACATGGTGTCGCTCAACAAGTAATTCCTCACGGCTCGATCACCCGATCGAGCACGCGAAGTTTCACCGCCTCCGCCATATCGACGCTGCGAATGTCCGCAGCGCCGGCGAGGTCAGCGCAGGTTCGCGCCAGCTTCAATACCCGGTCATACGCTCTCGCTGACAAGCCCAGCTTGCTGATGGCAGCTCTTAAGACAACCCGTGATTCTCGTCGCAGTGCGCAATGCCTTGCGACTTCGGCCGGGGTCAAACGCGCATTGGCTTTTCCCTGGCGCACGATCTGCACTTGGCGCGCCGTTACCACTCGCGCCGCCACGACGGCGGATGATTCGACGGGATCCACCGCTGCGTCGCCGCTCACCAGGTGCTCGACGGGCAGTGCGGCCAATTCCACGTGGATGTCGATGCGATCGATCAAAGGACCTGAGATACGGGAGCGGTAGCGCTTGACCTGCTCACCGCTGCAATGACAACGGCCGCGCGGATCGCCGGCGTAGCCGCAAGGGCAGGGATTCATCGCGGCAATCAGCTGGAATCTCGCCGGAAATTCAACGCTTCGTTTCAGGCGCGACAGCACCACCACGCCGCTTTCCAACGGTTCGCGCAGCGCCTCGAGCGCATTGCGCGGAAATTCTGGAAACTCATCCAGGAACAACACCCCCAGGTGCGCCAAGGACAGTTCGCCGGGCCGTAGACCGCCGCCAATCAATGCGGCGACTGAACAGGTGTGCTGCGGACTGCGAAAAGGCCGGCTTTTCGTGAGCCGCGGCCGCAGTCCCGACATGGATTCGATGCACGCCACCTCCAGGGATTCGTGTTCATTGAGCGGCGGCAGAACTCCTGCCAACCGCTGCGCCAGCAAGGTTTTACCCGCACCGGGTGGCCCGACGAACAACAAACCGTGCTCGCCCGCGGCGGCGATCTCCAAAGCGCGCTTACCCAAGTATTGGCCGCGCACCTCCGCCAAATCCGGCGCGTCCGTCGCGCGCTCTTCACGCCTCAGGGTTGATTTCGCGCGCCCGCGTGCATGGGCGCGCGAGTTTCGCAGCAAATCGACCACCTCGGACAAATGTCTCGCCAAAGTCACGTGCGCGTAGGGAATCAATTCCGCCTCGAGTGCATTGGCCGTCGGCACGATCATTTCGCTATCCTGCCGCGCGCCCGCCATCAGCGCAGGCAGCAGCTTCGGCGTCTCGCGCAACTCCCCGCCCAGCGACAACTCCCCATAAAATTCTCGATGCCGCAGCCACTCGGCTTGGATGCAACCCGCGGCCGCAAGAATTCCGATCGCGATGGGCAAATCGAAACGGCCGCCCTCTTTGGGCAGATCCGCGGGTGAGAGATTGACCGTGATACGGGTTTGAGGAAAGGTGAACCCGGCAGTCTCGATCGCGGCGTGCACGCGCTCTTTGCTTTCGCGCACCACGGCTTCGGGCAATCCCACCAGCATGAAGGTCGGGATGCCACTGCCTAAATGCACTTCGACGCGCACCAGCGGCGCGGCCAATCCGACCGGCGCGCGGCTGAAGACGGTGCTCACATCCTTGTGAGTACTCATGCGACCTCGCGGCTAAATCAATGTGGTGTGAATTTGGCTTCCAATTCTTTGACGCGTGCTTCGAGCTCCGCAAGCTTCGCCTGCGTGCGCTGCAGAATGGATGACTGCACATCGAATTCTTGTCGAGTCACAAGATCGAGCTTGGCTAGCTGTGCTTGCAGCACCGCTTTGAAATTACCCTCGAGGTCCCGTCCGAAGGCCTTCACCGATTCGGGCACGGACTCCGCTAACCGTCGCGCCAGCTCATCGAGACTGGCCGCATTGATGAAACTCATAGAAACTCCTTTAACAGTTGTCGCACTCCCTTAACGCACTAAACCCTGCCCAGTGCGCTAAAGCGGTGCGAACAAAGTGGGTCCGCCCTGCAACCCGTTGATTCCGGTAGCCCCTTGTCCTGGCACGGAATCTGCAACACCTAGAACAATAGTACTGGTTAGCGATGCCGGAGGCGGTCTGATTTAAGGATGCGAGCGGGGACAAATGCATGAAGCTGATCACCGCGGTTATCAAGCCTTTTAAAGTCGACGAAGTCAGGCAGGCAGTTGCGGACATCGGCATTCAAGGGGTTACGGTGACCGAGGTACAAGGTTTCGGCAGGCAACGGGGGCATTCGGAAATCTATCGCGGCGCTGAATACAGCGTGGATTTTCTCCCCAAAGCAAAGATTGAATTGGCAGTCGATGATTCGATTGCGGAACAGGTGATGGAAGCAGTTTGTAACGTGGCCAGGACAGGGAAGGCAGGCGATGGCAAGGTTTGGATACTGGAACTGGAACAGGCACTGCGGGTTCGGACGGGTGAAACCGGGCCGGACGCCATCTAGGCTTTTTAGAGGCCTCGCCCGATCAGCGAGCGAGGCCACGTTTTTGACGTTTTAGGAGCATCTCGCGCCGGCAAGCCAGCCAACTCCCCCGTCGGTGCGATATCCCGGCGGCGTGGGTTCCTTAAAAGGGCCCACGCCGTTTTTTATATACGCGCGCCCGACGCAAGACGCTGAGGCGTTATACACCTGCACACCGCAGTAATCCATGATGCGTTGCAGCATTTAATTTTACATTCCGCTGCTAAACTGCGGATTCCCGAATCAGGAGCCTCCTGCATGAAAATGGTCATTGCCATCATCAAACCCTTCAAGTTAGACGACGTGCGCGCCGCGCTGGCTGAGGTGGGGGTTCAGGGCATTACCGTGACGGAGGTCAAAGGCTTTGGGCGCCAAAAAGGCCACACTGAACTCTATCGTGGGGCAGAGTACGTGGTGGATTTCCTGCCCAAAGTGAAGCTGGAACTGGCGGTCGATGACGAGCAAGTCGACCGCGTGGTAGAGGCGATTATCGAAACGGCCCGCACCGGCAAAATCGGTGACGGCAAGATTTTTGTTTCGGACCTGGGTCAGGCGGTTCGCATCCGCACGGGTGAGGCAGGTTCGCGAGCTCTTTAGAGCGAGGGTTGGACGATGAAACGCTGGATGTTATTCGCCGCTTTGATCACGTGGTCGTGCATGGCCTCTGCGGTGGTGTACAAGTGGGTCGACGCCCAAGGCAAGCTGCAATATGGCGATCGTCCGCCGGATGGCGTGCACGCCGAATTGGTCGAAGGCTTGGGAACGCACACCTCGGCACCGGTTGCCCGCCCCAGCGCAAGCCCGTCCAGCACCGCATCCAACAACACTGCCGCCGGCACAGCGCCTAAAGAGGATGCAGCCAAACAGGCCGTGAATGACGATGTCGCCGCCACTCGCGACAAACAATGTGCGGACGCGCAAACGAATTACAAAAAGCTGATCGAAGGACGCCGTATCTACAAGACCGGCGCCGACGGCGAGCGTCAGTACCTGACCTCGGAACAAATCGATCAAGAGCGCCTCGACGCCAAGAAAGCAGTCGACGAGATCTGCAACAGCCCGACGTAGCGTCTCTCCGGTATTCGCTTTGCCGCGGACCGCGCAAAGCTTTAGTCTACGGCCCTTGGTTTTGACCCTCTGCAATTTCAAGGACCGCATATGCAAACCGGCTTCGTCGGATTAGGCGCCATGGGCGCGCACATGGCGCGCAATCTTCATAAGGCCGGATTGCTCACCGGCGTGTGGAATCGCTCGCCCGAAAAAGCCAAAGCCCTGGCCGATGAACTGAAGGTCATCGCTTTCAAAGACCTGAACGAGTTGGCCGGCAATTGCGAGGCGGTCGTCACCTGCGTGTCCGCCGATAAAGATCTGCGCGAAGTCATCAAGGCCCTGGAGCCGGGTTTGAGCCCAAATATGATCGTGATGGATTGCTCCACGGTGGGCAAAGACACGGTGCGCGACATTCACGGCGAGCTGGAAGCCATCGGCGTGGGCTTTCTGGATTGTCCCGTGAGCGGCGGCGTCGAAGGCGCGCGACTGGCGACCTTGGCCATCATGGCGGGCGGCGATGAAGCGGTATTTCAGCGCGCCAAGCCCATTCTCGATGCCATGGGCAAGGCCGTGGCCTACATGGGCGGCAGCGGCGCCGGACAGGCGACCAAGGCCACCAATCAAATCATGTGCGCCGGCATCATCCAGGTGGTGGGCGAAGCCATGGCGTTCGCGCATGCGGAAGGACTGCCGCTGAAGCAGGTGATCGAGGTACTCGGCAAGGGGGCTGGATCCAGCTGGTACTTCGTCAATCGCGCACCCTTCATGGCAAACAATAGTTTTCCGGCCGGTTTCCGCGTGCGTCTGCACGACAAGGACTTGAAATTGTGCCGCGACATGGCCGCCAAGCATGGCGCGACATTGCCGGTGACCGAATCGGTGATCTCGCAGTACGAAACGTTGATGGCTGAAGGCTTCGGCGATGAAGACATCTCCGCCATCTACCGTCTCGCGTCCAAGATTTTTCCCGATCAATTCGCGTGAGCGCGATGCTACGCATCGCCACTCGCAAGAGTCATCTGGCACTGTGGCAGGCCGAACACGTCGCGGCACTGCTGCGCGCCGCGCACCCCGGGGTCGCGGTCGAGTTGGTGCCGCTGGTCACGCAGGGCGATCGAATCCAGGATCGCAGCCTCGCCGAGATCGGCGGCAAGGGCCTGTTCATCAAGGAACTGGAAGTCGCCATCGAGGAACACCGCGCCGACATCGCCGTGCACTCGATGAAGGATGTGCCCACCGAAATGCCGCCGGGCTTTACCATCGGCGCGGTACTGACCCGCGCGGATCCGCGCGACGCACTCATCACCCGCAACGGCGTCTCGCGCATTGAAGATCTGCCGCGCGGTGCACTCATCGGCACGTCGAGCCTGCGCCGTCAGGCACAACTGTGCGCGCTGCGGCCGGACCTCAAAATCGAGGCCTTGCGCGGTAACGTCGACACGCGGCTGCGCAAACTGGATCAAGGCGACATGGCGGCCATTATCCTCGCCTGCGCCGGACTCATTCGCCTGGGGTTGGAGTCGCGCATCACCGGCCGGCTCGATCCGAAGCAGTGCCTGCCGGCGGTCACCCAGGGCGTCATCGGCATCGAATGCCGCGGCAACGATGCGCGCACGTTGGAATTACTCGCGGCGCTGGAAGATCCGGCCACGCGTGTGGTGATGCAGGCAGAACGTGCCTTCTCGCATCACCTGGGCGGCAGCTGCCAGTCGCCGATTGCCGCTTACGCGGAACTCAACGCCGGCCAAATCGAACTGCATGGGTTGGTCGCGGAGCCAGACGGCTCGCGCCTGCTGCGCGACGCCATGACGGGTGCTGCGAATGATCCTGAGTCGCTGGGCGTTCGTCTGGCCGATCGGGTGCTGGCGGCCGGGGCCGGCGCGTTGCTCGAGCGACTGCGCACCGGCTGATCGCATGGCCGCCACCGGCATGCGCCCGCTCGAAGGCATCAGCGTACTCGTCACCCGGCCCGAACATCAGTCGATGCCGCTGTGTCGGCTGCTCGAGGCGCAAGGCGCGACGACCTTGCGGCTACCGGCGCTTGAAATCAAACCCTTCGGCGACCACCGCGCCTTGGCCCAGCGCATCGGCACGCTCGAGGCCTATGATCTGATCATCTTCACCAGCGCGAACGCCGTGCGCTTCGGTTCCGCGCTGCTGGATCAGAAACGCGACCTGCCCTTGGCCGCGATCGGCTCCGCCACGGCGCGCGCGTTGAACCAGGCCGGCTACCGCGTCGCGTTCACACCCGCAGAGACGCCGAACTCGGAAGGCTTGCTGTTGCATCCGCGTCTCGAGCACTTGGCCGGTCACCGCATCTTGATGATCAAGGGCAGCGAAGGCCGGCAATTGCTGCAGCAAGAATTGAATCGGCGCGGCGCGAACGTCGTGACGGCAGAGGTCTACCAACGCGTTCCCGCACTGCCGAGTGAAACCCAGTTGCAAGCCTTACACCAGCAATTCGCCGCGGGACAGGTCCACGTCATCACGGCCACCAGCCTGGCCGTCGGCGTGGCGCTGCTGCAAATGGCGCCCGAAGAATTGCGCGGCGAATTCGAACGCGTGCCCTGGTTGGTGCCGGGCGAACGCGTGGCGGCGGCGTTGCGCGAACAGGGCGTACGCGCGCCGATGTTGCTGGCCGAATCGGCCGAAGATCAGGACTTGGTCGCAGCGTTGTTGCGCTGGCGCTCGAGCGAGTCCGGCGCATAGTCGAAGGAATCGAACAACACCTGCGCGGCCGGCACGCCCCTCACCTCGAAGGCGCGCCGCGCGGCATCGATCATGGCCGGCGGTCCGGCCATATAGATATCGAATGCGCGGAGGTCGCTGAAATCCTCCAACGCCGCCGCGTGCACCCACCCGGTCCGACCGCGCCACGGCGGCTGCGCTTCGGATAGCACCGGCGTGTAACGCAACCGCGGCACCTGCGCGAGCAATTCGTCCAGTGAAGTGCGGGCGTACAAGTCGCGCTCCGCGCGGACGCCCCAATACAGATGCACATCGCGCTCGAGGCCTTGGTCGATGACATGCCGCAGGATGCTGAGCAGCGGCGCGAGACCCGTGCCTCCGCCCAACATCAGCATCGGCGCGGAGGATGGCCGGTAGGTGAATTGTCCCAGAGGACCTTCGATATTGAGCAAGCTCGCACGCGTCCGTTCCTCGAACAACGTGTCGGTGAACTCGCCGCCCGGCACGCGCCGCACGTGCAACTCCAAGGGCTTGGCATCGTGCGGCGGGGAGGCGATGGAAAAACTGCGCCGTCGGCCGCCCGGCAAGAGAATGTCCAAGTACTGGCCCGCTTCGAACGTGAACTCTTCCGCCGCTGGCAGCCGCAGGAACAACTGCATCACGTCGTGCGACACGGCCACAGCCCGCTCGATGCGGGCCGGCAAGCGCTTGATGACACTGTCCGCGGCCGGGACAATTTCGAAAGTCTCCAGAGCCACATCGCCGCGCGCCCGCGCCTGACACAGCAAGATCATGCCCTCGGCGGCTTCGCCGGCGGACACTCCCAGCGGTTTGCCGCGCGGATAGTCAATGTCGCCGCTGATCAGCCGCGCGAGGCAGGCGCCGCAATTGCCGCCCTTGCAGCTGTGCGGCAGATTCAGCCCGGCGGCCAGTGCGCCGTCGAGCAGCGTTTGATCCGGTGCGACGCTGAAGGTTCGGGACGAGTTCTTGATGGTGACACGCACGCGCGCACCTTGGGTGGTGAAAACTTTAGGCGGGTTGGCTGCGCTTACTGTCGAGCCACTCGCTGATCGGCTCCCACTGCTTCCAGTCGGGCCATGCCAGGTACTCCGGCAACTCAAGCACGCCCATGCCACGCGAATAGGCGCGCACATAGTTCTGCGCCTCCCGCAGACACCCGAGGTAAGGCACCTTGAGCTTGGTCAGGTATTGATCCAGCTCTTCGTACACCAGCGTGTGTTCGCGCACGCGATTGGCAACCACCGCGAGCCGCGCCTGCTTGCGCGACACCTTGCCGATCTCCAGCAGCTCGGCCATGAAATGCCCGCAGGCTTTCATGTCGATGCTCGAGGGCAGCACTGGGACAATGATGGTTTCGGCCCGGCGTACCAGTTCATTCAGCTCCGTGCCGTGAACGCGGGCGGGCGCGTCGATCACCAGGATTTCCGTATTACGGGGTACGGCCCGCAGACCTTCATCGAAAGCGGCGACGCCGGTGATGGCGGGAAGATCGACCGGGCGCGTCTCCAGCCAGTCGAGACTCGAACGCTGCGGATCGTAGTCGGCAATGCACACCTGGTGGCCGTCGCGGGCAAAAAAAACGGCGATGTTGGTGCTGAGGGTGCTCTTGCCGCAACCGCCCTTCGCATTCAAAACCATTACGTGGCGCATAGGTCCCCGGATTTTTGTTGTGGCGTTAAGGTAGAACTCGCGCTGTGATTGCGCAACCCCCGCGTGAAATTTTCGGCTATGCTCTGCAGCCATGCGCATCGACTTTTTGAAGATGCAGGGGCTCGGCAACGATTTCTTGGTCTTCGACGCCGCCGCCAATACCCGCCTTGATTCAGGGCTGCTTCGCGCCCTCGCCGACCGCCACACCGGTGTCGGCTTCGATCAGGCACTGATGCTGGAATCTCCCCGCGATGCAAGCAGCCGGGCGTTCTATCGCGTGTTCAATTCCGACGGCAGTGAAGTCGAACAATGCGGCAATGGCGCACGCTGTATCGCCGCCCTGATGTATGACCGCGCCCCCGAGCTCGGCCGCGAGTTCAGCTTGGGCAGCACCGGCGGCACCATCCACGCGCGGGTACGCGACGACGGCCTGGTCTCGGTGGAGATGGGCGTGCCGAATTTCGATCCGCGCGCCATTCCCTTCGACGCACCGACCCAAGCCGCAAGTTACCCATTGAACGTCGAAGGCACCGATATGGAGATCGGCGCCGTGTCCATGGGCAACCCCCATGCGGTTCTGCGCGTCCAGGAGGCGAAAAGCGCGCCCGTCGAGCGGATTGGGCCTACTATCGAGCGACATGAAAAATTTCCTCAACGCGCCAATGTGGGCTTCATGCAAGTCATCGACCGCGCCCACATCGCATTGCGTGTGTTCGAGCGCGGCGTTGGCGAAACCCTGGCCTGCGGCACCGGCGCCTGCGCGGCTGTGGCGGTCGGTCAACAACGCGGCTGGTTGGGGCAGGAAGTCAGGGTCGACCTGCCTGGAGGCACCGCGCTGGTGGCCTGGCCGGGAGCGGGCCAATCGATCTGGCTGACGGGTCCTGCCACGACGGTGTTCAAAGGATCCATTGATTTAACGAGATTTACGGGAGCCAAACAATGACGACGAGTTCCGCACGCAAGCAGGAAATTTTGAGCGACGCCAGCGTCGTTGACTACTTGCAAACCTATCCCGATTTTTTCGAACGCAACTCGAGCCTGCTCGCCAAGCTGCGTCTGCCGCATGTGCGCGACGGCGGCAGTACCATCAGCTTGGTCGAACGTCAGGTCGAAGTCCTGCGTGAACGCAATCAGTCCCTCGACCGCAAGCTCAAGGAGCTGGTCGACGTGGCCCGCTCCAACGACGCACTCGCCGACCGCATTCATCGCCTGAGCCAGCGATTGATCCGCGCCAAGACGCTGCTCGAAACCATCAACGCAGTGGAAACCTCGCTGCGCGAGGATTTCGATGCCATGAACTCGGTGTTGGTGTTGTTTCTCGAAGAGGCCAAACCACTCGAGAATGAAGCGGGCCGCTTCCTGCGCACGGCCAACATCAGCGATGAAGAAATCAAGATGTTCGAGTCGCTGATGACCACGGGCAAGCCGCGCTGCGGCCAGGTGCGCGATACACAGCGCGATTTCTTGTTTGGCAAGGACGCGGTGGCCATCGGTTCGGTGGCGCTCACGCCGTTGGGCGTCAAGGGCGCCTTGGGCCTGCTAGCCATCGGTGCCAGCGATGCCGACCGTTTTCATCCGGCCATGAGCACCGAGTTTCTGTCCCGGATCGGCGAGCTTGTGACCTACGCCTTGATGCGCTGAAGGATCGATGGGTGAAGCCGGGCGAGCGCGAGTGGATCGATAGGTTCTTATCGCACCTCGCGCACGAACGGCGCATGAGTCCGCACACCCTCGACGCGTATGCCAACGATCTGAACTCCGTGGTGGAGTTCTGTGTGCTACGCAAATTGACCTCGTGGTCCGCACTCGACCATGCCCTGGTGCGCGCCTATGCCGCCTCCGAGCATGGCGCCGGCATCGGCCCGCGCAGCATTCAGCGGCGCCTGTCGGCGCTGCGTTCTTTCTTCAATTATCTGATGCGCGAAGGTGCTGCCACGTCGAACCCCGCCACCGACGTGCGCGCACCGAAAACCAAGAAGCGCCTGCCCGTCACACTGGACACGGATCAGATGGCGCGCTTGCTGGACTTTCGAGTCGATGACTCCCTGTCGGCGCGCGACAAGGCCATCATGGAACTGTTCTACTCATCCGGCTTGCGCGTCAGTGAACTCGTCAATCTCGATTTGACCGCCATCGATTTGCAGGACCACACCGTGCGCGTGCTTGGCAAGGGCAACAAGACCCGCATCGTGCCCATGGGTCGTCATGCCATCGCGGCCATCAAAAAGTGGCTGATCCAACGCACCGGTTTCATGCGCGAGACCCTGCCTACCCATCCCCTGTTCGTCAGCAAGAGCGGCCAGCCGCTCAGCGTTCGCGCGGTTCAATTGCGTGTAAGTGGCTGGGCGCGTCGACAGGGGCTCGCACAGCACGTCCATCCACACATGTTCCGGCATTCCTTCGCCACCCATCTGCTGGAGTCGAGCGGCGACCTGCGCGGCGTGCAGGAACTGCTCGGCCACGCCGACATCTCCACCACGCAGGTGTACACCCATTTGGATTTTCAGCGCCTGGCGGCGGTTTACGATGCCGCCCACCCCCGGGCACGGCGCAGACCCCGCACCGCTTGAAACGGGCTCGATCGGCCCCAAGCTCATCGGTTCATGAATCACGATCCGAATACGATCTACGGCACCACCATTCTGGCAGTGCGGCGCAACGGCCGCGTGGCGGTCGGCGGCGACGGCCAGGTGACCCTCGGCCAGAGTGTCATGAAGTCCAATGCCAAGAAGGTACGGCGCCTGTATGGCGGCAAGGTCCTGGCAGGCTTCGCCGGCGGCACCGCCGATGCATTTACCTTATTCGAGCGGTTCGAGGGCAAGCTGGAGAAATTCGGCAATTTGACCCGCGCAGCCATCGAGCTGGCCAAGGACTGGCGCAGTGACCGCAGCCTGCGGCGCCTTGAGGCGCTGCTGTGCGTCGCCGATCAGGAAAGCACCTATGTCATTTCGGGCACCGGCGATGTCATCGAGCCCGAACACGACTTGATCGCCATCGGCTCCGGCGGAGGCTTCGCCCAGGCGGCCGCGCTGGCGTTTATGCAGGGCGACTACTCGGCGCGCGACATCGTCGAGAAGTCGCTGAACATCGCTGCAGACATCTGCATTTACACCAACCGCACTCTCACCATCGAAGAACTGTAGGCCTCATGTCGCAGATGACCCCGCGAGAAATCGTCGAGGAATTGGATAAGCACATCGTCGGCCAAAAGGCCGCCAAGCGCGCCGTCGCCATTGCCTTGCGCAACCGCTGGCGGCGCCAACAAGTGGCCGAAGCCCTGCGTCCGGAAATTACGCCGAAGAACATCCTGATGATCGGGCCCACCGGGGTCGGCAAGACCGAGATTGCGCGTCGGCTGGCCCGGCTCGCCAAAGCACCTTTCATCAAGGTGGAAGCCACGAAATTCACCGAAGTGGGTTACGTCGGCCGCGAAGTAGACTCGATCGTCCGCGATCTAGTGGAGATCTCCGTCAAAATGACGCGAGAAGAGGAAATCTCCAAGGTCCGCCCCCGCGCTGCGGATGCCGCCGAGGAACGGGTGCTGGATATCCTGCTGCCGAAGGCCCAAGGCGCCGGTTTCACCGCCGAGAGCACCCCGCGCGACGGCGACACCCGCCAGCGCTTTCGCAAAATGCTGCGCGAGGGCGACTTGGACGACCGCGAGATCGAAATCGAGGTGCGTGCCGCCTCCATGGGGGTGGAAATCATGGCGCCGCCGGGCATGGAAGAGATGACTCAGCAATTGCAGGGCATGTTTCAGAACCTGGGCGGCGGCCGCCCACGCCAACGCAAGCTCAAGATCAAGGAGGCGTTGAAGCTGCTGGTCGATGAGGAAGCGGCGAAGATGATCAACGAAGAAGACCTGAAGCTGCGCGCGGTGGAGAACGCCGAGCAAAACGGCATCGTCTTCATCGATGAAATCGACAAGATCGCACGCCGCCAGGAGACCGCCGGCGCCGATGTGTCGCGCGAGGGCGTGCAGCGCGATCTGTTGCCGCTGGTGGAAGGCTGCACGGTGAACACCAAGTACGGCACCGTGAAAACCGACCATGTGCTGTTCATCGCCTCCGGCGCGTTTCACATGTCCAAACCCTCCGACCTGATTCCCGAGCTGCAAGGGCGCCTGCCTATTCGAGTCGAATTGGACCCGCTGGTGGTCGGCGACTTCGTGCGGATCTTGACCGAGCCCGATGCCTCGTTATGCCGCCAATACGTGGCTTTAATGGCCACCGAGGGCGTCACGCTGGAGTTCGATTCCACCGGCGTACAGCGCCTGGCCGAAGTCGCCTTCGAGGTCAACGAGCGCACGGAAAACATCGGCGCACGGCGCCTGCACACCGTCATGGAGCGCCTGCTCGAGAGCGTGTCCTTCGATGCCGCGGACCGCAGCGGCTCGCATGTGCACGTGGATCGGGCCTATGTCGAAGGCAACTTGGGCGAACTGGTCAAAGATCAGGACTTGTCGCGCTACATTCTGTAAAGCGCCGCATTTCAATGCCCACGCCCACCGACATCAAACTGCGCACCACCTCGCGACTGCTCGAGGTGACCTTCGATGATGGCTCGCGCTTCGAGCTGCCGTTCGAATATCTGCGGGTGTTCTCGCCCTCGGCCGAGGTCAAGGGCCACGGCGGCGGCGAAGGCATATTGCAGCTCGGCAAACAAAACGTCGGCATCAGCCGTCTGGAACCGATCGGCAATTACGCTTTACGCCTGCATTTCGATGACGGGCACAACACCGGTTTGTATTCCTGGACCTTGCTGCACGAGTTGGGCCGCGAGCGGGACGCCAACTGGGCTCGGTACCAGCAGCGCTGCACTGAAGCGCGCCAGGTCTAGGCGCGTACCCTGCCAGCTGCAGTCGGCTACAATGGGCGTTCGAACCGAGGGCCCATGACTGACTCCAATCGCACCGTAGATTTTGGCTTCGAAAGAGTCGCCCCGGCCGACAAAGCCGAGCGCGTGCGCTCGGTTTTCGCCTCCGTGGCGCCCAAGTACGACGTCATGAACGACCTGATGTCCTTCGGCGTGCACCGGCTCTGGAAGCAGTTCACCCTCTCGCTGACCGGCCTCAAACCTGGAGGCTCCGCGCTCGACGTCGCGGGCGGCACGGGCGACCTTGCGGCGGGTCTGCTGCGCCAGGTGGGCAAGTCCGGCCGGGTGGTGTGCTCCGACATTAACCCCGCCATGCTGGAAGTCGGCCGCGATCGGCTGCTCGACAAGGGCTTTGTTGGCAATGTGGAGTTCACCCTGGCCGACGCCGAGAAGCTGCCCTTCGAGGACAATAGTTTTGATTGCGTCACCATCGGGTTCGGCTTGCGCAATGTCACCGACAAGGCCGCGGCGCTCAAGTCCATGCATCGCGTGTTGAAAGTCGGCGGCCAGCTGCTGGTGCTGGAATTCTCGACGCCCGTGGCGCCGGGCCTGAAGCCCGTGTACGACGCCTACTCCTTCAAGGTGCTGCCGCTGCTCGGCAAGCTGGTCGCGCAGGATGCCGACAGCTACCGCTATCTGGCCGAATCCATCCGCATGCATCCCGACCAGGAAACTCTGCTGCAGATGATGCGCACCGCCGGATTCGCGCACGCCCGCTATCACAATCTCACCGGTGGCATCGTGGCCGTGCACCGCGGGTACAAGATCTAGCATGCCGGCGACCGCGCCCTGGCTCGCATCCGCCGAAGCCCTATTCAACCGCAACATCGCGGCGTCGACGGACGCCCGCGCGCTCGCGCTTAGGCTCGAGGGGCGTTCTTTGCTGGTCGAGGTCGACCGGATGATGAAAGTGCGTGCCAGCGTATTCAACGGCGGTCTCGCGCTGCTCAACGGCAATGATGGCGATGCCGCAGCGGACGCCGTCATTTCCGGCTCCGCCCCCGCGCTGCTGCAACTGTTGCGCGGCGACGGCCCATCGGTCGCCTCCCGCGCCGGCGTGCAGATTCGCGGCGATGCCGAAGTGGCCAATCTGTTTCGCCAACTATTCGCCGCCGCGAAGCCGGATTTCGAGGAAGAGCTGTCGCGCTGGATCGGTGACATGCCCGCCCGGCGGCTGTCGCAAGTGGCGCGCAGCGTGCGTTCCTGGGCGCGGCGCACCCGTCGCACGGCAGGCGAAAATGTCGCCGAGTATCTGCAGGAAGAGGGCCGTGACCTGGTCAGCAAGCCGGAGCACGAAGAATTCCTGCACGGCGTTGACACCGTGCGTGAGGCGGCGGACCGGATCGAGGCGCGTCTCAAAAGTATCGAGCAGCGGATCAAGGGCACACCCTGATGCAGGTGCGAGTGCTGGCTCGACTGCTCGAGATACAGCGGGCGCTGGT
>CAZZWE010000017.1:0-44619 GCA_964657675.1 uncultured Steroidobacteraceae bacterium
TGCGGCTTCGTTCGCTCAAACTTCCCCTTCGACACGGCAAGTACCTCTCAAAAATGAATGCTGTTGTTGAACCTTAGTAATCTTTCTTCATCACCACATCGGCGACGTTGCTCGGCACTTCCATGTATTTGGCGAACTCCATGGTGTAGTTCGCCCGGCCTTGGCTCATCGAGCGCATCGAGGTCGAGTACTGGAACATTTCCGCGAGCGGCACATCGGCCGTAACCACCTTGCCGGACGGAGATTCCTCCATACCGACGATCTGCCCACGACGGCGACTCAAATCGCCGACGATGTCGCCGTAGTAGTCTTCCGGCGTAACCACTTCCACCTTCATGATGGGCTCGAGCAATACCGGCTTGGCCTTGCGGAAACCCTCTTTGAAGCCGATCGACCCGGCAATCTTGAATGCCATTTCGTTCGAATCGACGTCGTGAAACGAACCATCGAATAGCGTGACCTTCACATCCACGATGGGATAGCCAGCAATCACGCCGGTTTGCACGGCTTCCTGAATGCCCTTGTCGACCGCCGGGATAAATTCCCGCGGCACGCTGCCGCCGACGATGCCGTTCACGAACTCGTAACCCTTACCCGGTTCGAGCGGCTCGAGCTTCAGCCACACATGCCCGTATTGCCCACGGCCACCGGATTGGCGAATGAACTTACCTTCGGTTTCCACCGTGCCCCGCAGGGTTTCACGATACGCCACCTGCGGCTTGCCGACGTTCGCGTCGACCTTGAATTCGCGCTTCATGCGGTCGACGATGATCTCGAGGTGCAATTCGCCCATGCCCTCGATGATGGTCTGACCGGATTCCGCGTCGGTGTGCACCCGGAACGAAGGATCTTCCTTGGCCAGCCGCTGCAGCGCCAAACCCATTTTTTCTTGATCAACCGTGGTCTTCGGCTCCACGGCAACCGAAATCACCGGCTCCGGAAATTCCATCTTTTCCAGGATGATGATTTTCTGCAGATCGGACAGGGTGTCGCCGGTGGTGACATCCTTCAAGCCCACGGCCGCGGCGATGTCGCCGGCGCGCACTTCCTTGATTTCGGAGCGCTCGCTGGCATGCATCTGCAGCAGGCGGCCAATGCGCTCGGTGCGATTCTTGCTAGGCACGAACACCTGGTCGCCGGATTTCAGCGTGCCGGAATACACCCGGAAGAAGGTCAGGTTGCCGACAAAGGAATCGTTGAGAATCTTGAACGCCAGGGCCGCGAACGGCGCTGCATCGTCGGCGGGCCGTGTGATGGGCTCACCGGTCTCGCTGACGCCTTTCACCGGCGGCACTTCCGTGGGCGAGGGCATGTACTCGACAATGGCGTCGAGCACGGCCTGCACGCCCTTGTTCTTGAACGCGGAACCACAGGTGACCAGACACACTTCGTTCTTCAGGGCGCGCTCGCGCAGCCCCTTCTTGATCTCGTCATCAGTGAGTTCGCCGCTTTCCAAGTACTTGTTCAGCAGCGTCTCATCCCCCTCAGCCGCCGCTTCCATCATTTTGCCGCGCCACTCCTCACACTCTTTGAGCATGGAAGCGGGGATGTCGCGGTACTCAAATTTCATACCCTGGGTTTCTTCATCCCAATGTATGGCTTTCATTTTGACGAGATCGACGACCCCGACAAAACCTTCCTCGGCGCCGATGGGCAGTTGAATGGGCACGGGGTTGCCGCGCAAACGGCTGCGGATCTGCTCAACGCAGCGCAGGAAGTTCGCGCCGGAACGGTCCATCTTGTTGACGAAGGCGATGCGCGGCACGCCGTACTTGTTCATCTGCCGCCACACAGTTTCGGACTGCGGCTGCACCCCCGAAACGGCGCAGTACACGGCGATGGCCGAATCCAGCACGCGCAAACTGCGCTCCACTTCGATGGTGAAATCGACGTGGCCCGGAGTATCGATGATGTTGATGCGATGCTCGGGGAAGCTCTTGTCCATCCCCTTCCAGAAGCAGGTGGTTGCCGCGGCCGTGATGGTGATGCCGCGCTCTTGTTCCTGCTCCATGTAGTCCATGACGGCCGCGCCGTCGTGAACCTCGCCGATTTTGTGCGACACGCCGGTGTAGAACAAAATACGCTCCGTCGCGGTGGTTTTCCCCGCGTCGATATGAGCCGAGATACCGATATTTCGGTATCGCTCGATGGGCGTAGTGCGTGCCATATAACCTTAAGCGCTCAGGCGCAATGTATGCGACGGGGTCAACACGACCCCGTCAGATATATCTATATATGACCGATTCGGCGCGTTTCTAGCCCGCGCGGAGGGCGCGGCCAACTACCAGCGGTAGTGCGCGAAGGCCTTGTTGGCGTCTGCCATGCGGTGAGTGTCCTCACGCTTGCGGACGGCGGCACCGCGATTTTCGGCGGCCTCCATCAATTCCGCGGCCAACCGGTGGGCCATGGATTTCTCGCTGCGGGCCGTGGCGGCCTCGATGACCCAGCGCATCGCCAAGGTCTGGCGACGGTTGGCACGAACTTCAACGGGCACCTGGTAAGTAGCACCGCCGACTCGACGCGACTTCACTTCGACCACCGGCTTGACGTTGTCCAGCGCTTGCTGCAACACAGCAATTGCCTCAGCGCCGGCGGCGCCGCTCTTCTTCTCACTGATGCGATCAATGGCGCCGTAAACGATCTTTTCGGCGGCGGACTTCTTGCCGCGCTCCATCACCATGTTGATGAATTTGGCCAACATGTCATTCCCGAACTTCGGATCGGGAAGGATGGTGCGATGGGGGGCTGCTGCTCTACGGGACATGGAAAACCTTCTGGCCTAAATGAGGCTTATTTCTTAGGGCGCTTGGCGCCGTACTTGGAACGGCCCTGACGGCGGTCGGTGACACCGGCGCAATCGAGGGCACCGCGAACCGTGTGATAACGGACGCCGGGGAGATCCTTGACGCGGCCGCCACGGATCAGCACCACAGAGTGCTCTTGGAGGTTGTGGCCTTCGCCGCCAATGTAGCTCGACACTTCGTAGCCATTGGTCAGGCGAACGCGGCACACCTTGCGCAGGGCCGAGTTCGGCTTCTTCGGGGTGGTCGTGTAAACACGAGTGCACACGCCGCGCTTCTGCGGGGAAGCGGCCAGCGCCGGAACCTTGGACTTCCAAGCGGGCTCGTTGCGGCCTGTGCGGATTAATTGTGTCGTCGTCGCCATAAATACCTTTAGAGACCGCGCCCCTATAAGAAGAGCGGTCGGGATGCTTAAAACGTAAATTGTTCGGGCTTTATGCCCGCGCCTGTGCCCGGAAACAAAGGCCGGCGATTGTAGGAATCATGCGATCATGTGTCAAGGTAAATGCTGCGCCGCAGCAAGCTATTTACGCAAATCATTCGGGGGGCATCGGTTCCTTCAGCAGCGGTATCAGCTCTTTGTTAATGCTGTCCAAGGTGAACATCTCCGCCTTGGCATAGCGGACGATGCCCTGCCGATCGATGATGACATTCGTCGGCAGCGCCTTGATTTTCCCATACTGACCTTTGAATCGCTTGGCCATCGGGAAGCTGACGACCTTCTGAACGGGAACCAATTGGGTCGGCGTGAGCGAGTCCTCGGTGGCCACGGCGAACATTTTTAAGCCGAACTGGTTGCGCCCACGGTAAAAGGCATCCAACAGGGGCAACTCCTGCTTACACGGTCCGCACCACGTCGCCCAAAAATTGAGCAGCACCACCTGCCCTTTGAGGTCCGCAAGGGCCACCCTGGTGCCGTCGAAAGTGACGACTTGAAAATCCGGGGCGGGTTTGCCGACTTCGGGCAGATCATCGCTCCACTTCCAGGCGCGAGCGCTGTTCCAGGCCAGTACGGCCACCAGCAACCAGGCCCAGCGAAAACGGTTTTGCATATTCTTAAAGCTCCCTGCTCAAGGCGGCGCATCCACCTCATATCCCCGCGCGCGCAGCTGATCCAGCAGACCGCCGCGCTCCAACAGCATATCCAAATTGATGACGGCAATGGTGGTCCCATCGTGCCGTAAGTACTTTTCGATGTTCTCCAGCCAGGTTTCGCGGATACGGACGATGACGTCCGAAGCGCCCTTGCCCTCATCCAAGGCGTTGCGGCAGGCGTCGACTTCTTTGAGCTCCGGCAAATTCTCGATGCGATCCACGTTGCCGTCCGCCCAGGCCTGCGCGCGCTCCAACAGCCGCGGCAGCCCGCTCTCGATGGTATGCAGTGAAGCCTCGACGCAAATGCGCTCCGTGGCCGGCGGCATGGTTTTCAATGCTTCGAGCATGTCGCTGGCGCCCGCGACCTTCACTTCCTCAATGCGCACCCCGTGTTTCTCCGCCAACTTGCGCAGCGCCGCGCCGAGGTCCAAACGCATGGATAGATTTACTTTGTGAAACGCCGCTTGCTGCAAAAAGGCAGTGGCGATGATGGGCCGATAGTGTTCCCACTTATCCGCATCCTCGCCAACCTTGCTGCGTTGAACGGCGAACCGCTCATGCTGATCCGGCGGCATCACATCCTTGAGCCGCTTGCCGCCCCCGACCAACAGGTATTTGCGGTCGGCGATCAGCATCCAAAGCACCCGCGGGATGCTGAGTTCAATCGGCTTCTGCACCAGCACTTGACTGGTGCTCTGCAAAACTTCTTCCACCTTGGCGGCATGCCAGGTGATATCGCGCGGCAGCGGCGAAATGCTGCCCAAGATCCAGACATTGGCGGCGCCGCGATGCACATGCCACATCCCGGGGCCCGGCCGCTCGCTGGTGACCACAACCTCTTCGAGCGGCTGTTGAACAGCCAACGCGCCCTGCGCCAGCAGCGATCCGGCGACAACCACCAACAGTGTACGGGCGAAGTTCATGCGCGATCTTAAGACATTTGACTTAGTGCCGACGTCCCGTTCAATCTGCTGTTGAGTGATCACGGTATTTTCTCCCGACCATGTTTTACGCAACCCGAGCACCGAGTTATCCGGCGGCCAGTTGGTGCGGCCCTACGAGTCGGCCGCGCGCGCGCATTACGTGCTGGAGCGGGTGCACAACCAAGGTCTTGGCGATGTCATTGCGCCCAATGCCTTTGGAATCGATCCGCTGCTGCGGATTCATGATGAGCAATACCTCGAGTTCCTCCGCACGGCATGGGATGAGTGGCTTGCCGCTGATAATCGCGGCGAAGCGATTCCCGACGTGTGGCCCGCGCGGCGCATGCGCCCGCAACGACCCATCAGCATCACCGGCAAGCTGGGCTATTACGCCATGGCTGCGGAAACCTCCATCAGTGCCGGCACCTGGCAAGCGGCCCGTGCGGCGGCCGATGTGGCGTTGACCGGCGCTGAGTTGCTGAAGGGCGGCAGCCGAGCCGCCTTTGCCCTCTGCCGTCCACCCGGTCACCATGCTGCGCGAGATTTATTCGGCGGCTATTGCTTCATCAACAATGCGGCGGCGGCCACGCAATACCTGCGCGACCACGGTGCTGCGCGCGTGGCGATTCTTGATGTGGATTTTCATCATGGCAATGGCACTCAGGATATCTTCTACGACCGTCCTGACGTGCTGTTCGTTTCGTTGCATGCCGATCCGCGCGGCGATTTCCCGTATTTTTCGGGCTATGCCGAGGAAACCGGGGAAGGAGCGGGCTTAGGCTTTACGCTGAATATTCCGCTCCCCACAGGCACCTCGTTCGCGCAATGGCAGGCAGCCCTGCAAGTGGCGCTTGCCAGAATCGAGGCCTTTAAAGCGGACGCCTTGGTGGTATCGCTCGGCGTCGATACCTACGTCAACGATCCGATCAGCTCGTTTCAATTATCGAGCCCGGATTTCGCGACCTACGGCCGCATGATAGCCACGCTGGGTCTGCCCAGCCTGTTCGTGCTCGAGGGCGGTTATGCCGTCGAGGAGATCGGCATCAACGTCGTCAATGTGCTGACGGGGTTTGAGTCCGCATAACCCCGCGGTGCATTGCACCCAGCAGGGGATTCGCGCCCAACGCGTAGCACAACTCCGCCGGACGCTCGATCTGCCAGAACGCCAAGTCCGCGCGCTTGCCCACTTCAAGCGTCCCGATCTCATCGAGTTCCCCCAAGGCCGCGGCCGCGTGCCGCGTGACTCCTGCCAGCGCTTCCTGCGGTGTGAGTCGGAATACGGTGCAGGCCATGCTCATGGCCAACAGTATCGACGTGCAGGGCGAAGTACCTGGATTGCAATCGGTTGCCACGGCCAGCCGCACACCGCTATCGCGCAGCATGGTGATGGGCGGTGGCGTCGTTTGTCGCAACGTGAAATAAGCAGTGGGCAGAAGCACGCCCACGGTGCCTGCCGCCGCCATGGCGCGCGCGCCAGCCTCACTGACGAATTCCAAGTGATCGGCCGACAACGCATGGCATTGCGCGGCCAATTCGACCGCCCCCATGTCGCTCAATTGGCCGGCATGCACATGCGCAGGCAACCCGAGCTTCTGCGCCGACCGCAATAATTGCCCGACCTCCGCCGGCGAGAAGGCGATCCCTTCGCAAAAGCCGTCGACGGCATCGACCAGCCCCGCGCCGGCCAATTCGCGCAGCCACGGTCCACTCACCGCATCGACGAACTCCGCACGCTGCTCCGCATAGTCCGGCGGCAAAGAATGCAAGCCCAGAAACGTGGTCTTGACCGACACGGGAAGTTTTTTCCCCAGCTCTCGCGCCACTTCGAGCAGTCGACGCTCGGCCGACAGTTCCAACCCGTAACCGGATTTAATTTCCAGCGTGGTCACGCCTTCCGCCATCAAACGCTGCAGGCGAGTCGCGGCGGATTGATACAACTCGTCGCGATCCGCGGCGCGCGTCGCATTGACGGTGGACTGAATCCCGCCGCCGGCACGTGCGATCTCCTCGTAGGAAGCGCCGCAGAGTCGTTGCTCGAATTCCGCCACGCGATTGCCGCCATACACCAAGTGAGTGTGGCAATCGATCAGACCGGGCGTAATCCACGCGCCTCGCGCTTCGTGCACCGCGATCCGTTGCGCATTCGCGAGGCGCCGTCCTTCCGCGGCGGTGCCGATCCAGGCAATTCGATCGCCTTTGATGGCGATGCCGGCATCCAACAAGCTGCCGTAGGAATCATCCTCGGCGAAGGTCGCAATATTGGCCCCGACCCAAACCTGGTTCCACGGGTCATCCGAAGGTTTCTGCATTTCAGTATGATACTGAAGATGCCAACCTATCGTCTGAAGTCCGCTTATTTGCAGCAGGGTTGGACTCGCGATGCCGTGGTCACGGTGTCAGAGCAGGGGTTTATCACCGCCATCGAGCAGGCGGCGCATCCCGGCGTGGCGACGCCCGGCGCACCGCCTGAGACCATCGATGGCATCGTGGTGCCGGGAATGCCGAACGCGCACAGCCACGCATTTCAGCGGGCGCTGGCCGGGGTAGCCGAGTACCGCTCCTCAGCCCGGGACAGCTTCTGGACTTGGCGCGAAGCCATGTATGCGCTGGCAAACCGCGTCGACCCGCAACAGCTGACCATCATTGCCACCCAGCTGTTCATCGAAATGCTCAAGGCGGGCTACACCTCGGTCGCTGAATTCCACTATTTGCATCGTGCCACCGATGGCGCCGGCTACGTCGGAAACAACGACATGTGGCAGGCCATTGACGCGGCTGCCGAAACCACAGGCATTGGATTGACGTTATTGCCCACGCTGTATCAGAGCAGTGACTTTGGCGCGCGTCCACTGCGCGCCGAGCAGGCGCGCTTTGCGCTGGATTTGGAATCTTTCTTGCGCGGGATCGAAAGCCAGAGAGGGCTTGTGGCAAAACGCGCTTCGAGCCGGCACCGAGTCGGCGTTGCCTTTCACAGTCTGCGTGCGGTACCGCTCGAGGTACTCAAGGCCGCCACGCAGGCCTTGCGAGTCATGGACGCCGATATGCCGGTGCACATTCATATCGCAGAGCAGGTCATGGAAGTGCGTTCCTGTCTCGAGGCCACCGGCCGCCGTCCGATTGAACACTTGCTGGATCAAAACGTTGTTACGCCGCACTGGTGTCTGGTGCATGCCACCCACGCCACGCCCGCTGAGATCAAGGCCGTGGCAGCCACCGGCGCCGCGATTTGCGTCTCCATCACCACGGAAGCCAATTTGGGCGATGGCTTTTTCGACACCGGCCGCTTTCTCGCCGCCAAGGGGCGCCTGTGCGTGGGCTCCGACAGCCAGGCGACGGTGAGTCCGACCGAAGAGCTGCGTTGGTTGGAGTATCAGCAGCGGCTCAAGAAAAAAAGCCGCAGCGTGCTGGCGACGAAATCCGAGCCGCACACCGGCACGCGGCTGTGGAGCGAGGCGGTACGCAGTGGCGCACAAGCCTTGGGACATCCCGCGCATAGCATCGCGATCGGCGCTCGCGCGGATTGGCTGGTACTCGATCCCGACCATCCCACGCTCACCGGTGCAACGGCCGAGTCCGCCTTGGATCATCTGATATTCGCAGGGGCAGACGCGGCGATTCGAGACGTGATGGTGGCCGGCCAGTGGGTGATCAAAGGCGGACACCATGCCGCCGAGCAGGCATCGCGCTTAAGCTACGCCGCCCTGCTGCGTCGATTCCGCTGACCGCCCCTATCGCCGTGTGACCTTGACTCGGTTGTCGTCCGATACCCGGTCGATCAGCTTATTGTAAGGATCGATTCCGGCTTCATACGGTTCGCCGTCAACGGTGACCGTCATCGTGCTGTCGCCGTCGGCCACCGGACGCTTCTCCAGTAACAGGATTTTTTCGTTGGCTTCCTTGCCGTCTGGCGCGCGTCCGAACACGCCGATCTCGATCGGCGTGTCGATCTTGCCCGGGGTTACCTTGCCTTGACCGTCGCTGTAGGTTTTCTGCGCATGTAACGTCATCGTGACATCGTACTTGCCATCGTCGCGCTTCTGCACGGTCGCGCCGGTGATTCGATTGTCGAACACCGTGATCTTGTTGAATAAATCGTCGATCAAGGGCTGCCAGCGCGGATCGGTTTCCTGGTGCAGATCGTCGAGAAATTCAGTGGTGATGGTGTACGGCGGCTGCTGAAAGGCCTTCTCTCGGTCATAGCGCGCCAATGTCCTGTCAACCACGTCCTCGCCGATGTAGTCCTTGAGCGCGTACATCACCACCGACCCTTTGCGGTAATGGATGTATTGCTGATTTTCGTTCAAGGCCAGCGGCAGCTCCTCCACCAACTCCCCGCCCCGACCGCTCAGGTAGCGATCAAGCTCATACTTTAAGAACTTGCGCATCTGCCCCTGCCCATATTCCTTTTCCTGCAGCATGAGCGCCGAGTATTGCGCGAAGGTCTCATCCAGCATGGTCACGCCTTGCACGAGACCGCCGATGACTTGATGCGCCCACCACTGGTGCGCCACCTCATGCGCCGTTACATAGAATACGAAATCAATGTCATCGGGATTGCCCAGATCCGCGATGAAGCCGATCGACTCGGAGTACGGCACGGTGTTGGCAAAACTCTGTGCAAACTGTTGGTAATCGGGAAACTCCAAGATTCGCATCTGCTGAAACTGGTAGGGCGCATACGCCTCGGAGTAATGTGCCAAGGACTTCTTGGTGGCATCGATCATGCGATCGACGTTGTAGGGATGCTGCGCATCGTAGTACACCTCGACATTCACATCCTGCCACTTGTCGCGCTTCACCTGATAACGCGCCGACTGAAACGAGAAGAACCCCAGAATGGGCTTGTCCATCTTGTAATGGAAATAATGACGCCCGTTCTCGCTCCATTCGCGCTCCAAGTAACCGGGCGCCAGTGCGATCTGATCGGACTCCGTCGACACGGTGGTCTCGAAGTTGACCCAATCGGAGTCGCAACAAATCAAATTATTCTTGCGCGCCTCCTGATCGTCGATCTTCGCCATCCTCGGCACCGGCCCGAGGCCATACTTGCGGCGGTCGTTCCGGTCGACCAATTGCCCCTGTTCGTTGTAGCCGAAATGCGGGAACACGGTGTTGTCGATGAAAGTGCCGTTCGCCACCACCGACGTGTCGTTCGGCGTGTTGCGAAACCCGACGCTGAGGTATTGCTGCACGAAATCAAAATCCATGCTCGCGCCGGGCGCCAATGGCTGCTTTAAACGGTAAATGGTGTAGCCCGCAATGGGGTCGTCCGACACCACCTCATGCGGCGCCATCTGCAAGGACACCAGTTTCCAGTCGATCGGCATCAACACATGCAGATCGGAAATCGATGCGTCGGTTTTATTCACCAAGACGTAGTGACCGCGCACATCAACGCGGCGCGAGGACGGGTACATGTCCATGGCGATGTTGACGTCGGTGATGCGCGGCTGCGGCAGTCCCTTGTATTGGCGGTAGTGCTTTTCATAGTCCGCTTTGTACACTTTGGCCAAGTCAGTCGGCACATATCGATTGAGGACATTGGTATTGTAGAAAATCCAGGCACCTAAAACGCAGAAGCCAATCACCGCAGCGGCCGCCAACACTCGCGCCGGAGCGCGAAAACGCTGCCGTGCGGTGCGCGCGCGGTCACGCCAGCCGAGCTGCGTGCCGCGCGGCCAATACAGGGCTGCGATCACCAATAGCAGCACGGCCATGCAGCTCCAATACGCACGGAACCACAGATGACCGGCGAGGAAATGTCCATAGCCGTTCATATCGGAGTACGGCAGGTCGGGCGCACCCTGGAAGTCATACAAATGATGATCGAAGTCGAGCTGCCTGAGGGCGATTCGTGACACCAGAAACAGCACGGTCAACAAATAACCGAAGAACTTGTTGTTCGCGATGACTTGAAAGAAGATCGCGAGCGCCGCGATCAGCACGAACCCCAATGCGGTGAGCATGATGTACGAGAGGTACAGGCCCAATTCCAGATGGGTGTAACCGCGAATCAGCTGGTAGACGATGCACTCGAGCACGCCGGCCACGATGAAACTGATGATCACCGCCGTGATCGCCACCAATTTCGAGCACAGCGGAATCCAGTCCGGCAGTGAATACGCGTCGGTCATCTCGCTGATGTGCGCGGTGCGCTCGCGCCACACCAATTCGCCGGCATAAAAGCCGACCACGATGATGAGCAGGAAGTTGTAGCTGCTCTGCAAGGATTCCGTCATCAGGTGCGTGACGGGATAGGGCTTGGTGCCATAAATCTGGTTGGAGAACGCCAGCCCGGCGCCGAGATTCATCAAGCCGAAGGCGATGATCACCAAAAATGCCACGCCGGTCAGCACACCGCGCGTGTCGAAACGCGCCAGCTTCACGAATTGCGTCCAGCGCGCACCCGGGTTGCTGCGCAACACCACCGGCCGCATCAGGATGGTGGCTGCGGCCGGCAGCGGCGCGGAGATCGGCTTGGCGCGCCGACGCCACAGGCGCAGCCCTTCGCGGTCCGGGCGAAACAGCGCCAGCGTCGCGAATAACATGACGGCGCCGGCACTGACCCAGATTGCGCGGTTTGCCAGCACCAGGCCGGACAGCTCCGGCAGGCGCGTATTGCGGTCCTCGATGGACCAATAGCGCGATGCCAGGTCGATGGCGCCGAAACCGAAGGGATCGATCAATGCGCCTAAGGTGAGGTGCTGCAAATTCCCCGCCGTGATCGTGGCGATCTGCCAGAACACGAAAAATGCGATGACGCCAATGTAGGTGCCCAACAGCGAGCGGGTCAGCGTGGCGAGCAAGAACAGTAATGCCGCGATGAAAAACAGGTTAGGCAGAACGAACACGCCAAAACTGTAAAGATATGTTTGCCACTCAGTCGGGCCCAGGCGCGCCGGATCCACCCACGGCATGTGCGCGCCCAGCGTAACGCCGATCGCCACCGCGATGATGACCAGCGCCGAGGCGACGTAGCCGGCGGCGAATCTGCCGCCCAAATAAGCCGAACGCGACAAAGGCGTGGCGAAAAACAATTCGGCGGTGCGGGCTTCAAAATCACGCAACGCAGCGCCCGCGACGAACACGGTGATCAAGAACATGCCGAGCAGGGTGAAGACGATCAGCCAATTCAGCACCACGATGGGCGCATTGCGATGCACATTGCCGACGCCACCGCCAATCTGCACCGAATCGGAGGTCGAGGCGCCGAACGCCAGGGCGGCGAAGGCGAGGGCAATCATCCAGAACAATGGACTTTTCAGCTGCTGCCGCAGCTCGAATCCAAAAATTTCTCTGAACATGCGCATGGGTCAGGCCGCGTCCGCGGCGCCGGCAATCAAAGCGGCGCTTTGGTTGGCAGCCTGATGGCGCAACTGGCCAAAATAAACATCTTCCAGATCCGGCGCGACGCCCTCGAAACCTTCCTCCGGCCGGCTGTCGCCCAATACGTGCACAATCGACTTGCCGCCGACCAGCCGCGTCGACAGCACGGTGAAGCGCTTTTTGTACTCGTCGATCGAGGCCGTCGGCACCGCACGACGCCACACGCGGCCGTCCAAGGCGCGCATGGCCTCAATCGGTTCACCGGTCAGCAACACCGTGCCTTGCGCGATGATGGCCATGCGCGGACACAGATCGGTTACATCCTCGACGATGTGCGTCGACAAGATGATCACGACGTTCTCACCGATTTCGGCCAGCAAGTTTAAAAAGCGGTTGCGCTCCTCCGGATCGAGTCCGGCCGTGGGTTCATCGACGATGATGAGCTTCGGCGCGCCGATCAATGCCTGGGCAATGCCGAAGCGTTGGCGCATGCCGCCTGAAAACGTTCCCAGTTTGCGTTTGCGTACTTCCCATAGATTGACCTGCTGCAACAGCGCCTCGACCAGGTTCTTGCGTTCGTTGCGCGCAGTCACGCCTTTCAACACCGCGAAATGATCCAACATGGTTTCGGCGCTGATCTTGGGATACACGCCGAACTCTTGCGGCAAGTAGCCGAGTTGGCGCCGCGCCGCGACTTTGTCGCCCAACACGTCCAGGTCATTGAGGCGGATGCTGCCGGTGTCGGGATCTTGCAGCGTGGCGATGGTGCGCATCAGCGTGGATTTGCCGGCACCATTGGGACCCAATAAGCCGAACATCCCGTTGGGTATGTCGAGCGAGACATCCTTTAACGCCCTGACGCCATTATCGTAGGTTTTCGAAAGCTTACTGAGTTGCAGCATCGGTATCCCTTCAATGATTACTGTTGTAGATGACTATAACCGTACAACGGGTTTTGGCGCTAGAGGCGATCCCAGGCGGTTGACGGTTGACTGTACCTGTCTATACAGCCTACTCTCCCGCCATGGCCGAACCAAATCCATCCCTGCAGCCGCTATACCTCAAGGTCAAGCGCCACATTCTAGACAACATCGATTCTGGAAAGTGGGCTGCTTCCGACCGAGTGCCTTCGGAAAATGATCTGGTGAAAGCCTTCGGCGTGTCGCGCATGACGGCCAACCGCGCGCTGCGCGAGTTGAGCGATGAAGGCGTGTTGGTGCGCATCGCCGGCGTCGGCAGTTTCGTCGCGGAGCGCGAGGCGCATGCGCATCCCTTGGAGATCCGCGGCATCGCCGATGAGATCCGCAGCCGCGGTCACGTGCACCGCGCCGACATCGTGTCATTGGAGCGCATCCGGGCGGTAGCGAAACTGGCGGAAGATTTTTGCATCGCCCCCCGTAGCGAACTGTACTGCTCGGTCATCGTGCATTTCGAAAACGACAAGCCGATCCAATTGGAGGATCGCTACGTCTTGCCGGCGCTGGCCCCCGCTTATCTCGATATGGATTTCAGCACCACCACGCCGCATGACTATTTGATGGCGGTCGCGCCCTTGCAGGAAGCCGAGCATCTGCTGCGCGCGGAGATGCCCACCGAACGCACCCGCAAGCTGCTCGACATGAAGCGCGATGAACCTTGCCTGGTCGTCATTCGCCGCACTTGGACCGACGGCCAAATTGCCTCGGTGGCCCGACTGCATTACCCCGGCTCTCGCTACGAAATGTCCGGCCGCTTTCGTCCCTGAACGCTTTCGAGGAATTCCATGCTAGCCCCTGTCACGCCCCGAATCATTCGCGCCGCTCGCGGCACCACGTTGAGTGCCCGTAGTTGGTTGACCGAAGCGCCGCTGCGCATGCTGATGAACAATCTGGATCCCGAGGTCGCGGAGAATCCCGCGGAACTGGTGGTCTACGGGGGCATCGGACGTGCGGCGCGCGATTGGAACTGCTACGACCGCATCGTCGAAACATTGAAAACCCTCGGCGATGATGAAACGCTGCTGATTCAGTCCGGCAAGCCCGTGGGCGTGTTCCGTACTCACAGCGACGCGCCCCGCGTGCTCATCGCCAACTCGAATCTGGTACCGCATTGGGCCACCTGGGAACATTTTCACGAGCTGGATCGCAAGGGCTTGGCGATGTACGGACAAATGACCGCGGGGTCGTGGATCTACATCGGCAGCCAGGGCATCGTCCAAGGCACCTACGAAACCTTTGTTGAAATGGGCCGGCGCCACTTCGGCGGAGATCTCAAGGGCAAGTGGATATTGACGGCGGGCCTTGGCGGCATGGGCGGCGCGCAGCCACTGGCCGCCACCATGGCCGGCGCCAGCATGTTTACGGTTGAATGCCGCCCGAGCCGAATCGCCAAACGTCTGGAAACCGGTTACGTCGACGTCGAAGCGCGTACGCTCGATGAGGCGCTGGCAAAACTCGAGGCGGCCAAGGCCAGCGGCCGCGCCGTGTCGGTGGCATTGCTCGGCAACATCGTTGATGTACTGGCGGAACTGCTGGACCGCGGCATCAAGCCCGATGCGGTGACCGACCAGACCTCCGCGCATGATCCGGTCAACGGCTATCTGCCGCAGGGCTGGAGCTTGGAGCAATGGGATGAGCGACGCGCATCGGCGCCGGAAGAAACCGCGGCGGCGGCCGCAGCATCGATGGCCCAGCATGTCGAGTATCTGCTGCGCTTCAAGCGCATGGGACTGCCGGTGTTCGACTATGGCAACAACATCCGCCAAGTCGCGAAAGATGCCGGCGTCACCGCGGCCTTCGACATCCCGGGCTTCGTACCGGAATACATCCGACCATTATTCTGCCGCGGCGTCGGCCCGTTTCGCTGGGTGGCTTTATCCGGCGACCCTGAAGACATTTACAAGACCGATGCCAAGGTCAAGGAACTGATTCCGGATGACCCGCACCTGCATCGCTGGCTCGACATGGCACGGTCGCGTATTCATTTCCAGGGACTGCCTGCGCGCATTTGCTGGGTGGGCTTGGGACAGCGTCATCGGTTGGGGTTGGCGTTCAATGAAATGGTCAAGCGCGGTGAATTATCTGCGCCTATCGTCATCGGCCGCGATCACCTGGACTCTGGCTCCGTCGCCAGTCCCAATCGCGAAACCGAAGCCATGCGCGATGGCTCGGACGCGGTGTCTGACTGGCCGCTGCTCAATGCGCTGCTCAATACCGCATCTGGTGCAACTTGGGTCTCGATCCACCACGGCGGCGGCGTGGGCATGGGGTACTCGCAGCATGCCGGTGTCGTGATCGTCTGCGACGGCAGCGATGCGGCGGCGAAGCGCATCGAGCGGGTGCTGTGGAACGATCCAGGTACCGGCGTCATGCGGCACGCGGACGCGGGTTATGAAACCGCGATCGAATGCGCCCGCGAACAGGGGTTGAATCTGCCCATGATCGAGCAGCCGTAGATGCCTGCCACCCTGGAGTTGCGCGCCGGCACCTTATCGCTTTCCGCGTTGCGGCGGATTTACGAGCAGCCGACCACGTTGCAGCTGTCCGCCCACGATCAACAACAGATCGCGCAGGCGAGCGCGTTGGTGGAGCGCATCGTTGCCGCCGGCGATGCGGCCTATGGAATCAACACCGGCTTCGGTCTGCTGGCGCAAACGCGCATTCCAACCGAGCAACTGGAACTGCTGCAGCGAAATTTATTGCTGTCGCATGCCGCCGGCGTGGGCGCGCCGTTGCCCGACGCCGTGGTTCGCTTGATCCTGGCGCTGAAGATCAATGCATTGGCGCGGGGTTTTTCCGGCGTCAGCATGGGATTGGTGGACGCGCTGCTGGCGATGCTGGCGCATGAGGTGTATCCCGTCATCCCAGCCCAAGGCTCGGTGGGCGCTTCCGGCGATCTTGCACCGCTGGCGCACCTCAGCATTGTGCTGCTGGGCTTGGGTGAAGTGCGCGTCGGCGGCAAAATCCTGCCCGCACTCGACGGTCTGCGTATCGCGGGCCTCGAACCCATCAAGCTGCGCGCCAAAGAAGGCCTTGCGCTCATCAATGGCACCCAGGTGTCCACCGCTCTTGCCCTCGCGGGATTGTTTGGCGCTGAAGACCTGCTGGCGGCAGGCATCGTCGCCGGCGCCATGTCGGTCGATGCGCTGAAGGGCAGCGATTCGCCCTTCGATCCGCGCATTCACACCGCCCGGGGACAGCCTGGCCAGATCACCGTGGCCGGCGAATACCGCGCCTTGATCGCGGGCAGCGCCATTCGGGCATCGCACCTTGACTGCACGCGGGTCCAAGACCCGTATTCGTTCCGTTGCCAGCCGCAGGTAATGGGCGCCTGTCTCGATCTGATTCGCACCTGCGCCGAGACGCTGCGTTTGGAGGCCAATGCGGTAACCGACAACCCGTTGTTGTTCACCGATGGCGACGATGTGCTCTCCGGCGGCAACTTTCACGCAGAACCCGTGGCCTTTGCCGCCGATACGCTGGCACTGGCCATCGCCGAAATCGGCAGCTTGTCGGAGCGGCGTATTGCGGTATTGGTCGACCCTAAGATGAGCGGCTTGCCGGCGTTCTTGGTCGCCAACAGCGGATTGAACTCCGGGTTCATGATTGCGCAAGTCACGGCCGCCGCGCTGGTGTCGGAGAATAAGACCTTGGCGGTTCCGGCGAGCGTGGATTCGATTCCCACCTCGGCAAACCAGGAAGACCATGTGAGCATGGCCACGCATGCAGCGCGGCGTCTGCGCGCCATGGTGGATAACGCCGCGGCGGTGGTGGGCGTGGAATTGCTCGCCGCTGCCCAGGGCATCGATTTTCATCGGCCGGCGCGCTCCTCGCAGGCGCTCGAACGAGTTCACGCCGCCATTCGCAGCGAAGTGACCTTCTACGACGCCGACCGTTATTTCGCGCCCGATATTGCAGCCGCGCAATCTTGGGTAACATCCGGGCGCTTCACCCCGTCGGTGCAGCACATCTTACCGTCGAGGTCCGAATGATCAGAACCAGCGCATTGGCCTTGTTGCTATTTCTGGCGGCGAGCGGCATCAGCCGCGCGGCGGAGTTCAACATCGCCACGCTCACCTGCGTCAAATATCAAAATGAAATCCTCGCCGCGCCCGCCGGCAGCGGCCCGGATCCCATCAATACAGTGATGTGGCTGTTTGGCTATTCGGTTTCGAAATCCGGCGCGCAGGCCATGTACGGTGAAGCACTGGCCGGATTTGGCTTCGGGCTCGATGCCGAATGCAAAAACAACCCCAACGAAAGTTTGTTGAGCGCCATCTCAGCCGTGAAGCCGGACACCAAAAACCCAATGGATTTAAATTCTCTGGACTGCGCCACCTTCGAGGGCCGTCACCTCGAGATGCGCAAAACCGACGCCGAGAGCGCGGACACCATCATGATGTGGCTGTATGGATTTGCCGTGGCGAAAACCTCAAGCCATATCTACGATTCAAATGGACTGGCGAATTTCAGTGCGGCGCTGCTGGGGGATTGCCATGCAAATCCCAGCCGCAGCTTATTCGATGAATTGTCGGCGGTTAAGATCGCCAAGGCCAAACCCTAAACCCTACACGCTACAGTTCAGCTGGCCGCGCCGTCGATCCAGGTGCGTTGGACTTCCAACGCCTCATTGAGTTGCACCAAGTTGGCGCGATAGCCGGGCGCAATTTTTCCCAACTCGTGGCTCAAGCCTAAAAATTCAGCCGGATATTCGCTGGCCATGCGTGCGGCTTCGACCAAATCCAGATCGAGCATTGAGACGGCATTGCGCATCGCACTCGCCATGTCGAGGGCCGTGCCGGCAAGCGTGCCCTGCTCATCGCGGCAAATGCCGTCGATCACGGTAATGGTCTTGCCTTGCAATACGAAGCTGGGGCTCGCCGAACCCACGGGCGGCATCGCATCGGTGACCAGCATGAATCGGTCGTGACGCTTACAGCGCAACGCCAGCTTCAACATCACCGGATCCACATGATGCCCGTCGACAATAATGCCGCACCAGGTATCGGGATCGTAAAGGGCTGCACCGACGATGCCGGGCTGTCGCGGCTCGAGACGCGCCATGGCATTGAACAGATGCGTAAAGCCACGCACACCGTGTTTTATGGCCGCGACGGTTTCCGCGTAGCTTGCATCGCTATGGCCCGCGCAGATCAGCAATCCACCGGCGGCCAATTGCGCAATCATGCCGGTGGTGGTCATCTCCGGCGCCAGCGTGAGCAGCGTGCGCCCCGAACGCAGCCGACAGAGCAGCGACACCAAACTCGTGTCGAGCAGCCGCAAATGCTTGGGATCGTGCACACCGCGCCGCGCCCAGTTCAGGAACGGTCCTTCAATGTGAATGCCGAGTACTCCGGGCAGTCCGCTGTCCAATGCGCTCTGCACCGCGGCGATGGCCTGCGCGATGGTGTCAAGATCGTCGCTGATCAACGTGGGCAGAAAGCCCGTCGTGCCGAAGCGGCGGTGGGCGGCGCCGATGGCGCGAATCGACGCCAAACTCGGATCATCGTTGAACAGCACCCCGCCGCCGCCGTTGACTTGAACATCGACGAAGCCGGGCAATAGCAATTGCCCCTGCAAGTCGATCACCTCGATGTCGTTGCAGCGCCCATCGCCGTCAGCCACCAGCGCTTCGATACGCGCACCGGACAACAGCACGGTGTGGCCGCTGCGGATTTGACCATCAGCCAAGATTCGACCGTTGATGAGTGCGGTGCGCACTAGACTGTTTCCGTGATCTTGAGCAGATGCGGGGGGCGGTCCGGGTCCAAGCCGCGACGGATCGCCAGCGCGTCAATCATGCGATAGGCGCTTTGTACTGACAAAATGGGACTGAGAGCAGCGACAGCTGGGACGGTGGGCAATTCAACTGTGCCAGGCACGCGCGATCCGGCCAACAGCACCGGTACACCGCGGCGCACGAGATCCTCGGCCAGCGTGTTGAGTCCCTCCATCGACGCGTCGCGCTGCGCCAACAGCAGCGCGGGGAAATCACGGCTCAATAAAGTGTAGGGGCCGTGGCGAACTTCGGCGCTGCTAAAGGCTTCTGCATGCACTGAGCAGGTTTCCTTGCACTTCAGTGCGATTTCTTGAGCCGCGCCGAGCCCAAGACCGCGGCCGATCACATACAGATTATTGACGTTTTGAAGCAGCGGCAGCGCCGCGGACCAGTCTAACGCCCAACTCTTCTCCATCAAGGTGGGCAATGTTTCCAGTTGTGCGCACAGTTGCGCATCGTTGGTCCATGCGGCCACTAACCGAGCAATGGCGGCCAAGGTCGCAAGGTAGGATTTAGTGGCCGCCACACTGGTTTCGGGACCCGCGCGCAACTCGATCACCAGATCCGACGCGGCAGTCAGCGGAGAATCCGGGCTGTTGCACAAGGACAAAATGGTTGCGCCCGACGCCTTGGCCGAAGCGACGGCAGCCAGCAAATCAGGGCTGCGGCCGGACTGAGACAGCGCAATGAACAAGCAGCCCTGCAAATCTTGATGCACGGCGTAAATCGAATTGACCGACGGCGCGGCGGAGGCCGTCAGCACGCGGGCCTGTGTTTCAATCAGATACTTCGCATACGTGGCTGCATGATCGGAGCTGCCGCGCGCACAGGTAATGACAACACGCGGCGCCAGACGCCGGATCGCGCCGCCGATGAGTTCGATGTTCGCAGTATCTTGCGTCAGTTGGGCACGCACCACCGCGGCCGCAGACGCCGCCTCTTGGAACATCAAGCTCACGTCGATAATTCCGCAACAAAGTCGTAGGTGTCGCCGCGGTAATAAGATTGAGAGAACTCAATGGCGCGTCCGTCGGGCAACGAACCTAGGCGCTCGACCAGCAGACCGGCGTCGCCAACGTTGGCTTTCAGCAGCTCCGCCTGCTCACCCGTCAAAAGCACCGCGCGCAGGCGCTGCAAAGCACGCACGGGGCGGTGTCCCGATTTCTCCAAGGCCTCATACAACGAGGCGTCCACCGATTCCAGCGAGGGCAGCGCCGTCGCAACGATGGTGGCGAACTCGACCGCCATCGGTGCATCGTCTGCGTAGCGAATGCGGTTGAAGCGAAATACCGGGGTTCCCGGACTCATACGCAGCGCGAGCGCTTCCTCGGGAGTGACCGTCCCCGCCGCGCGCTTGAGCCAAACGCTACGCGGTGTGCGGCCACGCGCACGCATGTCCTCGGAGAACGAGGTGAGCATGGCGAAATTCTTATCGACTCGCGCCGACACAAAATTTCCCGACCCTTGGCGCCGCACCAACAAGCCATCCGCGACCAACCCGTCCAACGCCTTGCGCACCGTGATGCGCGAGACCGCGAAATCGGTCGCCAAATCGCGCTCGGAAGGCAATGCATCGTCCGGCCCTAACAGTCGGCTGTCGATGGCGCGCCGCAGCGCGCGCTGCAGTTCTTGATACAGCGGCAGATTGCCTTCGCCCCCTAAGGGACCAACGGCTTTAGCAAGAGATGTCATAGGGGCCAACAGAGCGTCCGTGTCTTTTTCTATCATCAAAATAGTACCAAACAAATACCACTTAGGGAACAGCGAATATTGCATGCGGCATTTAAATACTTGAAATTCCTCATAAATAAACCCTTTATTCCATATTTATTACATCCCTCTAGCACAGCGGCATAATTGGTACTATATTGGGTCTTAAGTGGTGTGGCTTGAAGGGCCACTGGATGGATGGGGACATCTCAACGTCGATGATAGGGGGCATAGCAATGAAAGGGGATCTGTACATGAATCGGATCGCGTTCGCGGTCAAGTCGGCACTGGGACTCGCGATCCTGCTGCCGCCTTCTCTCAGCTTCGCGGAACCTGCGGCCGACAATTCGAGCCTGGACGAAATCGTCGTGACCGGCATCCGAAAATCGGTTGAAGAATCGCTAGAGGCCAAACGTGCCTCCACCAACTTGGTCGAAGTCATCTCAGCCGAGGACATCGGCAAGATGCCCGACAAGAACGTAGCGGACTCCCTGGCGCGGGTCCCGGGTGTCACCACCAGCTCGGCCGGCGCCAGCGAAGGCGGCTTCGACGAAAACGACCGCGTCAGCATGCGCGGCACCAATCCCAGCCTCACGCAGACGCTGATCAACGGCCACAATGTGGCCGCGGGCGACTGGTTCGTACTGGATCAAACCGGCACGGTCGGCCGAAGCGTCAGCTACACGCTGCTGCCCTCGGAAATTGTCAGCAAGGTGGTGGTGAATAAAAGCTCCAGCGCTGAATTGGTCGAAGGCGGTGTTGCCGGTTCGGTCGACATCATCACTCGCAAGCCATTGGATTTCTCTCAGCCTTTCACGGTGCAGGCCTCCGCGGGTGCCGTGTATGCAAGTTTGCCATCAAAAACCGATGGCCAATACACCGCCATGGGCGCCTGGAAAAATAGCGACAACAACTTCGGCGTCATGCTGCAGCTGTTCTCCGAAACCCGCCATCTGCGCCGCGACGGCAACGAAGTGCTGGGGTACGACACCATCGCGCCGGGCAGCGCCATTGCCACCGCGCATCCGGATTTGTCGGGCGTGCAATATCCCACCGACATCGGCGCCGCTCTCTTCGAACAGAAGCGCGAACGCAACGGCGGCTTGCTGGACATCGAGTTCAAACCGGCCGACAACGTGACCTTGGACCTCACTGGCTTTTCTTCGAAGTTGACCGCCAGCAACGTTAACTACAACTACTTGTTATGGTCCACGCACATCGTGGGTTCCGGCGCCGGTCAGGCACCGAACCCAGGGTATGTGGTGTCGAACAATACCTTGGTGAATGCGACCTTCGCGCCGGTGGCCGGCACCGCCTATGGAGTCTACGACCAGATTTCGCGGCCCGATGAAGTGGCGACGGCGAACTTCGTCAACTTGGACGCCAACTGGGACGCCAGCGACCGCCTGTCCTTCCTTGGCCAGGTGGGTTATTCCTGGGGCGACGGCAAGACCCCAACGCAGAACGTGTCTGAAACGAATCCCGGCATCGGCACGGGCGCTTCTTATTCCTTGAACGGTTTGTCCACCGGGCCGAGCTACAACTTGGGCGCGACCAACAACACCACGCCGACGCCCGGCGGCGTCCCGGTGGCCTTCGGCTGGATCTTCGGCGACCAGAACATCGACGTGAAAGACCGCGAGGAATGGGCCAAGATCGACAGCAACTTCAAGGTCGACGACGGTGCGTGGAAGGACCTGAAGTTCGGCGTTCGCTACGAACGTCATGGCCGCACCTCGGCCGATGTCATCGGACAGGGTCCGCTGCCGCCGGGCGAGTCCACCGACGCCTATCCGACCACTTATTCGAACTATCCCTCGAACTACACCAATTTCGGCGGCGTCATGCCCACCGGCGTGTGGTTCTGGACCCCGGCGCAGCTCGCGGCCTACGACAGTTCGGTGAACGTCAACCGCAACCCCGCCACGCGGCTGGATTGGAACTCGATGTTCGAGGTGCATGAATTCGATTCTGCCGCATTCGTTCAAGCGGACTTCAAGGGTGATCGCTGGGCGGCGAATGCCGGGCTGCGATACGTGCACACCGTCGAACATGTATTGCAGTACGTCGGCACCGCAGCCACCAATCCGGACTCGCATTACTCCGACTTCGGGGTATTCACCGGCCAAGAGACCGACAACAGCTACAACGACGTACTGCCGAGCGCCAACTTTCGCTTCGACGTGACCCAGAATTTGCTGGCTCGATTCGCGGTGGCCGAGACCATGACCCGCGCGGACTATTCCGCGTTGGCGGGATTCACCACCCTGTCCGGCACGCCGGCGTTGCCCTCACCCGGCAATCCCTCGGGAACGGTTGGCGGAGGGACGGGCGGCAATCCGGATCTGAAGCCGATTCGCTCAACCAATGTCGATGCGGGGCTCGAATGGTACTTCGCCCCCAAGTCACTGTTATCTGCGACGTTGTTCTACATGGAACTGCGCAATTACGTGAGCTACGGAACGGTCAACAAAAATCTGTTCAGCTTCACCTCGCTGTATCCGAACGGCGCCCTGCTTCCCTACGAGTTGACCATACCGATCAACGCCAAGGGCCGCGTCGAGGGTACCGAATTGGCCTATCAACAGGCGTTCACCGAGAACTTTGGATTCATCGGCAACTACACTTATGCCGACGGCAAACAGACGAGCGATCTGACCTCCAGTGACGACCGGTTGGTGGGTACCTCGAAGCACACCTACAATGTGCAAGGCTACTTCGAGAACAAGATGTTCAGCTTCCGCATCGCTTACACCTGGCGTTCGGCGTTCTACAGCGGCTTGGATCGCAACACCGCCTTTACGCAGGATAAGATCGGAGATCTGTCGGCTTCGTTGGCCTACAACATCACACCGAACTTCTCGCTCACGTTGGACGGGCAAAACCTCAACAACCCAACGCTGCGCTACTACGCGTTGAACGAGGAACAGCCCCGCGCGTTTTACAAGAACGGTTCGCAGTACTATTTGAACGTCCGCTTCAAGATGTAAGCAAGCAACCGCCGCACGCGTGGCGATGGGGTACAGTGTTGATCGTGCGGTATGGGGCTAGGAGCATTGCAAAATCAAGGGCAGCGAGCGAAATCGCTGCCCTTTTCTTTTGCTCGATCAGCCCGCTTGCCGCGCACGGCGGCGTCATTCCATTCCCCGTCTCCACCACGGCCGGCGTCGGCCAATGCGACATCAGCGCCGCAACCCGGATCTACACGCTCCGCAATGACGACAGCCGCGCAGCGGCTGAGACGTTAAGCACCCTGTGGCGACGGACCAATTCGTTGCGGCTGCGCGTTAGCGAAGCCACACCCGTCACCGCTGGACGCGAGCGGTGTCGCATCGTGTTCGAACAGGCCGACGGCTTCAGCGAGGAAGGCTATCGGGTGCAAGTGACACCGGAGCAAATCGTTGTCTCCGCGAGCACCTCAGCGGGATTATTTTATGGCGCGGTAACCCTGTGGCAGCTGCTGCCCGCGGGGCCGTCGAGCGGCTCGATCGGCGCACAGACCATCGACGATTCGCCGCGCTTTGCATGGCGCGGTTTGCTGCTCGACTCCGTCCGGCATTTCCAATCAGTGGCCTTCATCCATTCGATGATCGATTGGATGGCCTGGCACAAACTCAATGTGTTGCACTGGCATCTGACCGACGATCAAGGCTGGCGTTTGCAGATTCGCCGCTATCCCAGGCTGACCTCGGTGGGAGCGTGGCGCGATGGGTATGGCGGCTTCTACACCCAGGCGCAGGTGAGGGAGATCGTGCGCTTCGCGCAACGACGGCATGTGCAAATTGTTCCGGAAATCGACATGCCGGGACACGCCACCGCGGCTGTAGCTGCCTATCCCGAGTTGGGCTCGACCTCCGCGCCCCTGAGCGTGTCGGGCAGCTGGGGCGTACACAAACATCTTTTCAACGTCAAACCGCAAACCTTCGAATTTCTCGACCATGTCTTGGATGAGGTCATGCAGTTGTTTCCATCGACCTACATCCACGTCGGCGGCGACGAAGCGGTAAAAGATGAGTGGAATGCTTCCGAGCAGGTCCAGACACGCATGCGCGAGCTCGGGATCAAGGACAGCGCCGCCCTTCAAGCCTATTTCACCCGGCAGATGGCGCAGTACTTGGAGAGTCACGGTCGTCGTCTGGTGGGCTGGGACGAGATCCTGACCCCGGACATGCCGCGCAGCGCCGTCGTGATGTCGTGGCACGGCGTCGCGGGCGCTCACGATGCTGCCGTTGCTGGCAACGATACGGTGCTGACACCGCAACCGGTGCTGTATTTCGACCGGCGTCAGAGCACCCTGGCCAGCGAGCCGCCGGGACGGCTCGAGGTCAGCTCGCTGCAAGCCGTGTATGCCTTCGATCCGTCCGTTTCCGGCCTCGATGAAACGCAACAGGCGCGAATTTTAGGACTGCAGGCCAATATTTGGACGGAACACATCCAAACCGAACGGCGCGTTGAATGGATGGCTTTCCCTCGCGCCGCCGCCCTCGCAGAGGTCGCCTGGTCGCCACCGACCAGCACCAGCCCGCGGACCTGGGAGAACTTCGCTCAACGCTTAGTGCCTATGTTCAACCGCTATCAAGCGTTGGGATTGGTTTATGCCGATAGCGTTTTCGGCATCGGCGAGATTCTATCCGGCGAGAACATTGAGCTTGCCAACCCACAAGGCGTGTCGAGCGCCGACATTCGTTACACCTTGGATGGTCAAAACCCGACGCCCGCCTCTGCCAAATATTCCTCAAGCCTGCCGCTGCGGGTGGGCAGCGAAATTCGTGCCGCCACATTCGTGGATGGCCAACAAGCCTCGCGCATTGTCATCACGCACATCGATGCGCATACCGCGTCACGGCGCAACAGCCATCAACTAGCGTTGTGCACGCAAAAAATCGGATTGTTGCTGGAACCGGCTCACGGAAAAACCAGCGACGCAGAACCGCTGGCGATCGACATCATGAACCCCTGCTGGATTTACCCGGCCGTTGATTTTTCACAGGCCCTTACAGTGGCCGCCTCGGTGGCGTCCCTGCCATTCAATTACGAAATCGGCCGCGACGCCGCTGCGATCAAGATCGGCGATGCCCGCAGCGAGGTGGGCGAGATGGAGTTGCATGCGGACGGTTGTGATGCGCCCGTTCTCGCCATCCTGCCTTTGCCTGTCCGCCCTATCGGCTCTGTGACTCAACTGACTTCGATACGTATCAATCCAGACTCCCATCCGGGTGTCGTGGGACGGCACGATGTGTGCGTGCGATTCGCGCGCCCGCATCTGGATCCGATGTGGGCACTTGATTGGATCGAGATCGGCAAATAGTCATGGCCAGTCTTAAAATCATGGCGCCCTTCGACGGGTGGTGCGACTCGCTCGACGCAGTGCCGGACGCCGCATTTTCAGGCCGTATGCTCGGCGATGGATTGTCGCTCGATCCGACCAGCAACGTGGTCCGTGCGCCTTTCGACGGCGAAATCATAACCCTGCCCGAGACGGGTCACGCAGTCGCGATCCGATCGAGTGAGGGCTTGGAACTGCTGATCCACATTGGCATCGATACCGTGACGCTGCAAGGTCGAGGCTTCAGCCCAAAGGTTAAGCCTGGCGATCGAGTTCGTTTGGGCGATGCACTGATTGCCTTCGATTTCGACATCATCGCACGCGGTGCGAAAAGTCTGATCACGCCCATTGTCGTCACCTCCGCAGATTGCCGGCTGTTTGAGCGGGCTGGTCCCGGCTCCCTCCTCGCCGGACAGCCATTGTTCGACGTGAAGTTCACTGCGATCAACACGGTCGCGACAAGCGCCGCGTCGTCGCACACTGAACGCAAGCGAATTGCCGTCCCGCTGCATCAAGGCTTACACGCCCGGCCCGCAGCGCTTCTGGCGCAACGAGCTAGAGCCTTTTCCTCGGCCGTGACGTTCAGCGCGCATGGCCGCAGCGCGAGCGTCCGCAGTATCGTCTCCATGATGGCGCTCGGTGCACGTCACGGTGACGAGATAGACATTACGGCGGTTGGCCCCGACGCACAAAACGCCTTGGCCGCAGTCTTGGCGGGAATCGACGAAGCCCTGTTGGCGGAATCTGCCGCTATCTCAGTCGATATGCCGCAAATGGTGCGCCCGGCGGCCACCACTCAAATGGGCGGACTCAACGGCGTCACTGCAGCGGCCGGATTCGCAGCGGGACGTGCCACTCGGCTGGTACGGCGCGAAATCGACGTCGTACAGACCGGCAGAGGCGTCGCACACGAAGGAGCTGAATTGGAGCGCGCCCTGCAAGAAGTGCGGCGGCGGCTCGAACGCCTGGCCGCCACCGGGGATGGCACGCGGCGCGACATCATTCAGGCGCACCTGGAATTCTTGGACGATCCGGCACTCAAGGAAGGCGCGCGACGGGAGATCGATGCCGGCCACAGCGCGGGCTTCGCTTGGCGCACCGCGATTCGGGAGTTCATCGCCGCCTTGCAATCCTTGACGGACGCTCGCCTGCGCGAACGTGCCGACGACTTGCTGGATGTCGAAGCGCACGTCCTGCTGGCGTTGGCGAACGAGGCGCGGCCGATGAATCTGCCCCTGCCCGATCAAGCGATATTGATCGCGGAGGACTTGCTGCCATCGGAACTGACGGCATTGGATCGGCGCAAGCTGGTCGGAATCTGTTTGGCGGCGGGAGGCGCGACCTCGCACGTGGCCATTCTGGCGGCCGGCATGGAAATTCCAATGCTGGTCAGCGTGGGGGCTGCCCTCAACGAGGTGAAGGACGGCGACGCCGTGATTATCGATGCCGACCACGGCGTGCTCAAGGTTAAGCCGAGCCATAGCGAAATGGCTGCGGCGCGAACCGCCTCGCAACAACGGGCAGCCAGGGCGCTCGCCACGCGGCTCGCGGCTCAAGAGCTCTGCCGCGCGGCGGATGGAACCCGCATCGAGGTCTTTGCCAACGTGGGGAATGCCGCAGATGCCACCGCCGCGGTGGTCAACGGCGCGGAAGGCTGCGGATTGCTGCGCACCGAATTTTTATTCATTGATCGTGACACGGCACCGCAGGAGGATGAGCAGTTATCGGCATATCAGGCCATCGCCGCCGCTTTGGGCGACCGGCCGCTGATTCTGCGCCTGATGGATGTCGGGGGCGATAAACCGCTGCGCTATCTGCCGTTGCCGCCGGAAGAGAATCCGGCGCTGGGCCTGCGAGGTGTCAGGACCGCCTTGCGGCGGCCCGACATTTTGCGCACTCAACTGCGCGCCGCCTTGCGCGTGATGCCGCGCGGACAGGTGAGGCTGCTCATCCCCATGGTGACTGAGGCCGCCGAAGTGCGCGCCGTACGAGCGCTCGTCGATGACTTGAGCCGCGAGCTGTCATTGCCGAACGCCGTTGAGCTGGGGGCAATGATTGAGACGCCGGCGGCGGCCCTCTCGGCCGCGTGGCTGTTGCAGGAAGTGGACTTTCTGTCCATCGGCAGCAACGATCTGACCCAATACACACTGGCAATGGACCGGGGGCACTCGGAACTGGCGGGCCGCACCGATGCGCTGCATCCGGCGGTGCTCCAACTCATCGCCGCCGCCGCGGAACAAGCCGTCAGCGCCGGCAAACTGGTTGCGGTTTGCGGAGGCGTCGCGGCCGACCGTTTAGCCGCACCCATCCTGATCGGTCTTGGCATCCGCGAGCTATCGGTGGTGCCCTCCGCCGTCCCCGATTTGAAACGCCAGATCCGCACCTTGCGCATCGAGGCTTGCCGGGACCTCGCCTTACGATGTCTTGATTTGGAATCGGCCGCCGCCGTGCGCGAACTCACGGAACATACTTTGCAAGGTTGGGGAGCAGCATGATGAAACTCCAATTCGGCGGATTCCAGCAATTGGGACGGGCGCTCATGCTGCCCATCGCAGTGCTGCCCATCGCCGGCCTGCTGTTGCGGCTGGGCCAGCCAGACTTGTTCAACTGGGCCGCAATGGCCGCTGCCGGCAACGCGATTTTCGCGAACCTGGGGTTGTTGTTCGCAGTCGGGGTCGGCGTCGGCTTGGCGCGCGAGAATCATGGCGCGGCAGGCCTTGCCGCCTTGGTGGGCTTTCTCGTGACCACCCGTGTCGTTGCCACCATGCTGCATGTCGATCCCGAGTCGTTGAGTAAGCTCAGCATTCCCGTGGGCTTGCTGTCGGGAGTCATCGCAGGCATGGGCTACAACCGCTATAGCGGAATGGAGTTGCCCAGCTACTTGAGCTTCTTTGGCGGCCGGCGCTTCGTCCCCATACTGAGCGGCTTGATCGGACTGGTGCTAGGCGCACTCATCGGCTTGGCGTGGCCCTATTTGGAACACGGGATGGATGCCACCAGCGAGGCGATCTTGGGGGCTGGCTCGTGGGGGCTGTTCGCCTATGGCTTGTTGAATCGGATACTGATCGTCACCGGTCTGCACCACATCCTCAACAATTTCGCCTGGTTCATCGTCGGGGATTATCATGGCGCCACCGGCGATCTGAATCGCTTTTTTGCCGGCGATCCGACGGCCGGCGCATTCATGTCAGGTTTCTTCCCCGTCATGATGTTTGGGTTGCCCGGCGCCTGTCTGGCGATGTATCGGACTGCGAAACCCGAGCGCCGCGCAGGCGTCGCTGGATTGCTGCTGTCATTGGGACTGACCTCGTTTCTAACAGGCGTGACTGAACCCATCGAATTCACATTCATGTTCCTAGCGCCGGTACTGTACGCACTGCACGCGGTGGCCACGGGTCTCGCCATGGTCGTGATGAACGCATTCGGCGTGCACCTAGGATTCAGTTTCTCGGCCGGGCTGTTCGATTACGTGCTGAACTTCAGCCACGCCCAGCGCCCGCTGTTGCTGTTGCCCATCGGCGCCGCCTATTTTGCTTTGTATTACGCCGTATTCCGCGTGGTCATCGTCCGTTTGAACCTCGCCACGCCGGGACGCGAAGCCGAAGAACCTGTTGCGTCGACGTCGTTGCACGGTACACCGCAAGGACGCGCATCAGCCTTTGTGACGGCACTGGGCGGTGCGCGCAACCTGACCGACGTTGCTGCCTGCACGACGCGGTTAAGGCTGGTCTTGGTCGACAACAAGAATATCGACGAAGCCGCCCTCAAACAGTTAGGCGCACGCGGAGTACTGCGCGCCTCGAATAATGGGCTGCAAGTCGTGCTCGGGCCCATTGCCGATCAGGTCGCCGGCGAAATCAGGCTTGTGGTTCGGGCGGGCGTCGCGACGCCCGGCGTGGCGACCCTCAGCAGCGCCAAGGTAATCGCAGCGCTGGGCGGCCGCGGCAATGTGCTGCAGGCCGAGTCGCTCGCCGGTCGAGTGGCGTTGCGCACGGCGCGCGTCGAGGCCATCAATGACGCGGAACTCGCCGCATTAGGAGTGCGCGGCGTGGTACGTCTGGGTGCCGATTCGCTGCAGCTGTTGGTGCCGGGCAATGCGGCCGAATGGACCGCCGCCTTGCGTTCATGAGCACGACAGCCACTCTGTACAACCGCTCGGCGGCGACCGCTGCCGTCGACGCGCCGCGCTCCGCGTTGCCGCCTTCCATCCGCCGGATCTTGGTCGTGGGAGGCGGATCAGCCGGCTGGATGACGGCATTGATCCTGGCGCGTTCGCTGATCGGTCAAGGAGTGGAGATCACCGTGGTGGAGTCACCGGCGGTGGGTATCATCGGCGTGGGTGAAGGCTCGACCCCGTGGCTGCGCGGCTTTTTCGACAGTTTGGGGATCGAGGAATCCGAGTGGATGCCGGAATGTCACGCTACCTACAAGAATGGCATCACGTTTGCCGGATGGTCGACCAAGCCGGGGTTCACCCGCTACTTCCATCCGTTCGCCTCGATGCTCGATAACCTGACGATGACGCAGTTCGTCCACAATGCCGACGCTCGCGTCAACGGCGCCGATGTATGCGCGGATCCAAACCGATTTTTTATCGCCGCCCGCCTGGCGCAGCAACAACTTGCACCGAAACCTGCGGAACATTTTCCTTTCGACATCTGGCATGGCTATCACTTCGATTCCGTGCTGCTGGGACAGTTTCTTCACAAGAAGGCGCTGCAACGCGGTGTGCGCTATCAATCGGCTCATGTCACTCATGTCAATCTCGCGGCGGACGGCGCGATTGCTTCGATCGGCATCCAAGACGGGCCCGCCATCGCCGCCGATATCTTCATCGATTGCACCGGGTTCGCGGGCCTGCTGATTTCCCAGGCGCTGAAAACGCCTTTCATCAGTTTTGCCGAGAACCTATTCAACGACTCCGCCATCGCCCTACCGAGTCCAATCGGCGCGCGTGTGCCCTCGGAGACCGTGTCGACTGCCATGAAGCATGGCTGGGCTTGGAAAATCCCGCTGACCCATCGCTTCGGCAACGGCTATGTCTACAGCTCGCAGTTCTGCAGCCCCACTCAGGCGGAACACGAATTGCGTGAGCACTTAGGACTGCTTGAAGCTGACGTTGCGGTCCGGCACCTGAAAATGAAGATTGGGCGGGTGACGCAACATTGGAACAAGAACTGTCTGGCGGTGGGCTTGTCGCAAGGTTTCATCGAGCCACTGGAAGCCACGGCTCTGCTGTTCATTCAACAAACCGCGGGTGCCTTTGCCGAAGCTTTGCAGACCGGCGATTTGAGCGAAGCCGCACATGACCGATTCAATGCACGGGTCAACGAACACTTCGAAGGCACGCGCGACTACATCGTCACGCACTACAAAACCAACTCGCGCAGCGACACCGAGTACTGGCGCGCCAATGCGGCCAACTTGCAATTGTCGGAACCGCTCAAGCAGTTGCTCAACTTATGGATGTCGGGCAAAGGAATCGCCACCCCCGTCCGGCAACAAACCTTGGGCCGCGGCTATCCCGTATTCTCGTGGTATTCCATCATGGCCGGCATGGGCATTTTCCCTGATAACAGCCAGCTGCGTCCCCCGACTTCCTCACAAGGGGTCTATCGCATTCACGAAATCGACGATCTGCTCGAGCGCAGCTCGGCCAACTATCGCGATCACGCCGAGGTGCTGAAGAAAATCCCGCCGCGGCGCCCAGGCGAGGGCTTGCAGGTTTACTTTTGGTAAGCCCCTCGCCCATTCGCGAACTCGACACCTTGCCGACCGACGGACAACCGGCCGTTATGCGTGGCGTCGTTCGCGACTGGCCCGCGGTGCGCGCCGCGACACAGTCACCCGGTGCATTGCTGCAATACCTCAAGGGCTTCGACAACGGCGCACTCGTCGATGCCCTGCTGGCAGGGCCGGAAATCGACGGGCAAATCTTTTACAACGCCGACATGAGCGGCTTCAACTTTCACCGCAACCGCTTGCCGCTGTCCGCAGTCGCGGAACAAGTGCTCCGTTACGCACAGTTTCCAAAATCGCCCTCGGTGGCGGCACAAAGTGCCCTGGTCAAAGACTGTCTGCCGGGCTTCGCCGAAGCCAATCCCATGCATCTGCTCGACGCCGGCGTGCAGCCACGCATCTGGCTGGGCAATAAGATCACCACGCCAGCACATGTGGATGAGTGGAATAACATCGGCTGTGTCGTCGCAGGCAAACGCCGCTTCACCTTGTTCCCACCCGAGCAAATCAGCAATCTCTACATCGGACCGTTGGATTTCGCGCCCACCGGCGCGCCCATGAGCCTGGTATCGCTGCGCAGTCCCGATTTGAACCGCTATCCCCGATTCGCGCAGGCCTTGGCGCATGCACACTCCGCGCTGCTCGGCCCCGGCGATGCGATTTACATTCCGCCGCTGTGGTGGCATCACGTCGAGTCATTGGCAGCATTCAACGTGTTGATCAATTACTGGTGGCACCATACTGCGGGAGATGGCGCGGCAGCCGATTCCGCTTTCGATGCGATGCTGCACTCCATCATCAGCATCCGTTCCTTGCCGGCTGAAACCCGACGCGCCTGGCAGGCGCTATTCCAACACTACGTGTTTGACGACAACGCGACTGCGATCGAGCACATACCCGCGAACCGGCACGGCATCCTCGGCCACTTGAGCGTCGAACAAATCGCGGTGCTTCGCGCGCATTTGGCCAAACGATTGTCTTAGTTCAAGGTGCGCGTGTCGCGCAGGCGCGAACGAAACAAACTGAAAGCGCCGGGGCTGACGACTTTCAACTGGCCTGCCGGAAAGAAATAACGACTCTCGCGGTGACCGCGTTCGAGATAACTTAGGCTAAGCCCGCCTGGCGCAAGCAGCGCCTGTGCATGTTCACGAATCCAATCGCGGCCCAGGTGACGACGAATCGCCTCAAGTTCCTTGTCGCTAGCATCCCAACAACCCTCATGACAGGGCGCATACAGGCACATGTTGTTCCATTTCACCAGTGCAATGGCAACGACCTGGATCGGGAACTCCGTTATCCCGAATGTGCCGCACTTTGGACATCGCACCGGAATGGCTACCGTTGGAGTTTCCATCGTTTAATCTCCGGGTGCCGTTGAGAGGCGCGTAGCGGTTGGGAGAACCGCCTGTTTAGCACAGAAACATAAATTTATTCAACTGCGTCGATGAGCGGTACCCCTCCGTAACGCCCCCGGAGGTAGTGCTTGGCAATCATCTCACGACGCCGCAGATGGTGCTTCGACATGCTGGAAAGCCTGCTGGCACGATCGCTATCGGTGTCCATGAGCCAGATTTCGTCACGCCTGAGAATTTCCAGATCCATTAACGAGGTATTGTGACTGCTCAACAATAGCTGCGCTTCGTGCGCCTTGCCGCTTTTGATGCTGTTCATTTGCAGCAAGAAACGGCTCACCAAGGGATGCAGCGCGGCATCAAAATTGTCGACCACCGCAAACTTGCTGTTGTGAATGGTGTCGAGCAGCGGCCCCAATAAGAAAAATAAGCGCCGCACTCCAGCGCCTTCTTTCGCGAGGTTGACCCATATCGGAGGCGCGCCTGGCTTGGCGTACGAGACCTCAATGGCATCGCCGCTAGCGTCGCGACCCGCCCGGTCGGGCATGGGCAGCTCACCGCGTTGCTTGCCGTCGCCGGAATTCGTCCGTTCGATCATTCGGATATCGTCGATGGGAATTTTTATCATGTGCAGCACGCCCAAGATGCTGCGCTTGAAATTCGCGTCGCGCATCCGCTGCGTCAGCGCCGAGGCATCAAAATAATCCGCCGGCGACAGCACGAATTCCAGGTGGGTTTGAAACCAGCGCAACAAGGGTACGAACTGCTCGCCATCCAGTTGCGCAGCTGTCGTTACGAACAGCGCACGCGGTCGCGTCGCCTTGCGCCACATCTCGCGGTGGCCTTCTACGTTGACGGAGAATGGCGCCCAGCTTTCCATTTGCGTGTTGGCATCGAAGCTGCGCTCGAACCAGCGCTGCGGTTTGCGGCCGCTGTATACGGTCAAACGCTCGTAGGTGATACGCCGCTCATTGAACGCAATTGCATACTTGTAGCGATCGCCCTCGAGCAACAGGTCGATTTCAAGTTCAGTGGGCGCGGCATCGGCCCGGTCGAAGCCAAATGGGCAGTACGCGTCTCGATACTGATCCTCGGTGAAAATGGTGGAATTAAGCACCAGATCGCGCAGGCTGCGCAAAGCCAGGAAAAAATTGGTCTTGCCGCTGGCATTCGGGCCGAACATGACAGCCGTGCGATTGAGCGTCGGAACGGCGCGAAAGCCCGTGGTTAAACAGTGTGTCTCACGATGTGAATCGTCGCTCGAGGAGACAAAGCTTAAGGATTGCCGCGCGTGAAACGAACGAAAGTTGGCCACGCTGAACCCAATGAGCATCTGAAGCTTCTCCCTGCTTGCCTCTTTCAGTCAATCCCCGAAAGTGATGTCAGTATAGGTAGGAAGCGCTCAGCGTTGCAAGAACACCACCCCCAACACCTCAACCTTCGACATCGACGTCGGGTCTATCTTTGCCAGAGGACACTTCGGTGTGCCACTTACCCTGCTTATCTTCGAAAGAGATCTCTACCGAATCACCCGGCTCCGCTTGCTCGTGAGCAGCCAACTCAGCGGCCTTACGCGCGGCATCGTGCGATGGAAAGGATTCGGAAAATGTCTCATCGGCACGGTAGGCCCAGCCGCCATCGTGACGCACGATTTTATAAGTGATTTTAGCCATGACTGTTCCTGTTATTGCTTTGGGTTGGACACCCGCAATTTATCAGACTATCGATTGCTGCACAGCAGCAGCGAGACCCGCAAGCGTCACGCGCGCAGGTCAAGATGCCGAAACTTTGCCGAATAATCATGACCACGTTGCAGCCGATCGTACTCATGCGCGAGATTCAAATGCGGCGCCACGTACGGACGGTGCGGCGAAGTCATTTCAGCATCCAGAATCCGTTCCAGCGTCATGCCGATTCGTTTGGGAGTTCCAAGGTCCGTCCAGCCGCAGTTCGGCACCGCCAGAACTTTGAGCATCGACTCATTACCCTGCAACACATCGCGGGAGAAATCCACGTCGCGCAACCCGTCGTACAGCGCATTCAAGTCGTTGATCGCAGTGCTATGCATGGCCGCGATGGTGCTGTCGAAGCGCGCATCGAAAAGTTTTAGCAAGGCGCCAACCGTGCCGGCCATGATGAAGGCATTCCACAGAGCTCCCTGTTCGAGTAAAGATTGGGCTCGACCCGAACTCGGTTTTTCGATGAAGCGCAAAACGCCCGAAGGCCTCTCTCGCGAGCGTTGCGCGGGAAGAATGTAGCCAAGCTCGGTATCGGGCTCGTCGGGTTGAATACCCAAAAGGTAAATTGAATCGCGATCCGTACTGGCGTATAGCGCCGCCTCGCGCAGCGACTGAATCATCACGTCTTCGTCGCTTAAGTAGTGATCGGCCGGCAGCATCACCACGATGGCATCCGGATCGCGCTCCGCAATACGCAACAGCGGCAACAAAATGCCATAGGCGGTGCCGCGATTTTGCGGCTGTGATATGACGTTTTCTTCCGGCAGATAGCTCAGCATCTCGGCCCACCACTGCCGGTGTTGATGGGCCACCACGGTGCACACTCGCTGCATAGGGGCGACAGCGGCGGCACGCTGCAGAGCCTCCTGCAACAGGCTCGGACCGCCCTGCAAGGAACAAAACTGTTTGGGGACGACGACACCGTGAGCATTGCGCGTCAGACCGTGAAGCCGGCTACCGGCTCCGCCCGCCAGCACCAAAGACCAAGTGTGTAAGCGATGCTTCATCTGCGCTCGATAGTTGACCCTCCGATACGTGGCCGATATGGCGGGTTGACTATAACGACTGTAGGACTCTACCGATACACCAAGAAATTTCCTACGGTTGGACACAGCCCTATTCGGATGGGATAAGCAGGCGTCGCATGGTGAACTACTTCCCATGCAAGCGACGGGATTAAAAATCGTTTTGCTGGCCATGCTGGGAGTCATGCAGTCCTTGGCGTGGAACTCAGCAGCAGCGGCGCCGCCGGGAGTCTCTCAAACCACTCCCCAACCGCATCCGACCGTGGCGCAAAACCTTTCACAGAATTTGAGCAGCCTGTCAGCCCACTTGGATCTGCGGCCACCGGCGCGTCTGGCCCTCGGTGAGGAGAAAGCGGAGGCGTTCCCGTCTGCCATCATTCATCGACAGTTCGGGGCCACCGAGCAGACGACTCAAATGCCGACCTCAGGTGCCAGTAATGCTCGCATCCGACCGCCGATCGAGGAAATGGCCCGTCGTATACAACATGAAGGCCTCCCAGTCGCCCGACTGTGGGAGAATCAGTCTGCCTTGGTGCACCTGGGCCTAAACCCGCATGGCAAGCCCGGTCTGTGGCTTGTTCAAAAAGTCCACTGATTAGACGGAATTGTAATTTTGACGACTTTATTCGTCCGTAATAGCCTAACTTGACCAGCCCGTTACAAATTCTGTATGTCGAGGACAATCCGGTCGTACGCGAAATCACCTACGAACTGCTCTGCACCGACGACCGGCAGATTCTGGCCCTGGAGTCCGCGGAGGAGGCGTTGGTCGCGTTCGCCAAGCAAAAATTCGATGTACTGATCACCGACGTGAGCCTACCAGTGATGTCCGGTTTGGACTTGGTCCGAAATGTCCTGGCGAGACACCCCAATCTTCCGGTGATCATCGCATCCGGATACGCCTTGGATTTTGGAACCGAAAATTGGGGTCGTAATGTTCGATCCATCATTAAGCCCTTCGAAGGCTCGGACATCGACGCCCTGATCGAACAGCTGATGGCGAACTCAGGCCAAGGCCGCTAGTTCACTACCAACCGGTCCCATCGGGGCAGACACACGGTGAACGAGGTTTCATTGCCGGTGCCCGTTGTGACCTCCACAGTGCCGTCATGCGCTTGAACGATTTGCGACACGATATATAGACCCAGACCTAGACCTTCGCTTCGACCGCCCTCGCGCTGGCCGCCGCGGAATGGGTCAAACAGATGCTGCAACGTATCGGGCGCAATCGTACCGCCGTTTTTGACGATCAAAGTGACGCAATCGGCCATCCCTTCCAAGTTCACCCGAATCGGAATGTCCGGCGCACCATGCTTGATGGCATTGCCGATCAGGTTTGAGGCCACCTGGGCGATGCGCTCAGGATCGCCTTGGCCATTGAGGTCGCCTACGAAACTGGATTCGATTGCCCGATCCGGCACCGCCGCCTGGTGTTCTCGCACAACCTTTTCCACCAACGTTTTGAAATCCGTCAGTTCGCGTTTGACGACGATTCCACCGCCCAGCCTGGCCCGCGCCAAATCCAACATATCCTCGATGAGTCGCGCCATCCGGTTGCCGCTGGCAATGACGCGGGCCGCGGTGTCCAAACCAATTTTTTCGGTGCCGCGTCTTTGCAGCAAATGAGCCGAGGCCAGGATGGCGCTCAAAGGATTGCGCAAATCATGGGCCAGCAAGGCGCTGAACATTTCATTCAGACGCAAGGTTTCGGTTCGATCATTGAGTTCCAGCGCGAGCTGCTGCTTCTGCCGGTACAACTGAAAAAACACTTGTGCCTTATTCTGCAAAATGTGCGGCTCGATCGGCTTGTAGATGAAATCCACCGCCCCGGTTTCATAGCCTTTGAACATGCGGTTCTGTTCCCGCGCACCCGCGGTGACGAAAATCAGGGGAATCTGCCGTGTGCGCTCGCTGCCGCGCAGCAATTCGGCCAGTTGGAATCCATCCATCTCCGGCATCTGTACATCCAAGAAAGCCAAGGCCACGTCGTTGACCAACAGGAGTTCCAGGGCCTCGCGCCCCGACCGCGCGGTCAGCACTTCCACGTCAGGCCGCTCGAGCAGCGCTGACAATGCCAGCAGATTCTCTTCGAGATCATCGACCAGCAAACATTTGACCGGAGGCAGCACAGCGGTATCCATAGTGGTTTAGTTCAAGCTTCGCAACAAGTCCGCAATTTTCTCAAGCGGCAGCACCCAGTCAGCCGGACGCAGTTTCAAGGCTGACAGTGCCATATTGGGCGCCGCAGCCGTTTCAGGCTGCTGCACCACGGTGATCCCGCCTGCATCGTGAATCGCCGCCAGGCCCGACGCACCATCTTCATTGGCGCCCGTGAGAATCAGACCCAATAATCGCTCGCGATAAAGCTCGGCCGCAGATTCAAACAACACATCGACCGACGGGCGCGAATGGTGCACCGGATCATCCGCGGACAACGACAGCTGCGGACCTTGGTCGCGAGAACCTTCGTCGACTAACAAATGATAATTCGCAGGGGCAAAATACACGGTGCCTGCCATCACTAATTCCTTGTCCTCTGCCTCGCGCACCGGTAGAGCGCACTTACGGGCGAATATCTCCGCCAGTACGCTGGGCTTGTCCCGCGGCAAGTGCAATACGATGAAAATCGGCGCCCGCATCGTCGCAGGCAATGCCGGCAGCACCTGCGAAAGGGCTTGGATGCCGCCCGCGGATGCACCGATTACCACGGCCTCCACGTCCTTGAGCGATCTCATAGCTCAGCACGCTTTTGGTAGATCCGTTCAACGGGTACAAAGTTCAGGAAACGATCCGCCTCGGAGGAGAAGCGCAGCGATTCTTTAGCGCCTATGCCAAGGAATCCCTGCCTGCACAGCGCCTCGCGAAACAGGCCAATGGCCCTATCTTGTAGCTCTCGATTGAAATAAATCAGCACATTTCGGCACGACACCAACTGCACTTCTGCAAAGACACTGTCAGTGGCCAAACTGTGATCTGAAAACACGATGTGTTCTTTCAAGGATTTATCGAACACCGCGCGCCCATAGGCCGCCGTGTAATAATCCGACAGCGAGGAGCGCGCGCCGGATTTGTGATGATTGGCGGTAAAACCGGCAATTCTCGACAAATCGTAAACGCCGGCGGCCGCCGTTTGCAAAGTCTGCGGATTGATGTCGGTCGCGTAGATAATGGTTTTATCGAGCAGACCCTCCTCGTGCAGCAAGATGGCGAGCGAATAGGCCTCCTCGCCGCTGCTGCATCCAGCCACCCATATTTTGAGGGAAGGATAGGTCCGCAAGATGGGAATCACCTGCTCGCGCAGCGCCCGAAAGTACCCGGGATCGCGAAACATCTCGCTCACCTGCACGGTGAGAAAATCGAGCAGCGGCCGAAATATCGCCGGCTCATGCAACACGCGGTCTTGCAGCTGCGACAGCGTGCGGCATTCGAACCGCACCATGGCCGAACGCAGGCGGCGGCGCAACGAGGCGCCTGCATAGTCGCGGAAATCGTAGTGATACATGCGATAAATCGCAGCAATGATCAGGTCGAATTCGATGTCGAATTCGCGTCCCGCCGCATGACTGCTGTCTACTTCGGCATCCACACGCGCACCAGCGACAATAGTTTCTCTACATCCAGCGGCTTGGCGATGTAATCGTTCGCACCGGCCTCGAGGCATCGGTCGTGGTCATCCGCCATGGCCTTGGCGGTGAGCGCGATGATGGGCAAATTCTTCCAGTCGGAGTTCTTGCGAATTTCGCGCATGGCCGTCAGACCGTCCATCTCCGGCATCATGATATCCATCAGCACGAGGTCAATGGACTCAGGTCCCTGCTTCGATGCGCCGGCCAGCGCGTTCAAAGCTTCGCGCCCGTTGCGGGCAATGACGATGGACACGCCTTTCGGCTCGAGCACGCTCGAGAGCGCGAAAATGTTGCGCACGTCATCCTCTACCACCAGTACACGCCGGCCTTCCAACGCACTTTCCCGATTGCGTGAGGTCTTGAGCATTTGTTGACGCTCGGGCGGCAGCTTCGCCTCCACCTGATGCAGGAACAGCGTGACCTCATCCAACAATCGCTCAGGCGATCGCGCGTCCTTGATAATGATGGACTTGGAGTACCGCCGCAGACGCTGCTCCTCTTCACGGGTCAACGTACGGCCGGTATAAATGATGACCGGCGGGAATGCCACGTCCTCCTGCTGCGACATTTTTTCCAGCAGATCGTAGCCACTGTAGTCGGGCAGGTTGAAATCGACCACCATACAGTCGAACGTCGACGCTTTTAGATGCGTGAGCGCTTCCCCCGCCGTGGCCACCGCCGTGATTTGCACATCGCCGTTGGTGAGCAGCTGGCGAATACTGTCGCGCTGACGGGCATCGTCCTCCACGATCAGGACGTGTCGCATGCTTTGCACGAACTTGGCTTCGAGCAGGCGCAGCGCCTCGATGAGTTCCTCACGCCTCGTGGGTTTAAGCGCATACCCTACGGCACCCAGTTCCATGGCCTCACGCTTATAGTCCGCGCCGGAAATGACATGCACCGGAATGTGCCGCGTCGCAGGGTCCCGCTTCAGGCGGTCAAGCACGCCGAGGCCAGAGTGATCCGGCAGATTGATATCGAGCAATATGGCGCTCGGCAGATAGCGCGCGGCCGCTTCCAATCCCTCGCTGGCCGAATTGGCGGCAATGCATTGGAATCCCATTTCCCGCACCAGGTCGCGCACGATGGCAGCGAATGACAAATCATCTTCCACCAGCAAGATCACGCGGCCGCCGGAGGCGATGGATCCGCGGTCATCCGCAATGGGCTCAGCGGCCGCTCGAACGGTACGCGGTTGCGCACTCGGCGCACTCGACACCACCGCAGTGAGCGCCGCCGGTGCGGGAGCGGTGACCCCCGCTGATGCCGCGTCGGCGCGGGTCTTGATGGTCAGCGTAAATAGGCTGCCCACACCGACTTCACTTTGGACGGTGATGCCCCCGCCCAGCAAGGTCGCCAAGTCGCGCGATATCGACAGTCCCAGCCCCGTGCCGCCGAACTTGCGGTGGATGCTGCCGTCGGCCTGCCTGAAGGCTTCGAAAATGACGTCCTGTTGATGCGCGGCGATCCCCACGCCGGTATCACGCACGGCGAACGACACGAAGCCCGGGTTCGGCGCCGACACTCGAAATCCGACTTCGCCGTGCTCGGTGAACTTGAAGGCATTGGACAACAGATTCTTGAGAATCTGACCCAGCCTCTGCGGATCCGTCTCGATGGACTCAGGCACACCGGGTTCGATGATCCAATCAAAGCCAATTTGCTTCTGCGAGCTGATGGGCTGGAAAGTCTTCAGCACAGAATCCACGACGGCTGCGATCGGGGTGGTCTCGATCGACAAATCGACCTTGCCCGCTTCGATCCTCGACAAATCGAGCACGTCATTGATGAGCACCAACAAGTCGTTGCCGGCTGAGGAAATCGTCTGCGCGAACTTCACCTGTTGATCGGTCAGGTTGCCGTCTTTGTTGTCCGCCAGCAGTTTGGCCAGGATCAATGTGCTGTTGAGCGGCGTACGCAGCTCATGGCTCATGTTGGCGAGAAATTCGCTCTTGTACTCATTGGCTTTCTGCAGCTCATCGGAGCGCGCGGTCAGCACGTCATGCGCTTTCGCCAAGGCGTCCTTCTGGTTTTCGAGCAACTGCGTTTGCTCTTCGAGCTGTGAGTTGATTTGCTCGAGTTCGGCCTGCTGGGTTTCGAGGTTCGCCTGCGATTCCCGCAGGGCTCGGCCCTGCTCTTCGAGTTCCTCGTTGCTGACCCGCAGCTCTTCCTGCCCCGCCTGCAATTCCTCGGCCTGCTGCTGGGTCTCCTGCAACAATTCTTCCAAACGCTGCCGGTCTTTCGCGGCACGCACCGCGACCGCTACGTTCTCGGATGAGCGCGACAGCAAGTCGCGCTGCTCTTCACGGGTGGCGCCGAAGAATCCCAATTCCAGGACGGCCTGCACCACACCATCGATGCTTGCAGGCACGATGAGCAATTCTGCAGGAGTGCCCTGGCCCACGGCCGAGACGATGGGCAGATAGCCGGCCGGCACGTCGCGGATTCGCAGCGAGCGGTTGTCGCGCACCGCTTGGCCGAGCAAGCCATCACCGGGCCGCAACTCATCGAGCTGCCCGGGAGGAATGGCATAGCCGCCGAAACGCCGGAAGCGGCCAGCCTCGGCGATGTAAACAGCACCCACCTGCGCACCGGTATAGCCGGCGATGAAGGACAATAGTCTGCCGCCCAATTTGTCGAGCGGCTGGTCGCCCTGCATGGTTTCGCTCAAGCCCATTTGACCGGCGCGTATCCACGCTTGCGCCTGCGCGGCGCGGTAATCGCGGGAGGCAACAACCATCGCGCCCGCGATCAATACCAGCAGCAGGGCCGAGCCGCCCCAAGTGACCGCCAGCGACAAGGTCGCCGCGGAGGTAGTCTCCCGGCCCCGCTGCGCGATCAGCTGCCGCTCGAAGCTAGCCATTTCGGACACCGTGGCTCGAATGCGGTCCATGTAGATCTTGCCACGGTCGGTATTGACGATGGCCAGTGCCTTTTCATGCTGGCCTGCCTGCTGCGCAACGACGGTCGAATCCAATTCTGCCATTTTGACCGTGGCAAAATTCTCGAGGGTTTCCAGGCGCCGCAATTGTTCCGGACGGTCCGCGAGCAAGCCGCGCATGGCCCGGATTTCATTGGGAACGGCTGCTTTGGCGTCCGTGTAGGGTTCCAGATAGGTATCGTTGTCCGTGAGCAGATAGCCGCGTTGCCCGGTTTCAGCATCCTTCAACGTGGACAGCAATCCATCGAGCTGTGCCAGGACCTCGATGGTCTTGGCTAGATTTTGCGAACTCGTCACGGTCGTCTGGAGCGACTGATAGCTCAACACCGCAACGATCAAGACGGCCACCACCGCCAGTAAAAACCCTGCCAGTGTCTTCAGTGGCATGGGCAAAGTCGTGCGTGCGGTGCTGAGGGAATCCTGCGAGTTAGACTTATTGTTCATTCAAGGGGGACGTGCGCCGGACGAGCCCAAAATTCTACGACAAAAGGACGAGCGCGCGTATCGCGCGCCCGTCACCCGCAGCATGTAGGATTTTACTGACAGTTAATGCGGTTCGTTGCGATACTCTGCCTCGCTTCGATAGTCCGTCGTTCCGTAGAACTTGTTGACGCCCATTATCCAACTCGGGTCGGCCATTGAAGGCCAATGATTCTTATCGAATCCCGGCGCATCTTTAAGGGTCTCTTTCGATACATCGAGGATAAAACGATGGGCCGTGGTATCGAGTTTCAGCGCCTGCCAAGGAACAGCAAACAACCGATCGCCCATCCCTAAAAATCCGCCGAAGGACAACACCGCATAAGCAACGCGCCCCGAACGCATGTCGATCATGAATTCCTTGATCGAGCCTAAGTTTTCCTCCGCCCGGTTATACACATCGTTGCCGAGCAAGGTGTCCGCTCCCATCAATTGGGGCCCCGGCCCATTCACTCTCGAGTCCTTGTACATGCCATAGGTATCGCGTGATACATAATTGACGTCCATGGGAACCTCCGGAAAGTTAGTGAGGCTTGAGCATATGCCGGCGGTTTTTTTGAGGCTGTAGTAGCCGCTTGGGGCCCGCGGTAGTCTCTTGCTGACGGACCCTACTGGAAAATCCTACGTACCCAGATTCAGCAGCGCCGCATTGCCGCCAGTCGCGGTCGTATTCACGGTGAGGGTACGTTCGTTGGCAAATCGCGACAAATAGTGTGGGCCGCCCGCTTTGGGGCCGGTCCCTGAAAGCCCAGTGCCGCCGAAGGGCTGCACACCAACCACAGCGCCGATCATATTGCGATTCACATAGGTGTTGCCGATGGCGGTGGCGGCAAAAATTTGTTGCCAAAAAGATTCGAGCCGGGTTTGCACGCCCAGGGTAAGGCCGTAGTGACTGGCCCTGATGTCGCGCAGCACCTGCTGCACATCCGCAGAACGGTAGCGCACCACATGCAATGCGGGTCCAAATTCCTCGCGTGTTAGTTGCGCGGCATTTTTCAATTCGATCAAGTGCGGCGCAAAAAAACTGCCACGCGACTGCAGCTCGCCCAACGGGCAAACTTTTAAGATCCGCGCTTCCGCGCGCATACGCTCGGCATGACGCTCCAGGCCCTGTGCCGCCGCGCGGGTGATGACCGGCCCGACATCGACGGAAAAGTCCGCAGGATTTCCGATACGCAATTCGTCCATAGCGCCGGCAATCATTTCCAACACGACGTCGGCAATCTCTTCTTGCAAAAACAGCAGGCGCAGCGCCGAACAGCGCTGGCCCGCGCTCATGAAGGCGGAACTCACCACGTCATCAACCACCTGTTCTGGCAAGGCAGTCGAATCGACGATCATCGCGTTCAAGCCGCCGGTTTCGGCGATCAACGGGACAATGGCGCCGTTGCGAGCCGACAGCGCCCGATTGATGGTCAACGCCGTCGCCGTTGATCCGGTCATGGCCACACCGGACAAGGCCTCATGCGCGAAGGCTACCTCGCCAAACACACGTCCCGGAGACGGCGCCAAGTGGAGCGCGTTCACCGGCACACCCGCCTCATGGAGCAACCGGACAAAGCGCGCGGCAACCAGCGGCGTCGGCTCGGCCGGTTTGGCCACCACGGCATTGCCGGCCGCGAGCGCCGCAGTGATTTGACCCGCGAAAATTGCCAACGGGAAATTCCAGGGACTGATGCAGGCAAAGACCCCGCGGCCGTGCAACGACAGCTCATTCAATTCGCCGGTGGGACCTTCGAGACGTTGCGGCGCGCCGAATTGGTGTCGTGCGCGAAGCGCG
>CAZZWE010000018.1:0-393 GCA_964657675.1 uncultured Steroidobacteraceae bacterium
GACCGGAACCCAAGCGAATCCCTACCCGGCTCTGGGCGCCCCCTGGGACTACTACCAGATGCCTCACATCCCCTGGTCGGGGCTCCGGGTCGTCGCTGACTGATCCAGGTTTGCCACTTCCGGCCGGCCGTACGCGACGCTGAGATGGGCGACCACCAAGTCGGCGGTGCGTGTCCGGCTGTCCCGGGTGAGTAGGCCGTGATCGAAGCCGGCACCGCTTGCGCCCGCTCTTCGCGCCGGCGCGCCGTCACCACCACTTCCTCCAGCGTCCCTTCGGAAGTTTCCGCGATGCCCGTGGTGCCCGCCACCGGCGTGGCATCGGTAACGGTCGCGCCTACCGGCGCCGTGGACGCGGTGCGCAAGGCGGTCAAGGAGGGGCCGTGGCGCGACAGC
>CAZZWE010000018.1:403-44210 GCA_964657675.1 uncultured Steroidobacteraceae bacterium
ACCGGTGGCGGCCGCATGACCCACTCGATGAATACTGACCGTGCGAGAATCGATCGCGTCGAATTCGAGCTGGGTGCCCATCAGCAATTGGGTCAGCGCTTGTGCGGCGGGCAATTCGCCCGACACGCCGGCTGATTGCTTCATGTCGACCAAGTCGGATGGGCTGGTCACCTGAATGCCTGATTGCTCGGTGAACATATGCAGTGCACCGGGCAGCGCGCCGGCTGGAATGGCGAAGCGCGCCACGCTCGTCAAACCGCTGGCTGACCAGGCGGGTTGTGCCCAGGTAGTGGATAACAAGAAAAGCGCTGCCAGCAACAGATTCGCGATGCGAATGGCCATCATTCCCCCCGGTAGACATTAGTTATTCGACCAGCGTATGACGAACTGCCCCTGCTAAATTGCACTCCAAATTCGAAGATCACCTAAAAAATGCAAAATGACCTGAGTTCTTCGTCTTAGTATCGAATGATGCAGAACGACAAACCGGCGGACAGCAGCGAGGAAGCTGAGCAATTGGCTCACGGCGAGCTGATCGAGCGGCTGTTTCGCGAGCACAACCAAGCGCTGCTGCGATTTTTGCAGACCAAGTTGCGTTCGCCGCAAGAGGCGCGGGATGTGGCCCAGGAAGCCTACGTGCGTCTCTTGAGCCTGCACGAGCCGGGCGCCGTCAGTTATCTGCGCGCGTTTTTGTTTCAGACGGCCGCTAACCTGGCACTGGATCGACTGCGCCGCAATCAAGTCCACGGCCGCGCGTTGCAGCAGCCGCTGTTTCACGAATTCGTCGATACCCGAACTCCGGAACGCGGCGTTGCCGGTGCCCAGGAGATCGAACGACTGCAGCACATTTTGCGCGGCCTGCCACCCAAGTGTCAGCGCGCGTTCTTGCTGAATCGCTGCTACGGCATGGATTTTGATGCCGTCGCCAAGGAAATGGGCTTGATGCCGCGAATGGTCCGCACCTACGTGGTACGCGCTTTGTTGTATTGCCGGGCAAAAATGGATGAGGAAGCGCGCAGTGAGTAGCCAATTCGATCAGGATCCCGAATACGACGAAACCTACGCCGAGGCCGCGGATTGGTTCGCGCGGCTGCATGACGGGGAGGTGACCGTCGAGCAGACCATGGAGTGGCAGCATCTCATGGCGCAGCGGCCGAAGTTCGCGGCCGCCTATGCACGCATCGCCGAGGTGTGGGATGCGCTCGATGCCATTCCCCTCACCTTGCCCGCGCCTTCAGTCCACGAACAACGCGATCGCTACGACGGGTCGGTGGCGGTGTCCAGCTGGCTGAAACGACGGCGCGTGACGACGCTGCCGCGTTGGGCGGTTCCCTTGATGGCCGCTAGTCTGGTCGGCGCGGCGATCGGCTATTGGCTCATTGTTGGAACGACGGCTTCGGGCTATGTCCTGCAAACCCCGCGCGGTCAAAATCAAGCGTTCATACTCGCCGATGGGTCGCGCGTGAACCTGGGCGCCAATACGCGCCTCGAGATCAGACTCGGCTCCGACTATCGGCGCGTCGACCTGATTCGTGGCGAAGCGTTCTTTGCCGTTGCGAAGGACCCGCGCCGCCCGTTCACCGTCCGCAGCGGCGATGCCTCGGTGACCGCCGTGGGCACCGAATTCAGCGTCAACCGCGCCGCTGATCAAGTGGTGATTGCCGTCATCGAAGGCCGGGTCGTCGTCGCCGCGGGCCCGCCGAAAAATCAAACCTCCGAACCCGAGCAAAAACGTCAACTGGATGCCGGGGAAGAAATCTCGTTGGGCGTGAGGGCAGCGGCCGGCAAAGCCATCGACAGCGTCACCATGCCGGTCGGCTGGCAGAACGGACGCCTGGCGTTTCAAAGCGAGCCGCTCAGCCGGGTGCTGGTGGACGTCAATCGCTACGCACCGAAACCCATCGCCGTCGATGATCCGTCACTGGGAGACCTCATGATCACCGGCACCGTGTTGCGCGACGATGTTCCCGGGTGGCTCGAGAGCCTCGAGAAGGCCTTTCCTCTCAAGGTGGTCGACGAGCCGCAAAGCGTCACGATTCGATCCCGATGAAGCGACTCATCGCAGGCCTCGTGCTGCTCTGCACGAGCGCGGGCGCAGCCGAGTCGCCCGGCACCGTCCATATCACCGGCGCAGCCATCCCCTACTCCGCGCTTGCTTCCGACGCCGCGCGATCAAAATTTTCCGCCATGATCGCGACGCCCTCGGGGCCACCGCCGGGCAGCTCCATCGCGGAGCAACGAAAATATTACGACGCTTTCAATCTGGATCTCTCGCAGCAGATGCAACAGCGCTACGCCGTGGCGATCAAGTCGGAGCGCCTCGGCGGTGTCGCGGTCGACAGCGTCACGCCTTCGCAGGGAATTGCGGCACGCAATAAAACCCGGGTGCTGATCAATTTGCACGGCGGCGCCTTCATGTGGGGAGCCCACGAGGGCGGTCTGGTCGAGTCCATTCCCATTGCCAGCATCGGACGCATCAGGGTGATTACCGTCAACTATCGCGAAGCGCCAGAAAACAGGTTCCCGGCGGCGAGTGAAGATGTGGCCGCGGTGTATGCCGCACTGCTCAAACACTACCCAGCGAAGAACATCGGTATTTACGGCTGTTCGGCGGGCGGGATTCTCACCGCCGAATCGGTGGCGTGGCTTGCGTCCCATGCGCAGCCCGTGCCCGGCGCCATTGGAACATTTTGCGGATCGGTGCTGGATATCAAGGGCGACTCGGCGTATCTCGGCGCCCCGTTGTCCGGTCAGCCGTTCTCGGACGATCCTCTGTCGGCCAAGTCGCTGCCCTACTTTGCCGGCGCCAACTTGAGCGATCCGCTGGTGTTTGCCGGCGAATCGCCCGCGTTGCTGACGCGCTTTCCGCCCACGCTGCTCATCACCGGCAGCCGAGATTTCGCGATGAGCTCGGTGGTGCACAGTCATGCCCTGCTGGTCGAAGCCCACGTTGATGCAGAACTGCACGTGTACGAAGGTATGTGGCATGCATTTTTAATCTACCCCGAATTACCGGAATCCCAAGCGGCCTACCGAGTCATCACCCGGTTTTTCGACCGGCACTTGGGCGTTTAGGCCTTCAGGTAGCGCATCGCCTCGGCGGCAATTTGATCGAGCGAATCATCGGCGGTGCGGGTCAGCTTGGGAAACAGCAAGTAGCCGTGCGGCATGTCGTCGTAGTGGGTGTGTACGGTCTGTACGCCGGCATCTTTCAACAACTGCGCAAATTTAATGCCGTCGGAACGCAGCGGATCGTACTCACAGGACACCACCAGTGCCGGCGGCAAGCCTCGAAGCTCCGCGTGCGCAATGCTGAACAGCGGATTCGCCGCGTGCTGCTCGCCGGCATACACCCTGACCATGAACTCGCCGGCGGAACGATCGACGCCGGGCATCCTGGCGTTGTCCCAATCCAACGTGCTGAGGGTGGCATCGGTAAACGGGTAGATGATGGCTTGATGCGAGATCCGCGGTGCCGCGTTGTCGCGCGCCCACAGCGATAAAGCCACGGTCAGGTTGCCGCCCGCACTCTCGCCGCCCACCGCTATTCGTTCGCCGTCCATGCCCTGCGGCCGTGTGTCGGCCATCCAGCGCAGCACATCCTGGCAATCCTCGAGTCCCGCCGGGAAGGGATGTTCAGGCGCAAGCCGATAAGACAGGCCGACCACCACACAGCCGGTGCGGGCCGCGAGTCCACGCTGCACGTAGTCGGTAAACTCCAAACCAAAATTGACGAAGCCGCCGCCATGAATGAACAGGTAGCCTGGCGCGCCGGCTTTGAGATCGGGGCGCGCATAGACGCGCACCGGAATCGGACCGCCGCGGCCCTGCACCATGACATCCCAGGTACGAATGCTCTGATCGCCGGGACCGCAGGCGAAGCCAGGCGGTTTACCCGTCAGTCGCTGCGCGTGGGTTTTCTCCAGCACCTTCGCCGGCGTCGGTGCAAGTCCCAATTTCATCAGAAAACTGGCCACGCCAAACATGGCGCGAATCTTGAAAGGCATGGGCTTGGGCATAGTCATTCCTTAATCCGCGGCCACGGCGGCGCGCCATCGTTCGAGCAGCGTGTTGCCATCGCCGGTTTCTTGGATCGTTCCCGGCGTGCGCGAAAAGCGCGGCGCCGGCGCCGCCTGCGCGACGCCATCGACGTCCACATAGGTTGCGCGCGCCGTCAAATGCGGATGCTGCAAAGATTCGGCATAAGTCAGGACTGGCGCGACGCACGCATCGCTGCCCTCGAGAATGTCGCACCACTGATCACGAGTTCTGGATCTGAACAGTCCTGCTAACGCGTTCGCATGCTCGCTCCACACGGCGCGGTCGCCCCCGCTTTGGGCCAGCGCCGCCGGCGCGCCGATTTTTTCCAACAGCTGCGCGTAGAAGGCCGGCTCGATCGGCCCCACCGACAAATATTTGCCGTCCGCGCATTCGTAGCACCGGTAGAAAGGCGCCCGTCCTCCCAATAGGTTGTGCTCAGGCTCCAAGCTGCTGCGCCCCGAGGTCATCAGACCCGCAACGGTGGTCATCATCGAGGCCACGCCATCGATGATGGCGGCGTCAACCACCTGGCCCTTGCCTGAACGCTCTCGTTCCCACAGCGCAGCCACGACTCCGAGCGCCAGATATAAAGAACCTCCGCCGAAGTCACCCACCAAATTCAACGGCGCAACCGGCTGACCATCAGAGCCCGTGATCGCTCGCAATGCGCCGCTCAACGCGATGAAATTGATGTCATGCCCGGCGGTTTTGGCGAGCGCTCCGCTCTGACCCCAACCGGTTACGCGGCCGTAAATCAAGCGCGGGTTGAGCGCCAGCATGTCCGCCGGCCCCAGTCTCAATCGTTCCATTACGCCGGGCCGGTATCCTTCTACCACCACGTCGGCAAGCCTCAGGGCGTCTACGGCGCGACCACGACCGGCCTCGCTGCGCAAATCCAACTCGATGCTGTGCCGGCCCCGATCAACGATGGGATTGGGCCAGCCGCTACTGCCCGAACGGGTGATGCGCAACACCTCGGCGCCCATGTCCGACAGCAACATGCAGCAGTGCGGACCGGGTCCGATGCTGGCGAACTCGACCACTCGAACGCCGGCGAGAGGTCCCGTATTAATTGACGGCACGTCCTGCACTACCCCAATAACTCTTGCGCAGTTCGACTTTGAGGATTTTTCCGGCGCCCGACAATGGCAGCGGCTCGCTGCGAAATTCGAAGCTTCTCGGCCGTTTGTAATTGGCGATCAGCTTGGTGCAGTGAACGGTGAGTTCCTCTTCGGTGGCGGCATTACCGGGCCTGAAGCGCAGCACGGCATGCACGCGTTCCCCCCATCGATCGTCTGGAACGCCAATCACCGCGCATTCGAGCACGGCCGGATGCTGACTCAAGGCGTTTTCAACTTCCGCCGAGTACACGTTCTCTCCGCCGGTCACGATCATGTCTTTGACGCGATCGACCAGAAAGAGAAAGCCTTGCGCGTCCAGATATCCGGCATCGCCGGTGCGCACCCATCCATCGACGATGGTTTCCGCGGTGAGCTCCGGTTTGCGCCAGTAGCCCTGCATGACATTGGGACCGCGGACCCATATCTCTCCGACCGCTCCGGTTGGCAATGTTTGCAACTCGGGATCGACGATTCGCAGTTCAACGCCCGGAATCGCTCTCCCGGCAGAGCGTAATTTTGCTTCATGCGGCGCGCTGCCGACATGATTCTCGTGCAGCAGATAGGTGGCCACGGGCGACAGCTCCGTCTGCCCATAGGCTTGGACGATGCGCGCATTCGGAAACATCAGCAACGCGCGCTTCATCAGCGTCTCGGAGATCGGCGACGCTCCATAGGTCAGGCGCCGCACCTGGGACAGCGTTTGCGGCGCTTCCCGCAGGTATTGATCCAGCATGCCGATCATGGTGGGCACCAACAGCAGCGAGTTCACACCGCAATTTTTGATGGTGTCGATGACCAGGGCCGGATCGAAGCGCGGCACGATCACATGGGTGCCGGCCAGCAAGGTGTGGCCGAACAGCATGGTGGCATCCGCCAGGTGAAACATCGGCGCCACGTGCAAATAAACGCCGTCCTGCGCATGCGGTTCCAGTGCCGCCGCCGCCAGAAAGTTGATGATGAGATTATCGTGAGACAGGACGACGCCTTTGGCGGTGCCGGTGGTGCCCCCGGTATAGAAAATCGCCGCGGGCCTATCACCACCGCCGTCATGGTCGGGTGATGGCGCTGAATTGCCGATCATTTCCTCAGCGGTGGAGGGGCCCCGAGCGCTGCCCATGAAAACGCTGCGTTCCCGCAAGTCGGACGGCAGTTCCTCCAACACCCGAACGAAATGCTGATCGACGAACAGCAATCGCGGTTCACAGTCGTCGAGCGCGGCGCGATGCTCGGCCACCGCCCAGCGGGTATTGCAGGGAACGGCGAGGCACCCTGCCCAGAGGATGGCGTAGTACGCCTCGTAATAGGCATCGGAATTGAGCCCCAGAATCGCGATGCGATCCCCGGGCTGGGCGCCGAGTGCCGTCAACCCGGAGGCCAGTCGGGCGACACGGTCGAGGACTTCGGCATAGCTGCGCGTTTGATTCTCGAACACCGTCGCCGCGCGAGTGGGGTGATGCGTCGCCGATTGCACAAGGCCCATGGTCAGTCGCATGTCATGCCCCCGTATCCGAGGAGGGCGCCGAACAACTGAAGTTTTTCGCATCCTCGATGCTGCCCTTGCCGCTAAAGCGCGCCACCTGCGGATACAGGCACAAGGGCCGCGTCCGCACGGCGGTCATGTCCTCCGGCACCAGCACGGCCTTGAAATCGTTGTTGTACTTGCCGGCGACAATCGGCCCAGGTGCTTCCCCTTTCTCCACCCAGGCGATCAACGCGCTGCCAATGTTGTTCGCCGCCGAGGCGCTCGCTGCGGGCGCCATCGCCTGGCCGAATGCATTGGGCCCATCCCCGGCGAATACATGCGCCATGCCCGGAACCATGTACAACACCACGAATTTCGCCGCCGCGTCCGCGCCGACGGCGGCTTGAATGCGCTGGTAGTAGTCGATGGTCAGGCGCGGCTGCAACGCTTGATCGGACCAGCCGTGATACAGGATGAGCTTGCCGCCGCGGGCGGCGAAACGGCTCAAGTCCGGATCGCGGGCATCGTAGACGGCGCCCATGCGCTCATCGGCATCATTGCTGTCGTGGCTGATGTCGAATTGGTCCAACGTCCAGGTCGGATCGCTGTCGATGATGTTGCGATGAAATTCGATGGCGAACTGATACAACACGCTTTTGCGCGGACCGCCCGACAACGACCAGTCACCCCAACCCACTTCACCGCCCGGCTCGAATCCGTAGTAACGAAAATGCGCGGGATCCTCGCCCCCCGGACCTTCGTACAGCGCCTTCAGCGATGCCACTTGTTCCGGGTTCAAACAACGGTCGGTCTCGGCGCCCTTGCAGACCAGGGCGTCTGGATTGGGTGTGCACCGCCGCGGATCATCGATCAAGCCGTCTTTCAAGCCATCCAATTCATCGCAGGAAGCCAGCGCCGCAGCTTGGATGGCCTTGAGCTTCGACTTCGGTATCCACGACGCCTCGGTCTTCAACAATTGTTGTTCCATCCAACTGCCGGACACCACGTTGTTGCTGCCCTCGAAGGCCGGAGCACCGGCTTGGATGCCGTCGTAGTCCTCGGGAAATCGCTGCGCTTCGATCAAGGCTTCGCGTCCGCCATTCGAGCCGGACGCAAAATACGAGAATGCCGGCGGCTTGCCGTTCAGCGCCTGTATCAACGCCTTCGCCGTCACCGCAGTCTCGTGAATGGCGCGCCAGCCAAAATCAGCAATCTTCTCCGGATGATTCAGTGCCCAGCCGCCTTCCTTGTCTCCGGCTTTGTGCCCGGTATCCGTGGCCGCGGTGGCGTAGCCGCGGCTCAGCGCCAGCCGCATGCTGATTTCATCGATGGCGCCCGCGAGGCCGCCATTGCCCACGGACCAAAGCCGTCCATTCCAACCCGCGGTCGGCATCCACACCTCGGACTCGATGTGCGAATCCGAGGTCGGTGTGAGCACCAGCGTCACGCGGCAGGAGGCGGGAACCTTGAACCAAGGAATGCCGAACGGCACGGTCTTCCAGGACAGGTCGTGGCCGGCGGCATGAAACTTCGCTGCGACGATCTGCGTATGTGCGAGAGGCAGATCCTTAAGTCTTAGGCAGGCGTCGGCTTCACCGCCGGGAGCGCCCGAACAGCCATCTAAAAAGAGGCCCGATAGCGTACACAGCGCTACAAAAACCCGAAGTTTGGTTGCCGACATGCCGCCTCCCCGCCGCAGTCTTGAAGATTCATCTACTCAAACAATTTTCGAGCAATCAGGTCTTTCATGATCTCGGTGGTGCCGCCGTAAATCCGCTGCACGCGCGAGTCGGCGTACAGACGTGCGATGGGATATTCCACCATGTAGCCATAGCCGCCGAACAACTGCAGGCATTCATCGGTGACGTTGCATTGTTGTTCCGAGCACCACCACTTGGCCATGTAGGCGGCCTCGTCGTCCAACGTCCCATCGAGCAGACGCTGGATACAGTCATTCACGAAGCTGCGTACCACGTGAGCCGTGGTGGCACATTCGGCCAGCTTGAATCGGGTGTTTTGAAAATCGGCAATCGACTGCCCGAACGCTTTGCGCTGTTTGCAATATTCAATCGTGAGCTCAACCGCGCGCTCGATCACGGCGGCCGCCGGCACCGCCAGCATCACCCGTTCATACGGCAGCTGGCTCATGAGTTGCCGGAAACCGTGGCCTTCCACCTCGCCCAGCAGTTGATCTTCGGCCACGCTCACGTTGTCGAAAAACAATTCGGCGGTGTCGGAGGCATGCTGACCCAGCTTCTCGAGCCGCCGTCCGACGCGAAATCCTGCCAGCCCTTCGGTTTCAAGGACGATCAGGGACACGCCGCGGCTGCCGGCATCACCGGTGCGCACCGCGGCCACCAACAGATTCGCGCTGAACCCATTGGTGATGAAGGTCTTGGCGCCATTGATGACAAAGCGTCCTGCCTCGCGCTTGGCGCTGGTGCGCAGGGACTTTAAGTCCGAGCCGCAACCCGGCTCGGTCAAGGCGATGCCCGCGAGCATTTCGCCGCTGGCAAGCTTCGGCAGCCAACGACGTTTCTGCGCCTCGGTGCCGTAATCTAGAATGTAGTGCGCTGCGATGGTGTGCACCGCCGTGTTGGCCGGCATCTCCGCTTTGGCCAACTCATCCTGCACCACCAACTGATACGCGAGCGTCGCACCGCCGCCGCCGTACTCTTCGCTGAGTTCGGGGAGCATGAAACCCAGCTCACCGAAGGGACGCCACACCTCGCGCGGGATGAACCCTTGGCGCCGCCACGCCTCTAGATTGGGCGCCATGGCGGACGCCACATAGCGTCTCACCTGATCGCGGAAGGACTCAACGTCCTCGTCCATCCATTGATGACGGTAGAGCTGCGGCAACATCGGTTAGATTCCCGTCAGGCCGCCGCTGCACATCAGCGTCTGCCCGCTCACATAGTCGGATTCGGGAATGCAAAACAGGTACACCGCACCGGCGGCTTCGTCCGGGGTACCGCCGCGCCCCAGCGGAATGCCGCGCTCGAGCGAGGCCATCAGATCCGGATTGATGCCCACCTTGATGTCGCGGCCATCGATATGCGCCGTCGTCTCGCCGGCCGCACTCGAGGTCAAGCGCGTTTTGATGAACCCATAGGCCACGCAATTGACCGTGACGTTCATCCTCCCCCACTCCTTGGCCAATGTCTGCGTGAGTCCCACGATACCCGCCTTGGCGGTGGAGTAATTGCTTTGCCCGGCGTTGCCAAACAGGCCGGCGACCGAGGAAATATTCACGACCTTGCGCATCACGCGTTGATCATTCTGCGCCTCGGCCTTGCTCAAGGCGCGGATCACGGGTTGTGCGGCGCGCAAGATGCGAAATGGCGCGGTCAGGTGGCAGTCGATGATGGCGTACCACTGCTCGTCGGTCATCTTCTGGATCACGCTGTCCCAGGTGTATCCGGCATTGTTGACGATGATGTCGATGCCTTGATAGGCGCAGACCGCCTTGTTGACGAAGCGCTCCGCGAAATCCGGTGCCGTGACGTTGCCGACGCAAGCCACCGCCGCGCCCCCTTGGGCAATGATTTCGCTGACCGTTTCCTGGGCCGGCTCCGAGTCCAGATCATTGACGACGATGCGCGCCCCTTCGCTCGCCAGTTTGAGCGCGATGGAGCGCCCGATACCCCGGCCCGAGCCGGTGATCAGCGCTACCTTGCCGTCGAGTTTCTTTGTCATGCGATTCCTGATGTTGAAGACAGCGCGACCACGGCATCGCCGACGATCTTGGTTTGGCCAAATTGATTGCAACTCTGCAGCTCGATGCGCACGCAGTATTCGCCATTGAGCTCGAGCTTCTCGCGCACCCGGCCGCCGCAGGTCATTGCATTGCCAAGATGCGTGATCCCCATGAAGCGAACCTCGAGGCGCCGCAAAGCGGATTGCGGAGCCCATTGCGTGATCAGCCGCGCGACCCACGCCATCCCCAGCATGCCTTGGGCAAACACGTCCGGCATGCCTGAGCGGCGCGCAAAATCAACGTCGATGTGAATTGGGTTGTGATCGCCCGAGGCGCCCGCAAACAAGGCCACCATGGTCCGGTCGACCGGCGGTATGAACAGCGGCGGCAGTTCCTGACCGATTTTCAGGCTATTGAAGTTAACGGACATGGAAAAAACCTCAGTGACGGCAAACCAGGACGCAGCGCAGCTCGGCCACCAGCTCATTGTGTTGGTTCGTCGCCCGTGAATCCTTGACCACGAATTCCAACGCGCCGTTTTTCTTTTCGTACACGTCACTGATGGTCGATCTCACGGTGACGGTGTCGCCGGCACATACGGGTTTGTAGTAGGTGAAGCTTTGCTCACCGTGCAACAACTTTGACAGGGGGATCCCTAAATCGCTCAGCAGCTGGTTCGACACGCCCGAATCGAGTTCAGCCGCAAACAGAAAGGTCGGCGGCGCCGGCAAGTCCGCATATCCGGCAGCCCGCGCGGCCGCCACGTCCAGATACTCCGCCCGGGTTTCCCCAGTCGCCTTGGCGAAGAACTGCAAACGGGTGCGCTCGATGGGCAACACCGATTCCGGCAGTTCCTGACCGATCCAGTTTTTGTCGATCATCAGGCGTTCACGCGCTCGTACAGCGTCACCACGCACGCACCGCCAAGGCCGAGATTGTGCTGCAACGCCAGGCGCGCACCCGCGACTTGCCGCTGCTCGGCACTGCCGCGCAACTGATGGACCAGCTCGGTGCATTGCGCAAGACCGGTCGCGCCCAAGGGGTGTCCCTTGCTCAGCAGCCCGCCCGAAGGGTTCGTGACGTACTTGCCGCCGTAGGTGTTGTCGCCGTCGTCGACGAACTTCTCGGCGCCGCCGCGCGGACACAGTCCCAACGCTTCATAGCTGATCAGTTCATTCTGCGCAAAACAGTCGTGCAGTTCGACCACATCCACATCCTCAGCTCCGATGCCCGCGGCTTCGTACACCTGACGCGCGGCATCCTGAGCCATGCCGAACCCCACCACTTCGCGCATGTCGCGCGATTCGAAGGTGACGGGTTTGTCGGTGGTCATGGCCTGCGCTTTGATGCGGATGCGACCATCGAGACCGTGCCGCTTGGCAAACTCGGATGAGCACACCACGGCGGCGGCCGCGCCGCAGGTGGGCGGACAGGCCATCAAGCGGGTCATCACGTCCGGCCACAGTGCCGGCGAGGCCAGTACATCCTCGGCCGTGATCACGCTGCGAAATACGGCCATCGGATTATGGGCGGCATGACGGCTGGCCTTGGCGCGGATCTTGGCGAAGGTCGATAACTTGGTGCCGAATTCCTTCATGTGCGCAAGGCCCGCGCCGCCAAAGTAGCGCAGTGCCACCGGCAGGTCGGTTTGGCCGACAAGATCGTCGGTCGCGGCATCGAATCGCTCAAAGGGCGTCGGCCGGTCCTTGAACACTGAACCGATGGCGCCGGGTGTCATTTGCTCGAAGCCTAAGGCGAGCACGCATTCGGCGCTGCCGCTGGCCACCGCTTGACGGGCCAGGAATAACGCGGTCGAGCCGGTGGAACAATTGTTGTTGACGTTGATGATGGGAATACCCGTCATGCCCACCTCGTAGAGCGCGCGTTGACCCGCGGTCGAATCGCCGTACACGTAGCCGACGTAAGCCTGCTCGATCAGCGAGTAATCCACGCGCGCATCCTTAAGCGCTACATGCGTTGCGGTGGCCGCCATCTTCGGATAGGCCTCGCTGGCGCTGGGCTTGGTAAAGGGAATCATGCCCACGCCTGCGATCACGACGTCACGGTTCATTGCTGTTCCTTCAAAAGGCTAATTGAGTTGGTCCTACCGAGCGGTAGGTAATAATGGGCGCGGGTACCCTGGCTGTCAAGAAATCCCTCGAATTGCTGCGTTAGCGAGTTTCCCGAGCGCGCAACCCTACCAATCGGTAATATATCCACATGGCCCGTGCTGGAAGCTCCCCGAAACCCCCCATCGACCGCGCGGCGGCCTTCGAGGCCCGGCGCATGGAGATTTTGCATAAGGCCGCATTGGTGTTCGCCGAAGACGGCTACCATCAAACGTCGGTCAACAGCCTCGCTGCCCGCTTGGGCGTATCCAAGCCGGTGCTCTACTACTACGCCAAGAACAAGGACGACATTCTGTTTCAATGCGTCAAGGTGGCGCGCGATGCGCTGCAGGAGGCCATCGATGACACCACGCGCGGCAAGATGCGGGGACTGGAGAAGATCCGGCGCTTCTTCTCCGCCTATGCCGAGATCATGTGCGGCGACTTCGGTCGCTGCATTGCCTTGATCGATCGCAAAGCTTTGAGCCCCGCCGCACGCAAACGGGACGCCCTGGCGCGGCGCGAGTTGGAAGAGGCGCTGCACGATATGATTCGCGAGGGCCAGGCCGACAAATCCATTGCACCCTGCGATCCGGTGTTGACGGCGCGCGCCCTTTTCGGCGCATTCAACGGCATTCCCCGCTGGTTTCACAGCGAGGGCGCCTTGAAAGCGAAGGATGTGGCGGATGGTTATATGGACCTGTTTGCGACGGGGATTGGGCGCGGCTAGTCCAAGCTCGCGGCGGTCACATCATCGACCGCATGGGTACTCTTTAGAGAGAGACGGGAATGCCTGAGGCCACTGACCGCGCTGCGGCGTCCGCCAGGGCGAGCGCTGCGACGCCCTCGCCAAAGGATACCAATGACTCGGATCTGCCGGCCAAGATGTCCGCGAAATGCGCGATCTCCGCCTTGTAAGCGGCCGCATAACGCTCGAGGAAAAAATTCTGGAACTTATCGGTCCGGGCGCCATGTTCGGTCCAGGTCTGCACGGTGCTTTCCAGCATGTTGTCGGCACGCAGCATACCGCCCGAGCAAAATGCTTCGATTCTTTGATCGTAACCAAAACCGCTGCGGCGGCTGTTGGCGATGACGCACAACCGGCCGGTTGCCGTCTTCAGTATCACGCGGGCCGTGTCGATGTCTCCCGCCTCGCCAATCTTCGGATCGACCAGACACGAGCCCACCGCGAACACGGACGCAAAATCCTCCTCCACTAGAAAATTTGCCATGTCGAAGTCATGGATGGTCATGTCTTTGAACAGGCCGCCCGAAGTCTTGATATAGGACACCGGCGGCGGGCCCGGATCGTTGCTGGTGATCTGCAGGGTCTCAAGCACGCCTAAGGCTTTGTCGGCAAGTTGTGACTTCAGTGATTTGAAGTTCGGGTCGAAGCGTCGATTGAACCCCACGAATATTCGCCGCGAATCCAATTCTCGCGCCGCGGCTTGCGCGCGGGCGAGGTCCAAATCCACTGGCTTCTCACAAAACACCGCCAGGCCGGCTGCGTGCGCGCGGCGCGTCAGATCCAGGTGCGAATCGGTCGGAGTCGCAATGATTACGCCATGAATCGAGGCATCCGCGAATACGTCTGCCAATGGGCAGGCCTTGGCGCCGGTCGCTTTGGCGAGGGCCTCGGCCGCGGCGGCGTCGGCATCCACCACCCGCGCGAGGCTGAGTTCAGGATGCGCGGCGACATTGGCGGCGTGCACCTTGCCGATGCGGCCGCTGCCGAATAAAGCGACATTGAACTTCATGCTCAGAATTTCACGTCCACGCCCATGCCCAGTGTGCGGAATGAACCATAACTGAAGGTCTGAAAATAGTCGCCGGTAAAAATTGGGTTGTTGCCGAGATTGTTCGGATAAATCCGGTTGGTGCAATTGCGGCAGAAGGCGCGCACCGACCAGTGCTGGTCGATCGCATGCACGCCGAAGTCCACATCCATCGTTGTACGGCCGACGATCAAACCTTCCGGATTGGCATTCGAAAACATGTTGTAGGCACTTTGCGATTGCACATCCAAGCCTACGGTGCCGGCGAGGTAGCCGGTGATGGGACGGTCATATCTGACGTCCACGACTTCTTTCCAGCGTGATGAAAATGGCAGGGCGTGGCCCGAGGAATCCGTCGTCTGACCGTTCGGACACTGGGACGCGGGCTGTCCCGGATAGCACTGATCGCCCATGAAGGTGACGAAATGGGCATTCGAATAAGACGCTCCGGCCGATACCGTGAGGCCGGTGACCGGCACCACGACGACCTGCAGATCCGCGCCGCGGGTAGAAACCTTGCCGGCGTTCGCGACTACAAACTGTAGGGTTGTTGGGTCGGCAGACTCGACCTGGAAATCCTTGAACTCCGTGTCGAAGACTGAGAAGTTGACGGTCACGCGACGATCCAGAAACTGCGCCTTCTCGCCGATTTCGTAGTGAGTCGGGATCTCCGGATGCACCGCCGTGAGTGAGAACTGCGAGAAGCCAGGCCCCTTGTAGCCGCGCGCATAGGTTCCATACACCATGAAATCATGAGTCGGCTGGTATTCCAACGTGGCGCGTTCCGACACGTTGGTGTTATCGACGGTGTCGGACACCAGAGGCGACAGGGTGAACTGTGATTCAATGCCACCGTTGGTGTCAGCGTAATACTGTTCGGCCACCCGGTCGTGAGTGACGCGGGCACCGACACTGAGCTTCAAGGTATCGGTGAGATTGTAGGTCACCTGGCCGTAGCCTGCGTAGCTTGCCAGGTCCTCTTTTTCTGCGGCGTGCGTGCCTAAGATCCAATCAAATCCCGGCGGCGGCACCATGCCGAGATCGGCACCGGCCAGCACGCTGTCATCGATGCGGCCGTTGAGATAGAACAACCCCGCCTGCCAATTGAATTTCGAATTACCGGTGGAGGCCAACCGGATTTCTTCCGAGAACTGCCTGGCGGAATGACCCTCGTTATACAATTGCACCAACGGCAAAGGACTATCGTCGGCATCGAACCCTTGATAGAAATAGGTGCGCCGATAGGCGGTGATGTTGGTGAGCTTGAGATTGTCGGCCAGCGCGTAGTCGGCCCTGATCTCGCCGCCGCCCATTTTCAGATTGAAATACAGCGGCAGGTTGGTGGCCGCTTCAGTATTGTCGGGCCCCGCCGTGACGCCCGCCGCCGCAAAGGCAGGGGCTTCCGGACTGCCGGGGGCAAAGCTGCGCGGGCTGGGATATCCAGTCCCTTGGCCTTTCGAATCCATATAGTCGCCGGCCACCAGCAGCGTCAGGCGCTCAGTGGGATTCCACAAATATTTCAACGATCCGCCCGCTTGGCGCAGGCCCACATCCTGATCGGGGACGTTCAGGGCGTTGTCGATCAGCGGTGTGTAGTGCTGAATCGACAGATTGAGCCGCAAGGCCGACGAGTCTGTGACGGCCACATTGGTGACGCTCGAGACGCGATACTCGGAGGTGCCGTTGCCGCTCGAAATGCCGCCATATTCCCCGGACATGCGCTCATTGGTAATGCCAATGACCGGATCGTTGGTCTTGACGACAATGGCGCCGGCGGAGGCATTCTTACCGAATAGAAAGCCCTGCGGGCCGTTGAGCACCTCGACCTGCGACAAATCGTTGAAGTTGATCAGACCCATCTCCGGACGGATCAACGTGACGTCGTCGAGAATGAGCGCAACGCTCGGTTCGATGGTCCTTTGAAAGCTGCCGGTGCCGACGCCGTGGATCGAATAGTTGGTTCCGGTCGGATCGGACGCACCGCTCGAGGTCACCAGGCTCGGTGCCACATTGCCGAGTCCTTGAGAATTGTAAATGCCCTGGGCCGCCAGCTCATCGCCGCTGACGGCGGTCACCGTGATCGGCACATCCTGCAGGCGCTCGGACACGCGGTTGGCGGTGACCACGATTTCGGCCACTTCCTCGCTCGGCTCGGCGCTCGAGCCGACCGCCGTGTTCTCCGCGGCGGGAGCGGGCCAGGCGAGCGCGGGTATCGCAACGCCGCACATCAGCGCCGCAAGATATTTCATTGAGACCTTGTTCATCGTCGACTCCCCGTCGCAATTTGTGTCCGATCTGCGTATGGATCGAAACGGTATGGGACTTACTTGGAGGTTTGCTGCCAGCCTCCTCCGCGTATAGCTGTGGATTCGAACGTTACAACCGATATTCTCGAATGTCAACGTTTTGGAATTTTTGTTCTGTGCGCTTGCACTCGCTGCTGCGCAGCGAAACATGGTAGGGAAAATTCATCTCAAATCAGACGGGCATCTCGCCGCGCAATGCAGCGCAGCTTATTTTTTCCCGTCTTTACGCGACGACTCATAGGCATAACCGATCACCAGCGCCTGCGCGAGACACAGTGATGCAGACAAAGTCCTAAAGGCGCGGATCTCCGACTCGCGCACCTGCAGCGCAAGATCCGCCGACTTGCCGATGGGACTGACCGGCGTGTCAGTGATGGCGAGCAGTTTCATCGACCGGCTCACCGCCTGCTCGACGGCTTCGACGGTCTCCTGCGCATACGGCGGATAGCTGACCGCAATCAACAAATCCCGCTCCGTCGCGCTGCGCAACTGCTGCACCACCATTCCGCCGATGCCACTCAAGAACACCGTGCGTTTTCCGGTTTGTTGCAGCGAGTAAGCGAGGTACGAGGCCACGGGAAAAGAGCGCCTAAATCCCACCACAAATACCGAATCTGCCTGCTGAATGAGTTTCACCGCGGCTGTCACATCGGCCTGCGAGACCGTTTGCGCCACCGACTGGGCCGCCAGCACATTGCCCTCGATGAACTCCGACAAGAGCGCGCGATTTCCGTCCGAACCGCGCTCCTCGAGGGTACGGCTGAACTTCTTGACCCGCTCGTCATAGCTCAACCCGGAATGGCTCGACAGCAATCCGTCACGAAACAGACGCTGCATCTGCGATGCACCATCGTAGCCAAACGTTTGTGCAAAGCGCACGATGGCCGAGGGCTGACAACCGCTGCGCTCTGCGATCACACCGACAGTTTCGATTCCCACCTGGTTGGGATGGTCCAGCACGTAGCGCGCGATGCGCTGCAGGCCTTTGCTCAAGTTGTCATATTGTTCGAGCATTGCCGAACGCAGCGCTTCGATCGTCGCCGGCGGGCGTACACGTTTAATCATGGTGAACGATCTTCTGATTGGATTCCAAGATGAGAATATATCTTCGCATTCGGGAATAAAAGCCATCAAGCATTCTCAGTTGCACTTTTTGTTCCGACATTATAGTATTTTGGAATATTCGTTCCATTGTATGTCAGGGGTAGTGACAGCAATGACCGGCGAGACATAAGCCTCCTTCCTCACGCTAAAAGCTGCATGACGCGAACTCTCGATCTCATCACTCTCGGGCGCGCATCCGTCGACCTGTACGGCGAGCAGGTGAGCGGCCGTCTGGAAGACATGGGCTCGTTCGCGAAATACGTGGGCGGCAGCCCGACGAACACCGCCATCGGCGCCGCCCGGCTGGGCCTCAAGGTCGGTCTGATTACGCGGGTGGGCGATGATCACATGGGCCGCTTCATCAAAGAAGAGCTGGCACGCGAAGGCGTCGATGTCAGCGCCGTGGTCAGCGATCCGGAGCGGCTGACGGCGTTAGTGCTGCTCGGCATCCGCGATCAGGCACGCTTTCCGCTGATTTTTTATCGGGAGAACTGCGCCGACATGGCGTTGTGCGCCGCCGATATCCGCACGGCCTATGTTCAGTCCGCGGCAGCGCTGCTGCTGAGCGGCACGCACTTGTCGCAACCGACGGTGTTCGAGGCGAGTATGGCGGCGGCACGGGCCATCAAGGCTTCGGGCGGACGCGTGATTTTCGACATCGACTATCGGCCGGTGCTGTGGGGCTTGACCACGAAGGCCAATGGCGAGGACCGGTTCGTGCCGAGCTTGCGGGTAACCCACGAACTGCAGCGGGTGCTGCCGTGGTGTGATTTGATCGTCGGCACGGAAGAAGAACTGCGTATCTTGGGCGGATCGAGCGACACGCTCGAGGCACTGCGAACCATTCGCTCCCTGTGCGGCGCGTTGCTGGTCTGCAAACTCGGCGCCGAAGGCTGCGTCGCCTTTCCCGCCGCAATCCCCGCCAGTCTTTCGGCGGGCATCGTCGGCAAAGGCTTTCCCATTGAAGTGTTCAACGTGCTCGGTGCCGGCGATGCCTTCATGGCCGGCTTCCTGCGAGGTTGGCTGAAAAATGAGCCGATCGCGCAATGCTGCACTTGGGGCAACGCCTGCGGAGCCATCGTAGTGTCGCGTCACGGCTGCGCTCCCGCCGAGCCCACTTGGCAGGAATTGAAGCTGTACTTGTCGCGCGAGGACTGGCCGCATCGCTTGCGCGAGGCCGCGCTGCTCGAGCAAGCTCATTGGGCCACCACCCGTCATCCTGTTTACGACAATCTCGCCGTGCTCGCGATCGATCATCGCGCTCAATTCGAAACCTTGCTGGCCACGCTCAAACTCGGCGACGCCGGCAGCATATCCCGCTTCAAGGAACTCGCGCTCGATGCGGTGCGACGGGTCGCGGATATCGGCGGCCAGTTTGGCATCCTGGCGGATGGCCGCTATGGCACGCGCACGCTCGAAGGCGCCGCCGACCTGCCCTACTGGATTGGCCGCGCCATCGAAATTCCTGGATCGCGGCCGGTTCAATTCGAGGGCGGCGCGGCTGTCGGCGCGACCTTGAGAACGTGGCCACTGACTCACGTGGTAAAGTGCCTCGTTCATTATCATCCCGATGATGCAGCGCAACTGCGCGCCGCGCAGGAGAGGCAGCTTATGCGGCTGTTCGATGCGTGTCGCTCCACCCGACATGAATTGCTGGTCGAGATCATTGCGTCAAAACATGGGCCGATCGAGGTCGACACGGTGGCGCGCGTCATCGAACGCCTCTACGACATCGGAATTTTCCCCGACTGGTGGAAACTCGAACCGGCCGCGGATGCCGAAACCTGGAAAAGGATCGAGACGGCCATTCGCGCGCATGATCCTGGCTGCCGCGGCATTTTACTCTTGGGTCTCTCGGCGCCGCCCTCGCAACTGCTCGACAGCTTTCAGGTTGCGGCTGCATTCTCTCTGGTCAAGGGCTTTGCGGTCGGCCGCACGGTTTGGCATGACTGCGCGGAGCAGTGGCTGACCGGCGCCATCGATGATGAGGCCGCGGTCGCTGCCATGGCCGCCACATTTGGTGTTCTGGTCAACGGCTGGCAAACAGCCCGACGCAGCCACCCCAACATCACGTGAAAGTACCGCGCACACGACTGACGATGGCGCAGGCGCTCACCCGCTGGATGGTGGCGCAGCGAGTGCACGTCGAGGGCAGTGAGCTGCCGTATTTCGCCGGCATCTGGGCCATCTTCGGCCATGGCAACGTGGCCGGGATGGGCGAAGCACTCGCCGCCGTGCGTGACAGCCTGCCGACCTTTCGCGCCCACAATGAACAGGGCATGGCGCACGCCGCGATCGCCTTCGCGAAAGCCTCACGCCGTTGTCGCGCAATGGCCTGCACGACATCGATCGGCCCGGGGGCCACGAACATGATCACGGCCGCCGCGTTGGCGCACGTGAACCGCCTGCCCGTGTTGTTCCTGCCCGGCGATGTGTTCGCCAGCCGGCGACCGGACCCGGTGCTGCAGCAACTAGAAGATTTTGCGGATGGCACCGTGTCGGCCAACGATGCCTTTCGCCCGGTGTCGCGCTACTTCGATCGCATCAGCCGCCCTGAACAACTGCTCGAGGCTCTGCCCCGCGCCATGAGTGTGCTGTTCGATCCCGCAGCCTGCGGCCCGGTCACGCTGGCCCTGTGCCAGGACACCCAAACCGAAGCCTTCGACTATCCGGACTCCTTGTTTGCCAACCGACTGTGGAAACCGCGGCGCATCCGGCCTGACCGGGACGAGCTGACCGCTCTCGCGCAGCGGATCATCGCGGCGCGCCGCCCGCTGATCATCGCGGGCGGTGGCGTACTTTACTCGCGTGCCGAGGACGCGCTGTGCGCGCTGCTCGAAACGACGGGAATCCCGGTCGCTGAAACGCAGGCGGGAAAATCCGCACTGCGCTGGGATCATCCGCAGGCGCTGGGTTCGATCGGCGTTACCGGCAGTGTCGCGGCCAATCGCGCCGCGGCGAACGCGGATCTCATCGTCGCGATCGGCACCCGCCTGCAAGATTTTACCAGCGGCTCGCGCACGCTGTTCAATGCGCCGCTGGTGCAGGTCAATGTCGCCGTATTCGATGTCATCAAGCACGACGCACTGCCTGTGGTCGGCGATGCGCGAGCGGTGATCGAAGAATTGGCGCCCTTGTTGGCAGGCTACCGCGTCAGCGAGGAATGGCGCGCAGCGAACTCCGCCGCCGCTGCCGACTGGAATAGCAGCGTCGAAGCGGCCCTCGCAGCCAAGAGTGAATTGCCCAGCGATGCCGAAGTGATTGGCGCCCTATGGCGCACGGCGCCGCCCGATGCCGTGGTGCTATGCGCCGCCGGAGGTCTTCCGGGCGAACTGCACAAGTTTTGGCGCGCCCGTCAACCCGGGGGTTATCACGTCGAATACGGCTACAGCTGCATGGGCTACGAGATTGCGGGCGGCCTGGGAGCGAAGCTGGCCGCACCCGGGCGCGAACTGTATGTCATGGTCGGCGACGGCAGCTACCTGATGATGAACAGCGAGCTGGCGACGGCGGTGACCATGGGCGTCAAACTGACCGTGGTCCTGCTCGACAACGGCGGCTTCGGCTGTATCAATCGATTGCAAAGAGCCACCGGCGGTCAGCCGTTCAACAACCTGCTGGCCGATTCCTCAACCCATTCAAGCCACGTTGATTTCGTCGCGCACGCGCGGAGTTTGGGCGCGCAAGCCTCCAAGGCCGCCAGCATCGAGGGGCTGGAAGCGGCGCTGCGCAGCGCGCTCAAAAGTTCTCTAAGCACGGTCATCGTCATCGAGACCGATCCGAATCGCACGCCGCAAATCGGCGGGCATTGGTGGGACGTGGCCGTGGCGGAAGTGTCGGACAGCGCCGATGTTCAGGCCGCTCGCCGCGACTATCAAACACATTTACGTGGGAGCGAATCGTGAATATCCGTTGGGGCGTAAGCCCGATCGCCTGGTGCAATGACGATCTTCCACAGTTGGGCGGCGATACGCCGCTGGAGACAATCCTCAAGGACGCGCGCGACATCGGATTCGAAGGCATCGAGCTCGGCAATAAGTTCCCGCGCGAGGCGTCCGCATTGAAGCCCCTGCTCGAGCGCTATTCTTTGAGCCTCATCGGCGGTTGGTACAGCTCGGCACTGCTCAAGCGTTCCGCCCCGGAGGAGATCGAGGCCATTAAGCCGCATCTGTCCTTGCTTAAGGCCATGGGCTGTTCGGTATTCATCATCGCCGAAACTTCGAATGCGGTGCACGGCGACCGCAGCAGCCAGTTGTCGAATCATCCGCTGCTGAACGCCGAGGACTGGGCGCGATTCGGCGAGCGCTTGAGCCAGGTCGCGGATCACGTGGCCGCGCATGGCATGCGCCTGGCTTACCACCATCACCTCGGCACGGTGGTGGAGACCGCCGAGGAATTGGAGCGCTTCTTCGCAGTGACCTCTGAATCGGTGGGCATTGTTCTGGACACCGGTCATGCAAGCTACGGACACATCAATCCGGTCGAGGTTGTCACCCGGCATCCCAAACGCATCGCCCATGTGCATTGCAAGGATGTGCGGGGCGCGCGCCATGCCAGCTTGAAGAAAAGCGGCGCCAGCTTTCTGGACGGCGTCATGCAAGGCATGTTCACCGTTCCCGGCGATGGCGATCTCGACTACGAACCCCTGCTGCGCAGCCTGTCGCAGATCGGCTATTGCGGCTGGATCGTGGTGGAAGCGGAACAGGATCCCGCGATCGCCGACCCTCGCGTATACGGTCAGCGCGGCCTCGACACCTTGAAAGACCTGACTCGCCGGTTGGAGAGCGCCTGAATGACGCTGTTGGTAAAACCGCATCAGCCCGACCCGCAAGGCGTGACGCTCGACATCACGCCGCAATCGGCCGGCTGGCGTTACGTGGGATTTCGCGTGCTTCATCTGAAGGCCGGGCAAACCCATCACGCCCCCGCCGCGGAGCGCGAAACTTGCTTGGTGATCTTGAGCGGCCGCGCGGATGTTGCCGCCGGTTCCAAGCAATTCGCCAATATCGGCAACCGACAAAACGTATTTGAGGGCATGCCCACCTCGGTGTACGTGCCGGCCGGCACGGCATACGAGATCTCGGCGCAAATCGCCTGCCAAGTCGCCGTGTGTTCGGCGCCGGCCGCTCCCCGCGGCGAGCCCGTGCTGATCGCGCCCGACTCCGTCCGACAAGAAGTACGCGGCAAAGACACCAATACCCGGCATGTGCGCAACATCTTGAGTGAGGCGGACACGCTTGCGCAGAGTCTGCTGGTGGTCGAGGTCATCACGCCCGGCGGCCATTGGTCCAGTTACCCGCCGCACAAGCATGACCGCGACGCGCTGCCTCAGGAATCCTCCCTCGAGGAAACTTATTACCACCGATTCAACCCATCGCAAGGTTTCGGCTTCCAGCGCGTGTATACCGACGATGGGTCCATCGACGAGACCTTGAACCTTTCCGATGGCTGCGTGGTGATGGTGCCGCGCGGCTACCACCCCGTCGCCAGTGCCCATGGCTACGAGTTGTATTACCTCAACGTGATGGCGGGTCCGAAGAGAACCTGGTTGATCCAGAACGATCCCAATCACGCGTGGATGATCAAGAATTAATCAGCCGCGCCCCGTCGGACTCACGCGGTTGCTCGGCTTCATGCTGGTGGCCATCGCCGCGTTGGGCGCGGCGTTCAACGGCATTCAGGGAATTTTGATTCCGGGGCAGATTGCCGCCCTCGATCCCGTCAACAAAGTCGCCAACCTCGCACTGCTCACGACCTTCGCGGCCATCGGCTCCATGATCGGCATTCCCTGGGGGGGCGCCCTGTCCGACAAGACGAAGTCGCGTTTCGGCAAGCGCTCGCCGTGGATCGTGGGACTCGCCGTGATCTCGGCGGTGCTGATGATTGCCATGGCGTACAGCGGCACGTTGGTAGTGCTGGCCATTGTCTACACCCTGCTGTGGCTCGCCGCGAACATGCATCAAGGTGCACTCGCCGCCATCCTGCCGGATCGCGTTCCCGAGGAACGGCGCGGCGTGGCGTCCGCCGTCATGGGTTTGGGAACGCCCATCGGAGTCCTCATCGGGGTCAATCTCGCCAGTCACGCGGCTCTGCGGGTGGGCTACATCGTTCTGGCCGTTTTTGTGATCGTTGCCAGCGTCGCCCTGGTGGTGGGCGCGCCTGAAGCCTCGTCGTTGACTGCGTTGGGTCCGGTTGAACTCGCCGCGCGTCGCGGCCGCTTCAGTTTTTTTGAAGCGTTCAAACAGCGCGACTTTGCCCTGGCCTTCGTCAGCCGCTTCATGCTGTTCATGTCCTACTTCACGGTCGCAGGCTACCTGTTCTATACATTGAGCGACTACATCGGCACCAAGAACATCCCGGACGGCAATGTGCCGGTCGCGGTGAGTACGCTGTTGTCGATCACCGTCACGGTGTGGGTGTTCGTGGCCACCTTCTGCGGCTGGCTCGCCGACAAACTCAATCGCCGCAAACTTTTCGTCGGCATTTCCGCGATGGGGCTGGGCGCCAGCATGATCGTGCCCGTCGTGAGTCCGACCTGGCCGGGGATGCTCACCTACGCGGTACTGTCGGGCGCCTTCATCGGCACTTACTACGCCGTTGATCTGGCGGTGATGTCGTTGGTGTTGCCGAGCCCTGAAACCGCGGGTCGCGACCTTGGCATCTTGTCGGTCGCCACCGGTCTGCCGCAGCTCATCTCCTCGGTGGTCGCCGGCGGAATCATCACGTATCTCGGCGGCTACACCACGCTGTACTGCTTCGGCGGGCTTTGTGCGCTGACCTCCGGCGTCGTCATCATGTTTATCAAAAAGGTGCGCTGATCATGCCAACTGCTTTTACCCCCGCCGGTGCGCGCATCGCCTGGGATTCCTTCGGAAATTCGGCGCACCCTCCGCTGGTGCTCATTCAAGGCTTGACCGCCCAGATGGTGGGATGGCGCCCTGGCTTCTGCCAACGCCTGGCCGCTGAGGGCTTCTATGTGATTCGTTACGACAACCGCGACGTGGGCGAGTCGCAACGCTATCCACAAGGCGGCTATTCATTGGGCGACTTCGCCGATGACACGGCGGCTCTGCTGAATGCCCTTCAGATAAAGACGGCGCATATCGCGGGACAATCCATGGGCGGCATGATCGCGCAGCTGCTGTGGCAGCGCCATCCAAGCCGGGTGCGTTCACTCGGCCTCATCTACACGGCGGCAACCGGCAACCATTACGGCAACCGCGAGGAGGCCTTGGAGCGCATGAACCGGCCCATCCCGCAGACGCGCGAAGAATTCGCGGCCTATTACGCCGAAGGCGAGTCCATGTGCCGCTCGACGGCTTACCCACAGGACGTCGCCTGGCTGACCGAGTTGGGCGGCGTGGTATGGGATCGCTTCTGGGATGAGGCGGGACCTGCGCGCCAAACTGAAGTGTTGCTGAGCGCGGCGGACCGAGTGGAAATCGTGCGTACCATCACGGTACCAACCGTCATCATCGCAGGTGACGCAGACAAACTGATTAATTCCGCAGCGTCCGAAGAACTTCATGAACTGATTCCCGGTTCCACCTTGCGAATATTCGAGGGCATGGGACACGAGGTGCCCGCGCCTCTGTGGGGCGAGATTGCGACCTTGCTCGCGACGAACGCGCGGGCCGCGGACGGACGACGCCCCTGATGAGCAAGCGACGATGGGCGCTTTGGATCATCGGTATTCCGCCGCTTTTTTCGAGCCTTGGCGCGACCGACTTCAAGCGGCGATTGCAAAACATTCAGCACTGAGAATCTTATGCCGTTGCGCTTCCTCGAGGCCGCGCTTGAAGCCCAGAAATTTCCGCTGACCCTGCCGCTTGGCTGATATTCTCTTATCCCTCCTTGCTGGCCTTCGAACCGATGAATGACTTTGCCAATAGTTTGACTCGCGCCACAAGCCATACGTTTTCTGCGCTGGGACTTGATCCTGCGTATGCCACGGTGAGATTGGCGGATCGCCGGGACCTCGCCGATTTTCAATGCAGCGGAGCTCTTGCGCTCGCGAAGAACATCGGCCGCAAGCCGCAGGAGATTGCCGCCGCGGTGGCGCAGGCGTGGACTGCGACAGATATTGCCGAACGCCCCACCGTGGCCGGGCCGGGGTTCCTCAATTTCAGACTGACGGCGGACGCGATGAGCGCGCGCGCGCAGCAGATCGCGGATGACCCGAGTGCCGGTGCAACCGCGGTCAGTGAGAAGCGACGTGTCGTCGTCGACTATGGGGGACCAAACGTCGCGAAGCCCATGCATGTCGGTCATTTGCGCGCGGCGATCATCGGTGAAAGCCTCAAGCGCATCTTTCGTTTTCGTGGCGATCAGGTGTGGGGCGACGCGCATTTCGGCGACTGGGGTTTCCAGATGGGGCTACTCATCACGTCTTTCGAAGACGAGCTCGGCGGGTTCGGCGACAGCGCCGCCCTCGATGCGCGTCTCGCAGGCTTGACACTCGAGGATCTCGAGCGCGTGTATCCCGCAGCGGCCGCCCGCGCAAAGGCCGAGGAGACATTCCGCGATCGCGCCCGCAAGGCGACCGCGCTGCTGCAGGAAGGGGAAACCACGCATCGCAAGATTTGGCACGCCATGCGCGATATCTCGATGGTTGCACTGAAACGAGAGTTTACCGCTCTGGGTGTCGACTTCGACTTGTGGAACGGTGAGAGCGACGCCGATCCGCTTATACCTGCGATGATTGACGAGCTGCGCGCGAAAGGGCTGCTGGAGCACAGCCAGGGCGCGCAGGTTTTGCACGTGGCCCAGCCCGGCGATACACGCGAAATCCCGCCGCTGCTCGTCGTGTCTTCTGAAGGTTCGGCGATGTATGGCACCACGGATCTTGCGACTGTGGTGCAGCGTCGCAGGCAGCTCGAGTTCCAGCTCGCGCTGTACGTCGTTGATCAGCGGCAGGCCGATCATTTCGAGCAAGTGTTTCGCGCGGCGGTACTCGCGGGCTACGCGCAACCCGGATCGCTTGAGCATATCGGCTTCGGTACGATGAACGGGCCAGACGGAAAGCCTTTTAAAACGCGCGCGGGCGGCGTGCTGAAGCTCGGCGACCTCATCGGCATGGCACGCGAAAAGGCCATGACACGACTACGCGAAGCGAAAATAGGCAACGACCTCTCGCTGGAAGACTTCCAGCGTGTGGCGGACCGGGTGGCCATCGCGGCGCTCAAAGTTGCGGACCTCGTAAATTTCCGCGGTACGTCCTACGTGTTTGATCTTGACCGATTCATGAGCTTCGAGGGCAAAACAGGGCCTTACCTGCTATACGCGACGGTGCGCATCAAGTCGGTACTGCGCAAGGCGCAAGACCAGCGGCTCGGGCCGGGGCCAATCATCGTTGCCCATGTCGATGAACGCTCGCTCGTGCTTGCACTGGATGCATTCGCCCACGCGCTCGCCTCCGCGTATGAGCGGCGTGCTCCACATTTGCTAACGGAGCACGCGTTCACGCTTGCGCAGAGCTTTTCGGGCTTTTACAGCAATTGCCCAATACTACAGGAGCCCAATACCGAGGTTCGCAGCTCTCGACTGGCACTGGCGCGAGCCACGCTTCGGCAATTGGAATTGGTGCTGGATCTCCTGGGGATTTCCACTCCCGACAGAATGTAAAAAGTCGCCGCACAAGGCTGCCTGCGGCACGACCGCGGTGACCTCCGGCAAGCCTCCGCGGTTCGTCTTGTCACCGTTCCGTCACAATCGGTCCGCCTCGTTGCCACGCGAGAAAATTATTTTGCCGATTTTCCATCGACCTGCATCCACCGTCCGTCCATTCGCGAACCTGTAGACGCCACAAGTAAATCCACGTCTTCAGTCGTTCAAAAATTTGGGGGATCTCCGTGATGAAACAATCATCGTGCGCGCGCGCACTGCTATTAGGCGCAGCCTTGCTGCCGCTGTACGCCTCGGCGTCGAGCCATCGGGAGGCGCCCGCCATCGCCGGGATGCCGCGTTCGGACGGCACCGACTTCTACATGTTCAGAAGTTACGAGCCGGGCCGCAGCGCTTACGTGACTTTCATCGCCAACTACATTCCGCTGCAAGATCCGGGCGGCGGTCCGAATTTCTTCAATCTAGACTCGAACGCGCTGTACCAGATCAGCGTCGACACCAATGGCGACGGCAATCCGGACATCGTGTTCGTGTTTCACGCGACCAATACTTACAAGGACTTGGCGGTGAAGTCAGATGGAAAATCAATCCCGGTGCCGCTGATCAATATCGGGCCCATCAATGCCGCCGGCGCCAATCTCAACGTCATTCAAAGCTACACCGTTGATGTGGTCAAGGATGGCGTACGGACCCGCGCCCAGAATGCGACCAGCGGCGGCGAGGTCTTCTACAAGCCCGCGGATAACATCGGCAACAAATCCATCCCCGACTACGCCACCTATGCTGGGAATTTCATCTACGAGATCAACATTCCCGGATGCTCCACCCCCGGTCGCGTGTTTGTAGGACAGCGCAAGGAAGGCTTCGTCGTCAACATCGGCGAGGTATTCGACCTGGTGAATCTCAACCCGGTCGGTCCGCGCGACGGCCAGCCGAACGCCCTCTCTAATAAGAACGTCACCTCGTTCGCCCTGGAAGTTCCCATCAGCTGCGTCGCCACCAAGGGCGCGCCCGTCATCGGGGGCTACACCACGGCCGCCATGCGCACGACCTTTCAATCTTCCGGCGACTGGTCCTTGGACGGCTACAGCCTCGCTCATGTACAACAGGTATCGCGTCTCGGCATGCCGTTGGTCAACGAACTGGTGATCGGCCTGCCCGACAAGGACAAATTCAACGCCAGCCGACCGAAGCAAGATGCGCAGTTCCTCTCCTACGTCGCCAATCCTTCGTTGCCGGTGCTCCTGAATGTTTTGTTCGGCAACGCCGCCCTGGTACCGGGCACTCCTCGCAATGATCTGGTCGCCGCGTTTCTAACCGGCGTGAAGGGACTGAATCAACCCAATAATGTGAGTCCCAGCGAGATGCTGCGGCTCAACACCAGCACGCCGCCGACTGCGCCGGCGTCGCAAAACGACTTGGGTGTATTGGGCGGCGATCTCGGCGGATTTCCCAACGGTCGCAGACCGTACGATGACGTCGTCGACATCACCTTGCGGGTGGCTGAAGGCGCGCTATGCGGAGCGATTGGCAGCTGCGGTTCTGAAACGACCGACCCCAACAAGGGTACGCCGTACACCGATGGATCGCGCTCGCCGGGCCCGGATGCAGCGCACCTGCATGTCACCGGAACGGAGAAGGCAACCGACACCTATCTGCCCACCTTTCCTTACCTCAATACACCAATCCCGGGCTCACCCAATGGTGCGACCCCGTAAATCAATCGGATATCGGATCCGTTTCGTTAGGCCACCTTCCAAGGTGGCCTTTTTTTTACCGGGCGCACAATCGATTAGACTCAACCAATGAGATACCCACTGAGCGCCGCGTTGACCCTGGCTGCCGGGCTTGGCGCATGGCAAGCAAGCGCTGCCGAGTTTCACTTACAGGTGGAAAACTATCGGCAGGCTCACGAAGCACAAATTGTCGATCAGCTCGAGCAGTTGGCGCGCATCAAAAGCATCGCGGCAAACCCTACCGGACTCACCGAGGCTGCCAGTCGGCTCGAGTCCTTGTTGAAGGAGCGAGGCTTCGAAACGCAGCAGTTATCGTCGGGCGACGGCGCGGCGCCCATGGTGTTTGGATCCTTGAAGAGCGCTGGTGCCAAGCGCACCGTGGTGTTCTATGCTCACTACGACGGCCAACCGGTGACGCCGTCGCAGTGGAAATCCGACCCATTCGTGCCGCAGATGCGCAGCGGTCCTCTGAGTTCGGGCGAGCACGATATTGACTTGAAATCGGTGCACCCGCCGTTTGATCCGGAGTGGCGGGTGTTCGGCCGGGCCATCAGCGATGACAAGGCATCGATCATCGCGTTTCTCGCAGCGTTCGATGCGCTGAAGGCGTCGCATCGAAAACCCTCGGTGAATATCAAAGTGGTGTGGGAAGGTGAAGAAGAAGCCGGCTCGCCCCACCTCGCGCAGGTACTGCGCGATAACAAAGCGCTTATGTCGTCTGATCTGTGGCTGATCGGCGATGCCCCGGTCCACCAGTCACGGCAACCCATGCTGTATTTCGGGGCGCGTGGGACGTTAGGCCTGACCGTCACGATCTACGGACCCATCAGGGCGCTGCACGATGGCCATTACGGCAATTGGGTTCCCAACCCCGCGGTCATGGCGGCGACGTTGATCGCGCAACTGCGTGATAACGAGGGCCAGATCATGATTCCGGGCTTCAGCGATTTAGTGCGCCCACTGACTCCCGTGGAACTTGAGGCAATTGACAAGCTTCCGCCCATCGAAGATGCGCTCAAGCGCGAATTCGGCATGGGCCGAACAGAGGGCCATGAGTCGTTACCGTTGAGTCTCATGCGTCCCGCCCTCAACATCCGCGGCATTCGTTCAGGGCAGGTCGGCGCGGCCGCGGCCAATGCCATCCCCACCGACGCCGGCATTTCGATCGATTTCCGTCTGGTGCCGGACCAAACGCCACAGTCGGTGCGAGCGGCGGTCGAGACTTTCATGACAGCCAAAGGGTGGACGCTCGTGGCCAGCGAACCGGACTTGGACATGCGGCTCGCGCATGGCTACATCGCAAAGTTGGATTGGGAACCTGGTTATCCGGGATTTCGATCCGACATGTCGAGCGCCGCCGCAAAGAGCGTGATCGCTGCGGCTCGCAAAGCCGCCCAAGGCCCCGTCGCGCTGTTGCCGATGATGGGCGCGAGTGTGCCGATATACCTGTTTGCCGATATTTTCCAGGTGCCCGTGATTGGATTGCCCATCGTCAATCACGACAACAACCAGCATGCTGCCAATGAAAATCAGCGGTTGAAGAATCTGTGGGACGGCATTCAGACTTATGCAAGCCTGTTGGCCGATCTGAACTGGTAGACGTCGTGACTAGCCCTCGTCTTGTTTCCATTCATGCCGGGAAGATCGCGCCACTCGGGGCGGATGGCGTGCCGAGCGCCTTCGTCAAAACCTCAGTGAATCACGCGGTAACGATCACGCCGTTGGGCATCGAAGGCGACGAGCAGGCCGACCTGTCGGTTCACGGCGGATATGAGAAGGCCGTCTACGGTTACTCGTGGGAGCATTACGCGCAGTGGCGAGCCGACCATCCGCAACATGTTTCTGTGTTGGTGCCCGGCGGATTTGGAGAGAATCTGTGCATCGCGGGATTGCAGGAAGCTGACCTGTGCGTAGGCGATATCCACCGTATTGGCAGCACTCAGCTGCAGGTGTGCCAGCCGCGTCAGCCTTGTTTCAAACTGGCGTTGCGCTTCGACGATAAGATGATGCCCAAGGCCATGGTGCGCAGCGGCCGCGCCGGCTGGTATTACCGCGTTCTGCAATCCGGCGTGATCGAGCCCGGCGCCGCCATCCACGTGGACGGACGGCCCAACCCTGACTTTCCTTTCACGCGTCTCGTGGAACTCATCTCTTACGGACGAACCACTCGACCAGAATTAGAGCGACTACGCGTGATGGAAGGCCTCGCGAGCGATTGGAAGGCATGGGCGAGCGAGCAATTGGCGCGGCCCGATTAGATAAAACATGGGACAGGTCGACCATGCTTGCGCCAATCGTTGTACATTATTGGATATAACGCCTTGCCAGACTTGTTGAGTCTCAAACCACTATGAAGCGCGCCTCCCTGATTCGGTTCCGCATCGATTTCGCAACGCACTGTAATGTCGGGCCCGGCAAAATCGAACTTCTGGAAGAGATCGGTAAGTCCGGCTCGCTGTCGCAGGCCGCCCGACGCATGGGAATCAGTTATCGACGTGCTTGGATGTTGCTGGACAGTCTCAACAACAGCTTCAACCAGCCAGCGACCATCAACAAGGCCGGGGGCGTTGGCGGCGGGGGCGCCGAACTCACCGCTTTCGGTGTTCGGCTGGTGGAACGTTATCGAGAGGCGGAGCGAAAGCTCAACGACGTGGCGGGCGAATATCTCGGAGAGATTGCGCGTCAGGTAAATCACGCCGTTGCGACACCGACGTCCAAAGTTCGTCTGTCTGCCAAACGAGTTAGGTAAACAGCCTCTGACGGGCCTCCACGCCATGTTTGCGCCATCGCTATCCGTTTTTGGTATAACGATTGGGTTTATTGGCGCTTGGAACGAGTCACGCTATGTTCAAATCTCATCCCGTACTGTGGAGTTTGGCTGCCGTATTGCTGGTCGCCATCGGCATTGCCGCTTACGTGGTCCTTGGACCCAACGCCATGGATTTTGCCGGCGGCCATCGGGTGGCACTTGCGACCTATTCGGGAACCCCTCCGACGGGAGTGCCGGACGATCTGAAATCCGCATCGCTGATCGACAAGGGCGAGTACCTGGCGAGGGCTGCGGATTGCATGGTTTGTCACACCGCAACGAACGGCACGCCTTATGCCGGTGGCCGGGCATTCGTGCTGCCGTTTGGCACCATTTATTCCACCAACATCACCCCGGACGCCGCGACCGGCATCGGTGATTACTCTGATCAGAATTTCCTCGACGCGGTTCACAAAGGCCTGGGGCGCAACAGCGGGCGGCTTTATCCGGCCATGCCGTATGCCAGCTATACGCTCATGTCCGATGAGGACGCACTCGCCATCAAGGCGTACTTGTTTTCGCTGAAGCCGGTGCGGGCGCCGGCCACCGCCAATACCTTGGTCTTTCCCTTCAACCAGCGCTATCTAATGGCGTTCTGGTCCGCATTCTTCAATCCAGATAAACGCTTCGAACCCAACGCCGATCGTTCACCGGAATGGAACCGGGGCGCGTACCTGGTGGAAGCCATGGGTCATTGCGGCGAATGTCACACCCCGCGCAATCTCGGGATGGCACTCGATCAGCGCAATAAATTTTCCGGCGCCGTGCAGGCCGGCTGGCGCGCGTACAACATCACCCCCGATGCCAATGCGGGCGTCGGGACTTGGAGCGATGAAGATCTGCGCCATTATTTGTCGTCGGGACATGCCGATGGACGAGGCACGGCATCGGGTCCGATGGGTGAAGCCGTTGACGAGAGCTTGAGCCATTTGACTGCCGGTGATGTCACCTCCATCGTGACTTACCTGCGCACCGTGCCGACGAAGCCATCTTCGGATCTTCCCGCACCCAAACTTGAACCTGCCGCCGACTACTTCGCCGGGGAATCCTCCAGCAACCCGCATGGCCGGGCCGTATACGAGGGCGCCTGCGCCGGCTGCCACGGTTGGAGCGGCGTCAGCGGCGGACTTCCCAAGGCCACGCTCGTCGGCACGCGCGCCATCAATGATCCGAGCGCCGCCAATGTGGCACAGGTCATTTTGCGAGGCGGTCAGCGGCACAACGCCGATGAATCCGTCTACATGCCGAACTTCGGCAGCTCGTATTCCGACAGCGAGATCGCGAGCGTGGCGAATTTTGTCACCGAGCGTTTTGGCGCCAAGGGCTCATCCTTGACGCCGACAGACATCAGCAAGCTGCGTGCCGCTGAATAACTCCAAGAGGACTTGAATGGCTATCAATCTTATTTTGAACGGCAGCCCGGTCACGCTCGATGTCGAGCCGGACACGCCGCTGCTGTGGGCGATCCGCGAATCGGCGGGACTGCATGGCACCAAGTTCGGGTGCGGCATGGCCCTGTGCGGCGCCTGCACCGTTCACGTCGATGGTAAGCCCATCCGCTCCTGCGTTACTCCCATTGCCAACGTGCAAGGCAAGGAAGTGCGGACCATCGAAGGACTTCAGAGCAAACCTGGTCGTGCCATTCAAGATGCCTGGATCGAATTGCAGGTGCCGCAGTGCGGCTACTGTCAGTCGGGTCAGATCATGTCGGCGACCGCGCTGCTGGAGCGAAACCAAGCGCCCACCGATACCGACATCGATGCGGCCATGAGCGGCAATATCTGCCGCTGCGCCACCTATCAGCGCATCCGCGCTGCCATCCATCGCGCCGCGGAGCAACTGAAATCATGACCACCGACGCTTCAGAGACCCAGGCCGGCTCGCGCCGAGATTTTTTGAAGAGCTCGGCGGCTTCGATCGCTGCACTGGCGATCGGCTTTCATTGGGGTAGCCGCCGCTCACAAGCCGCAGCGGCCACAACGACGGCACCGCCTGACTTCGCACCCAACGCGTTCGTGCGCATCGGCGCCGATGACTCGGTCACCGTCATCGCCAAGCATTTGGAAATGGGCCAAGGCTCCTACACCGGCATCGCCACGGTACTCGCGGAGGAGCTCGATGCGGATTGGGCCCGGGTACGGGTTGAGAGTGCCCCGGCCGATGCCAAGCGCTATGCCAATCTTGCGTTCAAGATGCAGGGCACGGGCGGCAGCTCTGCGATGGCCAACTCCTGGCAACAACTTCGCGAAGCCGGCGCCACGGCGCGCGCCTTGATGGTGAGCGCAGCCGCCAAACAATGGCAGGTGCCCGAGTCGCAGCTGCGCGTGGAAAGCGGCGTGGTGTATCACGATGCCAGTCAACGCAAGGCGAGTTTTGGTGCGCTGGTCAAGACCGCATCGACGCTGCCTGTCCCGGCAAAAGTCGGCCTCAAGGATCCGGCTCAATTCAAACTCATCGGCGCCCGGCCCCCGCGCGTCGATGTGCCGGCCAAGTGCGACGGCACGGCGCAATTCTCACTCGATGTCGCGCTTCCCGGCATGTTGGTGGCATTGCTGGCGCGACCGCCGCAATTTGGCGCGACCGTCGCCTCATTCGATGCCGCGCCTGCGATGGCGGTCCCCGGCGTCGTGAAAGTCGTGCAGGTTCCTCGCGGCGTGGCCGTCATCGCGAAATCGTTTTGGTCCGCCAAGAAGGGCCGTGATCGGCTGGTGGTGCAGTGGGATGACAGCGGCGCCGAGAAACGCAGCTCACCGCAAATCATGGACGAGTATCGCAAGCGGGCCGATCAGCCCGCTGCCTCCGCGCGCAAGACGGGTGATGCCGCCTCCGCGTTGAACGCTGCAGCGACCAAAGTCAGCGCCACTTATGAGTTTCCGTATTTGGCGCACGCGCCCATGGAGCCGCTCGACTGCGTGGTCAAGCTCACGGCACAACGCTGCGAGATTTGGTCCGGCGATCAGTTTCAAACCATCGATCAAATGAATGCGGCCAAAGCGGCCGGCGTGGACCCGCAACAGGTTTTCATCAACACACTGTATGCCGGCGGCAGTTTTGGCCGTCGCGCCAATTCCTGGTCCGACTACATCGTCGAGGCGGTGTCCATCGCCAAGGCCTATGGCGCCGACGGGACGCCGATCAAACTGCAGTGGACCCGCGAGGATGATATTCGCGGCGGTCTGTACCGTCCCATGTACTTTCATAAGCTCGAAGCAGGGCTTGACGCCAATCATGAAGTGACGGCATGGCGGCATGTCATCGTGGGTCAATCCATCATGGACGGCACCATCATGGCGGCCATGATTAAGGATGGCGTCGATGGCACGTCTGTGGAAGGCGCCGCCAACATCGCCTATGAGATTCCAAACGTCGCCGTGGATTTGGCGACCATGAAAACCGGCGTGCCCGTGCTGTGGTGGCGTGTCGTCGGCAGCTCACACACCACGCTCGCGGTCGAAGCCTTCATCGACGAAGTCGCTCATGCCGCCAACAAAGATCCGTTCGAATTTCGCCGCAAGCTGCTCGACAAGGAGCCGCGCATGAAGGCGGTGCTGGAGCTGGCGGCCGATAAAGCCGGTTGGTCGACGCCACTTGCGAAGGGCCGAGGCCGCGGCATCGCCGTCGCCGAGGCATTCCAAACCTATGTCGCCCAAGTGGTTGAAGTCAGCGTCAAGGACTCGGGACAGATCAAAGTGGAGCGAGTGGTCTGTGCCGTCGACTGCGGCACGGCCATCAATCCCGACATCATCTCGGCGCAGATGGAAGGCGGCATCGGTTTCGCCCTCGGCGCCGTGCTGTATGGTGGCATCACGCTCGACAACGGCCGCGTGGAGCAATCGAACTTCAATGACTACCGTGTGCTGCGGATCAACGAAATGCCCAAGGTCGAAGTTCACATCGTGCCGTCGAGTTCGGCTCCCACCGGAGTGGGCGAACCCGGAGTCGCCCCACTCGGACCCGCATTGGCCAATGCCATCTTTTCCGCCACCGGAAAGCGCATGCACGAGCTGCCCTTTTCCAAATCGGGCATCGTATGAGCGAACAGACCGATCAGGCGACGGAACATTCTCACGGCTCCGTCGACATTCTGGTGCGCATGGCGAATGACATCGGTAATTTCTTCCGCGCAGAGACGGTGCGCGAGGAAGCGGTGATTGGAATTGCGAATCACATCGCCCGGTTTTGGACCAAACGCATGCGCCAGAAACTCGCCGCGCATGGTGAACAGGGCCTCGATGAATTGCCGCGCGACGCGTTGCGGCGGCTGGCGGCGAACAACGACAAGCCACTCAGCAAAGAGCCACCCGGAGGCGATGCGGGATAACAGTCAGTCACGGTCGCTCAGAGAACTCTCGAGGCAAGGTATGCTTAGGGGAGAGTAAGCTGCTACCAACCCTCTCGCTGGAATCCTCATGCCAACGCCCGACGCTCCGCCCACCCATCAGCCGCTGCCCACTTTACCGGTTGGTAATACCTCACCGTCGGCGCCGGGCGTTCACTGCGCCCCGCCCTGCACCCTGGTCATTTTCGGCGCCGGCGGCGATCTGACCAAGCGCCTGCTGACACCGTCCATTTATAACTTGGCCTGCTCGAAATTGTTGCCGGACGGCTTTTCAGTCATCGGTGTGGACATCATCAAGCAGGACGATGGCGCTTGGCGTGCCTCATTGACGGCCGCGATGCAGTCGTTCACCGCCGATAAGACTGCGGAAGCCTACACGCCGAAGATCGACGAGACCGCGTGGCAATGGGTCACCGAGCGTTTGCATTATCTATCCGGTGACTTCAAAGACCCGGCCACCTTCGAGTCGCTGCAAAAGATGATCGGCGATGGCAGCGCCATATTTTATCTGGCCGTTGCGGCCCGCTTCTTCGGCACCGTGGTCGAAGGATTGGGCAAGGCGCAATTATTCAAAGAATCCGAGGGCCAGTTCCGCCGCCTGGTGATTGAAAAGCCTTTCGGGTCGGATTTGCCCTCGGCCCAGGCGCTGAATGCCGCGATCTTAAAACAGGCCGACGAGACTCAGATTTATCGCATCGACCACTTTTTGGGCAAAGAAACCGTTCAAAGCATCATGGCGGTGCGCTTTGGCAACGGCATGTTCGAGCCGACCTGGCGGCGCGAGTACATCGACCACATCGAGATCACGGCTGCGGAGACCGTCGGGGTCGAGGCCCGCGGCTCTTTCTATGAGCCGACCGGGGCCTTGCGCGACATGGTCCCCAATCACTTATTCACCTTGTTGGGCATGGTGGCCATGGACCCGCCCAATTCCTTCGATGCCGATGATGTCAGAACCGAGAAATCGCGCGTGGCCAAGGCCATGCGTCCGATTCAGCCCGCCGATGCGGTGCGCGGACAATATACCGCCGGACAAGAAGCGGGACAGGCCGTTGCCGGTTACCGCCAGGAACCGAATGTCTCGCCGCAAAGCACCACCGAGACCTTCGTCGCGCTGAAAGTTTCCATCGAGAACTGGCGCTGGTCCGGGGTGCCGTTTTATCTACGCACGGGTAAGCGGCTGGCGGGGCGCCGTACCGAGATTGCCATCCATTACAAGCCTGCGCCCTACCAGATGTTTCGCGACACGCCCGTCGAGCAGCTGACCCAGAACGTCGTGCGTCTGCTGATCGACCCCGAGCAAGGAACCGAAACCCAGTTCATGGCCAAGGTGCCGGGTCCTGAAATGCGGCTTGGACGAGTCGACATGGCCATGCGCTACAAGGACTTTTTTCAGGAGCGGGCCAACGTAGGGTATGAGACGCTGCTCTACGATTGCATGATGGGCGATGCCATCCTGTTTCAGCGCGCCGATGCAATTGAAGACAGCTGGGCGGCAGTTCAGCCTTTGCTCGATGCCTGGGGTCGCGGCGAGGGAACGGTCGAAAACTATGCCGCAGGCAGTGAAGGTCCGGTGGCTGCCGATGAATTGCTCAAAAAAGACGGCCGCAGCTGGTCAAAGTTGACGCCTTCCTAAAGAGGTTTTACGGACCTCAATAAATAGCGCACAGCCGCTGGCCCGTTTCTGGGGCCGTTTTCGTTTCTCTGTTTAATGAAACGACATTTTAGCCATCGACCGCCTCCGCCAAGGCTGCTGCATGGCTAAGCTCGATCAGGAAACCTGGGCGCGCCTATTCCCTTGGCTCGATCGCGCCCACGACGTGCCCGAACCTGAGTTGGATGCCTGGCTCGATGAACTGGCGGTCACCCAACCCGAAATCGGGGTGCCGCTTCGAGCACTGCTCAAAGAAAGCCGCGACCTCGAGAAAAAGGAATTCCTCAACCGGCCGTTCGAGTTCGTACCGGAGGCATCGCGGGCCGGCCAACAGGTGGGCTCCTATACCATCGACACATTGCTCGGCCGAGGCGGAATGGGCGAGGTATGGCTCGCGAGGCGCAGCGATGGCCGCTTCGAGGGACTGTATGCCGTCAAGCTGCTGTGGATCACTTCACGCGGCGTCGCCGGGGAGCGTTTCCGCCGCGAAGGTCGTCTGCTCGCGAGACTGACTCATCCGAACATCGCACGGCTCCTCGATGCGGGAACGATGCTGGACGGCCAGCCCTACCTCGTCTTGGAGTACGTCAAGGGTGAACACATCGACGTTCACTGCAATACCCACGCGCTCGACCTCAGCGAGCGATTGTTGCTTTTTATCAAAGTCCTGGCTGCCGTTGCGCACGCACACACCAATCTGGTGGTCCATCGCGACATCAAGCCCTCCAATGTGATGGTGACCGCCGAAGGCGAAGTCAAACTGCTCGACTTTGGCATCGCCAAATTGGTCGGCGGCGATCCGGCCGATGACGAGGCGCTGCCCACGCGAATGGAAAATATCGCTTTGACTCCCGAATACGCGGCGCCCGAACAGATCTTGGGCGAACCGGCTTCCACGGCCACCGATGTGTATCAACTCGGCGTGCTGCTGTATCTGCTGTTGGTCGGCCGCCTGCCATTCACACGCGCGGGCACCACCCGCGGTTCGCGCGCTCGCGCCGCGTTGGATGAAGTTCCGCCGCTGCTGTCGCAGCTCAGCCACGGAGCTGGCCGCGACGCATTGCGCGGCGACCTCGATTCCATCGTGGCGAAGGCCCTACGCAAACGACCCGATGAGCGTTATGCGACGGCGGCGGCATTGTCCGCAGACTTGGAACGCTACCTGCACAGCGAGCCGGTGTTGGCGCGCGACGGCACCGTGTCCTATCGGGTGGGCAAGTTTGTGCGCCGTTACCGCGGCCCGGTCCTCGCAACTGCAGCCGCTTTGCTGGCATTGGCGGCGACTGCGGGGTTCGCGCTGATCCAAATGCATGAGGCGCGAACTCAACGCAAGACAGCGGAATTCAACGAAAAGCGCGCCCAAGCAGAGTACGAATTCATGTTTCAGGTGATCGCCTCGGTCACTGCGGACGGGCAGCCACTCACGCCGGCACGGATTTTAGATGCGGGCGTCAAAATGCTCGATGGACGCTATGCCAACGATCCCGATTTTCGCGCCGTCATGTATTTGCAATTGGCGGCGCGGTACGGCGACCCGCACGACTTTGAAAAGTCTTACGCTCTCGACATGAAAGCCGAAGCCATCGCGCTGCAACTCGATGACCCCTATTTGATCAGCAAAGTCGAATGCCTGACCGTCGAGCCGCTCAACAATCTTGGCCGCATCGATGAAGCCAAGAAACGGGTGGCATTGGGGCTCGCAGCGGTCGCTCGCCTCACGACTCCGCGCATCGACGCCGTTTCCGAATGCATGGATGCCAGCGCTACGCTCTCGGCGGCATCGGGCGACATGGCCTCGGCGATTGCCACGATGAAGCAGGCGCTCGCTTACCTCGAGAAACACGGCGCGACCAAGGATGATCTCTACGTGGACCTGCTATCGCACCTGGGGTTTTACTACCACGAAATGGGAGACTCGAAAAATACCTTCGAGGTCACTCAACGCACCGTAAATGCGTTCGAGGAGAATGGCCAGGGCGAGACTCAGCCCGCACTCACCGCACAGCATAATCTGGCCATGTCGTTGGCGGGTTTCGGTGAGATCAAAACCGCGATTGAGATTGAGGCGAAGACCATCGCGCGTGCGCACAGTGATGCGAGCGACGGACAGGTCAGCTCGACTTTCTCCAACGGCATCGGCTCGATGCAATTGCGCCTCAACCAACCAAAACAGGCGCTGCATTCCTTCGAGAATGCACTCCTCGCGGCACAGGCCGGCAACGATGTTCAACGGCAATTCAATCCCTACATCGGCAAAGCTCGCGCTCACATGGCGCTCGGTCAGCTGGATGATGCGGCCACCGATCTTACGGAGCTCGAGAAACATTGGGCGGGACAGGAGGCCGCCAACGGCCGGGCATTTGCGCAATCCAAAGTGGCCGCCATCGAGTTGCTGCTGGCGCGCGGCAATTTGCAAGAGGCCCGGCAGCGCAGCGAAGCATTATTGCCGCAACTTCGTGACGCGAAGGACGCGCGACATGCAGCGCTCGGGACCGCCCTATTGACGGCGGCCCGGGTCGCGGTCGCGGATCAACGCTATGGCGATGCCCAGCAATTGGCCGACGAAGCACTCGCACTGTTCCGCCCGATGGCGCGCAACGTGGATGCCAGTGCCGACGTTGGGGAAGCGCTGCTGCTGTCAGCCCAAGCCCAACGCGGTCTCGGTGACTTAGCCAAGGCGCAGACTGCCGCCGCCGCGGCCGTCGTGCCGCTGTCCAGCGGACTGGGTGCCGACCATCCCTTGACGATAGACGCCGCCCAGCTTGCGAGATTGAAAGCGGGCTAATTCGACGCCGCGCGCACCTGGTCCACCACGTCCCGCACCGCCTTGATGACCACATCGGGTCGATCGAACTGCACATAATGCGAGGAATCGGCCAGTGTCTCGCTGCGGCTGTGGCGCGACCAGGCGGCCTGTTCATCATGCAGCTGCGCCCACACCTTTTGGATTTGCTCACCTTGCGCAGCCGTCAAATCCAACGCCTTCAGCACCGCCTCCGGATACGGTTTTGCGGCGGTGAGCACGACGACGGGTCGTTCGCCGAGTTCTCGCAGCTTGCCGGCGGAGTCAAACGTAGCGCCGATCGCCTGCTCCTCGTCCAATACGGCGGAGATCGAATGGCTGATGTAAGCGTCCTCCGCGGCCTTCGCATCGGGGGGAACGCCGGGTGCAGCCTGTCGCGCTGCCAGCAGGCGGGTAATTCCCGTCCAACGCAGAGCCCTGGCAATCTTCAGTTCGTTGTCCCCGACATTCAACGGTTTGCCCGCCGCGTCACTCATGCGTTTGATCTGATCCGGGTGTGACGCATCCACGAATACCAGCCCCGCGACCTCTTGCGGATAAAGACGGGTGAAGTTCATGATGTAAGGGCCTCCCAGCGAATGACCCACCATCACGAAGGGTGCATGCTCACCCGCCTGTTCCAGCAAGCGATGCAATTCCTGCGACTCAAGGTCAGCAGTAAATGATCCGGGGCGTGGGTCGCTCCAAGCAATGCCGGCGCGGCTGTAAGCACAGGCGCGCGTCTGTTGGGCGATCGCATCATGCACCGCGCTCCAACTGAGAGAACCCATCGCATCGAGGCCGGCCTCGAACACCACGGTGGGCGAACCCGACCCTCGGCAATCGATTTGCAGACGATAGCCGCCCACGTCGACCAGATTGCCGGGCGGTGGAAATTGCTTCGCCGCCCGCGCGCGCATGATCTGCTCATAGGTGAGGCCAATCAGCAGCAGCAAGATCACCAGACCCAATAATCCCGCAGCAATTCTTTTTACCCAGCGGAGCATTTATTTTTAACCTGTGCGTTTTGGGGTCGTCAATGTAGCACTATGGTGGCGCGGCACGAGAGTCGCACCGCTGCCGTGCGCGCCGCAGGTGCTCGCACGGCTATGTTCAAAATGGAAAATTTATTGACTATTTTCTATTCAAGCATAGTCTCAGCTGACCGCGATTTTGGGCTTCTTGGCCGGTCGCACAAAAACTGGGGATAGCATGAAATCGCGATCGTTTCGACGCTTAAGCTTCGTCGCTCTATTAATGGGAACCGCCGCGGCGCACGCGGTCGCTGTGCTCAAAGGACCGCCGGCGCGGGAGATTACCAACCCTAAAAGCCTGAGTTCCGAGGTGATGCAAGGCGCCGCGGCGGTGCCGATTCCGGATCTGTTTTATATACGTACCAGTTTGAGCGCAGCGTGGACCCGCGATGGCAAGGGCTTCGTGATTTCCACCAACCTCACCGGGCGTTTCAATCTGTGGAGCGTTTCGGCCGAAGGCGCCTTCCCGACTCAGCTCACGCAATCCGACGATCGGCAGTTCGGAATCGTCACCTCGCCCGACGGGAAATGGGTCATTTTCCAGTCGGATAAGGGTGGCGCGGAAATTTTCGATTTGTATGCGGTGCCGGCCGCGGGCGGCGCCACCGTCAATCTGACACAGACCGATGATGCCTCGGAAACGGGCGCGGTATTCTCGCCCGACGGCACGCTGATGGCGTTCGACCATCGCCTGAAGACCGGCGCTTCGAACAATGTGGCGGTCATGGACTTCGCCACCAAGAGCGTGCGCATTCTGACCCATGAAGCCACCCCCACGATGCAGTGGAGCGCGATTGCCTTCTCCCCGGATGGCCGCTTCATCTTCGCCAACCGCTCCACCGTGACAAGGACGCAAGGAGATGTATGGCGCATCGATGTGGCCAGTGGTGCTGCCACACCTCTCATCAACAAGGGCGATAAAGCCCTGAATGTGGCCACTGATGTCTCCTCCGACGGACGCTGGTTGTCGCTCACCACAGAAACGGCCAGCGGCGCGCAACAAGCCGCTGTGTATGACATGACGACGCAAAAAATGACGCTGATCAAACCCGATGCGTGGGAGCAGAAAGCAGGCCACTTCGCTCCCGACTCGCGCTCCGTGCTCATGGTGAGCAATGTCGATGGTCGAGACGTCATTTATTCCTATGATCTCGCCACCGGCCGCGCCGATGTCCTGCCTTTACCGGTGGGCATCAATACTGACTACGGCAGCGACGCACCCGCCTTCTCGCCGGACGGCACTCGCCTGCTATTTCCGCACGAGGCAGGAAACACGCCGATGGATTATTGGATTTTCGATCGCGCCTCGGGCAAATCCGCACCGGCCACTCGACTGGCGCTGGCCAGCATCGATCCGCAAAAATTACCCAAAACCCAGATTGTTCACTACAAGAGCCCCGACGGCACCGTGATCAGCGCCTTCGTGTGGCTGCCATATGGCTTGCAGCGCAATTCGCATGCGCCCGCCATCATGCTGCCTCACGGCGGCCCGACCTGGCAGACGGCGGATCGCTTCGAACCCGAGGCGGTGGCGTTTGCCTCGCGGGGCTATGTGGTCATGGCAGCCAATCCACGCGGGTCGACCGGTTACGGGCGGGCATTTCAGGACGCCAACCGGCGCGATCTGGGCGGCGGCGATCTTGACGACTACGTGGCGGGCGCGAAGTTCTTGGTGGACACCGGCTACGTCGATGCTCACCGCATCGGCGTTACCGGTATTTCCTACGGCGGCTACATGACAATGATGGCGTTGTCGAAGACACCCGATGTGTGGGCTGCCGGTGTCGAGATCTGCGGCATCACCAATTGGTTCTCCATGTACGAACGCGGCTCGCCGGTGCTGCGCCAATATCAGATGGGGTTGCTCGGCGATCCCGTGAAGGATAAAGCCATCTACGAAGCCTCGAGTCCGCTGACCTACTTGGCACGAGTGAAGTCACCCTTGCTGGCGCTGGCCGGCGGCAACGATATCCGAGTGCCGCCGAACGAGGCGGAACAAGTGGTCGCCGTGCTCTCCAAAGCCGGCAAAACCGTGGACACCAAGGTGTACCCTGGCGAAGGCCACGGCTTTTATAAGCGCGAAAACCAGATCGACGCCCTCGAGCGTACGGTGGCATGGTTCGATCGGTACATGCCAGCAGCGAATTCGACCGCAAGTAATTGAAGATGACGCTACGTGGTCGTCTCGTGCGCGGTTTGCTGGCGCTGGTCT
>CAZZWE010000019.1:0-6680 GCA_964657675.1 uncultured Steroidobacteraceae bacterium
CGCCCGGCGTGATGTACGCCTTCACCACGCGGGCCGACACGCTGATGGGGGTCACGTTTTGCGCTGTCGCGGCCGAGCATCCCTTGGCGAGTGTCGCGGCCCGCGACAATCCCCACCTCGCGGCCTTCATCGAGGAATGCAAGCGCGGACCCGCGGTGGAAGCGGAGATGGCCACGCAGGAAAAAAAGGGCATGGCGACCGGCCTGTTCGTCCGCCATCCGCTGACCGATGAGCCCATTCCCGTTTGGGTCGGCAACTATGTGCTCATGAGTTATGGCGAAGGCGCCGTCATGGGTGTGCCGGCGCATGATGAACGCGATTTTGAATTTGCCAAGAAGTACGGTCTGCCGATCAAACCGGTGATCGAGGTGCGAGGCCGCGAGTATTCGCAGGACAGCTGGCAACCCTGGTACGCCGAACACGGCCGCTGTGTGCACTCCGGCAAGTACGATGGCTTGGACTTCAACCAAGCGGTCAATGCCATTGCTGCGGATTTGAAGGCGTTGGGGCTGGGCGAGAAGCAAACCACGTGGCGATTGCGCGACTGGGGAATTTCCCGGCAGCGCTACTGGGGTTGCCCCATCCCCATCATCCATTGCAAGCAGTGCGGCGCCGTACCCGTGCCGGACGATCAATTGCCGGTGGTCCTGCCTGAGGATCTGGTGCCGGATGGCAGCGGAAATCCGCTGCTAAAAGACGAACGATTTCTCAATACGGCATGTCCGAAATGCGGTGCCGATGCGCGCCGCGAAACCGACACCATGGACACCTTCGTCGATTCGTCCTGGTATTTCCTACGCTTCGCCTGTGCTGACAACGACAATGCCATGTTGGATGAACGCGTGGCTTATTGGCTGCCCGTCGATCAATACATCGGCGGCATCGAGCACGCCATTTTGCATTTGTTGTATGCGCGCTTTTGGACCCGCTTCATGAGCGAGATGGGCTCGGTGCCGTTCAAGGAGCCATTCACCAATTTGTTCACGTTGGGGATGGTGTTGAACGAGGTGTTCTTTCGCAAACCGGCTACCGGTCGGATCGAATATTTCAATCCCGCCGATGTGACGGTGACTACCGACAAGACTACGCAGAGGCGCGTCGCCATCCTGCGTGCCGATGGCGGCGAAGTGGAGTCGGGCGGCGTGGTCACCATGTCGAAGTCGAAGAACAACGGCGTCGACCCCATTGCGCTGGTGCAGGAGTTCGGCGCGGATACCGCACGGCTATTCACCATGTTTGCAGCACCGCCGGATCAAACCTTGGAATGGTCCGACGAAGGCGTGCAGGGCGCCTATCGTTTCATCAAGCGCGTGTGGAAGGCGGTGCATGATCACGTATCGCGAGGCCCGGCAGCCGCGCTTGACAAGGCCGTCCTCAACGATGCGCAACGCATCATCCGGCGTCAGGCGCATCAAACCTTGGGCAAGGTCACCGATGATTTGGGCCGGCGCAGAACTTACAACACGGCCATCGCGGCGGTGATGGAGTTGCTGAATGCACTGGCGAAGTTTCCACAGCTCGAGCCGCAGGATCGCAGTGTGATGCAGGAAGCGCTGGAGATTGCCGTCATCGGCCTCTCGCCCATCATCCCGCACGTCACGCATGCCCTCTGGCATGGCCTGGGTCATTCCGGTGCGCTCATCGAGGAGAAGTGGCCGCAGGTGGATGCGACAGCGTTGGAAACTTCCAGCATCGACATGGTGGTGCAGGTGAAGGGCAAGTTGCGCGGCCACATTTCGGTGGCGGTGGATGCCGACGAGGCAACCGTGCGGGCGGCGGCCTTGGCTGACCCTAATGTGCAGAAATTTATCGCCGGCGCCGAGGTGCGCAAAGTGATCATCGTGCCCCGCAAACTCGTCAACATCGTGGTCTAATTCGGCGTGGTGCAGGCAATTCGCGTCAAGGTGTGGACCAGCGGTCTGATGGTGGCGGCTGCGCTGCTGTGCGGTTGCGGATTTCATCTGGCCGGCAGCGACCCACTACCTGCCGTGATGCAGCACACGTACCTTTCGTTGAAGGATCCCTACACGGATTTTTCACGCGAACTCGGCCGCAGCCTGAAAAGCGCCGGCGCCGTGCTGCAGCCCACCAGTGAGCTTGCCACCGCCCGCATCAACGTGACTCAAGATCTGGTGGAGCAACGCACCCTGTCGGTGTCGGCGACCAACATTCCCACCGAATACGAACTGACCTACACCATTACCTTTGATGTGCACGCCGGCGACAAAGTATTGCTGGCGCCGCAAACCGTGAGTCTGTCAAAGGACTACAGCTTCGAGGAAAACGTGCAGCTGGCGAAGGAGCATGAAGCCGACATTCTGCGCCAGCAGATGGCGCGTGATCTGGTCGCCATCGCCATGCATCGGCTGACGAGCTTGAAGTAGCTTAAAGGTGATGCAGTGCTGCGGCTCAACGCCATCGACCGGATCTCGCTGCAGGTGTTGTTGGATCGATTTGGCCTGGAGCTGCAGTTGATCGCGCCCAATGAGGTCATCCCGGGCAGCTATTGGGGTGATCAAGAAGCGGGCTTGATCGGCTCACGCATCTACGCGCGCCTGGATACGCCGGTGCATTCGGTGTTGCACGAAAGCGCGCACTTCATCTGCATGTCGCCCGAGCGACGCGCGGGGCTTGATACCGATGCCGGCGGCGATGACGCCGAGGAAAACGCGGTGTGCTACCTGCAGATCGTGTTGGCCGATTCCTTGCCCCAGGTGGGACGTGAGCGGATGTGCAGCGACATGGATGCCTGGGGCTACACCTTTCGATTGGGAAGCGCCGCCGTCTGGTTTCGTGACGATGCGGCGGACGCCCGGCAGTGGCTGATCGAGCACGGCATCTTGGATCAACACGAGCTGCCCACCCATGCCTGCCGGGAAAGTTAAAGCCATCTCGCGACGCACGGCGCTCACGGGCTTGGTGACACTGCTCGCCGCCGGCTGTTCGCGCGTGGTGTTTTTCGCGGCGAATGCGCCGTCGGTGTTTGGCGCCTACAAGCGCCACGCGAACTTAAGCTACGGCAGCGATCCTCAGCAAAAACTGGATGTGTATGTGCCGGATGCCGGCAGCGACAGGCCGCGGCCGCTGGTGGTTTTTTGGCATGGCGGTCGCTGGGAATTCGGCGATAAGTCCGACTATCGATTTGTCGGCGCCGCCTTGGCGGAGTCCGGTTACCTCGCCGTGGTCGCCAATTATCGCCATTACCCGCAAGTCAAAATGCCGGGCTTCATGAATGATGCGGCCCAGGCGGTGTTGTGGGCGGTCGCGCATGCGAAAGACTATGGCGCGGATCCGCAGCAGTTGTTCTTGATGGGGCATTCCGCCGGCGCGCATATCGCGGCGCTGTTGGCGTTGGACTTGAGTTACCTGAGCGTGACGGGAGCCCCGCCGCGTATCGCCGGCGTCATCGGCTTATCGGGACCCTACGATTTTCTGCCGCTGCTCGAGGCCGATGTGCAGGATATGTTCGGACCGCCCGAGCTTTATCCGCGATCGCAGCCCATTGACTATGTGAGGGCGGACGCGCCGCCCATGTTGCTGGTGCACGGCCTCAAGGACGATACGGTATGGCCGAAAAATACCCGCAATTTGGCCAGTGCTTTGACGGCGCGCGGTGCGGATGTCACCTTGAAGCTTTATCCCAAATTGGTGCATGCCGACACCGTCGGCGCGTTGAGCGCGCCCATTCGCGGCCGCGCGCCCACCTTGTCGGACATTCAGAGCTTCGTTAAAGCGAAAACCGTCTAAGCCGCGTTCGCGGCCGCCGGCGTCGCCGAGGCATAGCACTTGCCGAAGCGGTTCTCGAGGAACGCGCTCAAGCCGATCTCTTCCTGACGGATCAGGCCCTGCTGCGGCAATTTGCCGGCGCTCAGCATGTCGAGCACGGCGCAGATGCCACCCGCCGTGGTGATTTGAATGGCGCTGCGCACTCGGCCGCCCAACGGCGCCGCATAGATCTTGTGCGCATAGGTCTCTTGCATCAGCTGGCCGCCGCGCATGCCGCTCACGGTGACGAACACGATGACCACATCCTGCAGGGTGATCGGCACCGCATTTTCCAAAATGTCCTTCAAGAGTTCGCGACGGTCGCGCAGACGCAAATCATTGAGCAGCGCCTTCATGATGGCGGCATGGCCGGGATAGCGAATGGTGCGGTAGTTGAGGTTGCGCACCTTGCCGGCCAATGTTTCGCACAGGGTGCCCAGGCCGCCTGAGGTATTGAAGGCCTCGTACAAGATTCCATCCAAGGAGAACTCTTCCAATTCCTCCAGCGGCTGGGTCTCACGCAGCTGGCCATTGACGATGGCTTCGCAGGGTTCGCAGTACTCGTTGATGACGCCGTCGGTGCTCCAAGTCAAATTGTAGTTGAGCGCGTTGGAGGGAAATTTCGGCAGCGCGCCGACGCGCATCCGCACATCGTGCAGTTCATCGAAGCGTGATGCCAAATCGCTGGCCACGATGGTGATGAAGCCGGGGGCGAGGCCGCATTGCGGTATGAACGCAGTGCGTGAGTTGGCAGCCAGCTGCTTGACCACGCGGGTGCTGGCCACATCCTCGGTCAAGTCCAGGTAGTGCGCGCCCGCCGCCTTGGCGGCTTCGGCGATCAGACGCGTGGCGTGATACGGCGCCGCGGAGAGCACCGCAAACTTGCCCGTGAGAATTTTCTGCAGCGCCCCCGCCTGGGTAATGTCGGCGGCGATCTTGGTGATCTTGGCCGCCGTCTCGAGGCGGTCCAGCTGCGCTTGAGAGCGATCCACCACAGTAACGGCGTAATCGCCCGAGCCGACCAACAGTTCGGCAATCATCGAACCGATTTTGCCCGCGCCTACGATGACGATGTCTTTCATGCGATCAGATCTCCCGAGAATTCGGCGCATTCTTATCCGAATACCCTGCGAAAGGTAGGGTCGATACGGACATTCTTAAGGTACAATCGCGGCGTTTCGTAGGTCAAAAGCGGCGGAATGCCATGGATACTATTGACGAACGGCTTTTATTGGCCTTGCGCGAGAACGGCCGTGCCTCTACGGCCCAATTGGCACGGCTGGTGGGCCGTTCCCGAACCAGCGTACAGAGCCGGATCGAGCGCTTGGAGAAGCAGGGCGTCATCGTGGGGTATGGGGTGCGCCTGGCACCCGAGCATGGTTTGGGCGCGGTACGCGCGCACGTCATGATCAAAGTGGGCCCCAAGGAAGCGCGTTCGGTGACCGCGGCCTTGCGAGATATCGGCCAAGTGCGTGTGCTCCACTCCGTCAGTGGCGATGTCGATCTGATCGCCGAGGCGGCCACAGCCTCCGTCGATGAGATGGATCAAATCATCGATCGGATCGGCGCGCTCGATGGCGTCGAGCGCACCACCTCCTCCATCATCCTCTCGACCAAGTTCGACCGTTAGCCGGCAGGCTTGCCAGCCGGCGGCGACTGATAGACGATTTTTCCGCCCACCAGGGTGAGCACGGATTTCGTCTTCGGCAGTTCCGGCGGCGGCACCTTGAAAATATCTTGCGACAAGACGGCCAGATCAGCGAGTTTGCCCGGTTCCAGCGTGCCTTTATCTTTTTCTGCGAATTCCGCATACGCGGAACCCGATGTGTACGCGCTCACCGCTTGTTCTCGCGTGATGGCCTGCGAGGGCCGGTTGGGGTGCATCGAGGCCAGCATGATGTTGAGGTAGGGGTTCATGGGACCGTCGGAGCCCAAGGCCAAGGGAATGCCGGCCTCCAGCAAAGACTTCAACAGCTGCAGGCGAACAAACTCGCCGCCATAGATCTGCTTCAACGCCGCCAGATGCGTTGGATTCTGCACCACGACAATGCCGAGACTCTTGACCTTGGGAAGTAGATCCGCCGTCAGGCCATCACCGTGCTCGAAGCGCACGCGCTGCGTTGCCCATTCGGCCGGGCCGCCGGAATCCTCCATGGCCTTAAGCATGCCCACCGCCGCCACCGATCCGGATATGTGCAAGATTAATTGCTGATGAGCGGCCTGCGATTCCTTCAACATCAGCGGCATTTCTGACGCCGGAAAGGTCAGCGGCAGGTGTTCGAATCCGGCCTCGATGTCGGCCGGCGTTTGCGTACCGGTCGCTCCCAAGCGAGGCGTGAAGGTTCCTTCGATCCCCACACCGTCGAGCATCCATTTCACACCGCTCACCGTGATGTTGGGCGCTACCTTGCCGGCCCCCGAATGGCCCTCAACCAAAATGCGTCCACCGGGTGTGGTGGCGGCCATCTGCATGATTCGCACGCGAATCGAGGCCGGAATGGCGGATAGCAGCTTAACGGCGCGTTCGGGAGTGGCTGCATCGCTCATGTCCTGCAACGATGTGATGCCATAGGCGGCGGCTTTATCGAGTTGCCGCTTCAACTCCGCGGTGGCGTCGACGTCGGGTACGCGGTCCGACATCACACGTTCGATCTGCAGCAGTGCATATTCGCGCACCACGCCGGTCAGTTTGCCGTTGCTATCGCGTTCGAATTTGCCGCCCAATGGATCTGGTTGGTTCTCCGCGATGTCGAAGTACTTAAGCGCCGCGCTGTTGATGAACGCGGCATGGCCGGTCAAGGTGATGATGAGCACGGGATTGTGGGGCGCGACATCGTCCAGTGCCGCGCGCGACACCGTCGGGTCATGAAATAATTTTGGACCCATTTCGGCAGCCAATAAAACCCCGGGCCGCG
>CAZZWE010000019.1:6690-44199 GCA_964657675.1 uncultured Steroidobacteraceae bacterium
TTGCCGATCACTACGACTTCGCCGCGCGCCGCGCGGCGGCCGCTGCCAAGGCGGTACGCATCTCCCGCCAGTCGGGGTCTTGGCTTTTGACTTTCACGTCAACGGCATCTTTGGGACCGATGCTCAAGTGAATGTGCGCGTCGTTGATGCCGGGGATGACGGTCGCACCGTGCAGATCGATCCGGTGTGTGGTAGGTCCCGCGAGTTTCACGATCTCGGCGGTGGTGCCGGTGGCAATGATCCGGTCGCCGCGTACCGCGAGCGCCTCGACATGCAATGGGTTCGCTGCGGCCGTGAAGATCTGCCCGTTGATCAATAGGGTGTCGGGGGACTCTGCCGCCTGCGTGGCTGAACTCAACCCCGCGGCCAGGACTGCGAGCGCTGCAGGAATTCGAAGAAACTTACGCATTGAACCTCTCGATTGGGTCTGCCGGCCGCCAGCATAACTGCATTGCGTTTAGTATCTGCCGATGAGTTTACCGAATGCGGCGCCGGCACGGCGTCTCCATGTGATGTTGCCCACGCTGGGCAGTTCGGGGGATGTGCATCCTTTCATTGCACTGGGGCTGGCGCTGAAGCGGCGCGGGCATCGCGCGACCATTCTCACCAATCCGCTGTTTCAAGCGCTGATCGAGTCGCAAGGGCTGCAATTTTTGGCGCTTGGAGATCTTGAGGCCGCGCAAGTGGCCATCGGTAACCCGGATGTATGGCATCTCCGCAAAGGCTTCGCCATCATCGCCAGCGTCATCGTACCGGCGATTGCGCAAACCTTTCGCCTGATCGAACAGCGGGCCGATACTGACACCGTGGTCGCCTTCTCCACCTTGGCGTTTGGGGCGAGAGTGGCTCAGGAAAAGCTCGGCGTGCCAAGCGCCTCGGTGCATCTGCAGCCGAGCGTGATTCGCACCTACGCCGATCAAGGCATGCTCGGCAATGTCAGGCTGTCGGGGGCGCATCCTCGCTGGATGAAGCGGGTGCTGTTCTCACTGGTGGATGCGCTGGTGTTGGACCGAAATCTCAAGCAGCCGTTGAACCAGTTTCGCGCAACCCTGGGACTTGCGCCGGTGAAGCACGTCATGGACCGCTGGATGCATTCACCGCAGTTGGTGTTAGGGCTTTTCCCCGAATGGTTTGCCGCCCCTCAGCCGGACTGGCCGCCTCACATGCACGCCGTGGGCTTCGCGCAATTCGATGACGGCGAAAGCGAAAGCGCGCAGCAGGCCGAAGAGTTTCTCGAAGCCGGCGCGCCGCCCATCGTCTTTACGCCAGGCTCCGCCGGCTCGACCATGCAGCGGTTTTTCCGCGAGTCGGTGCAAGCCGCCCGCGACATCGGCGCGCGCGCCATGCTGGTGACCAATTTTCCCGAGCAGGTGCCGCGCGATCTGCCGGCCGGCATCCAGGTGTTTCGCTACCTGCCCTTCAGCCGTCTGCTGCCGCGTTCCGCGTTGCTGGTTTATCACGGCGGCATCGGCACCTTGGCCCAGGGCATCAAGGCCGGCGTTCCACACCTGGTCGTCCCGCATGGCTACGACCAATTCGACAGCGGCTGGCGGATCGAGCAACTGCGATTGGGCCGTTGCGTGCCCGAAAGCCGGTATCGAGCGGCGCCGGTGGCAGCCGTCATGCGGCAGCTGTTGGACGACGCCGCCTTGCGCGAGCGCTGCCGCGAGTTTTCCGTGTCCGTGGATTCAGCAGCGGCCCTCGAGCGCGCCTGCGCGCTTATTGAGGGACTTCGTGCGTCGCCGCCAGCGCCTGCGCGCGGCTGAGGGCGTGCTCGAGGGTATCGACGACGTTGTTCAAGCCGATCTGCTCAACGATGCCGCCGCGCGCGAGCTTATGGCGAACGTTGGGACGCACCTCGACCAGCATCACGGTGGAGCCATGGCGCTTGAAATCGGTGATGATTTCTTCGATGGCGAAAATACCGGTGGCATCGACAAACGGCACATTGCCGAGCCGCAATATCAATGTGGTGGCGGGGCGCTGGATATGTTCCAGCGTGCGCTGCAGTTTTTCCGCCACGCCGAAAAAAAACGGACCGTCGATGCTGTAGATCACCACGCCCTTCATCGCGGCGAGTTGCGGATCGGCTGCGCCGAGCGCAGGGGGCGCGCTGACCTGCTGTTCGACGCTGACCGAGTCGGCCATGCGCCGCATGAAAAACAGTGCCGCCACAATGACGCCAACGTTCACCGCGACGACCAGATCGACGAACACCGTCAGGAAGAAGGTCAGCAGCAAGATTCCCACATCGACCTTGGGCGCACCGCGCAGTAGGCGCGTGACGTGCGGCAGATCACTCATGTTCCAAGCGACGACAAACAGCACCGCCGAGAGGCAACACAACGGGATCGCTGATGCCAATGGCGCCAACAGCAGAATGACCGATATGAGGAATGCTGAATGCACCAGGCCCGCCAACGGGCCGGTGGCGCCGTTACGGATATTGGTGGCGGTGCGCGCGATGGCGCCCGTGGCGGCGAATCCGCCAAACAGGGGCGCGACGATGTTGGCAATGCCCTGACCGATCAATTCTTGATTGGAATCGTGCCGGTTGCCGGTCATGCCGTCGGCAACGACGGCAGATAACAGCGATTCAATCGCCCCCAACAACGCGATGGTAAATGCCGGCCCGACCAGCGACAGCACTCGCGCGAAATCCAAGGAGGGCCAAGCGAACGTGGGCAGCGTGCGAGGAATGCCGCCAAAGGCGGAGCCAATGGTGGCGACGCCGCCGAAATGAAACAGCGATTGAATGCCGGTGACGACCACCAACGCCACCAACGGCGCCGGAATGCGCTTCAGATAGCGCTGTCCCAGCAGCAAAATGGCGAGGCTGAGAACACCCAACCCGGTGGTCGCGAGTCCAATGGTGGGAAACGCCTGGATGAGCGACCAGAGTTTTTCATGGAAGCGGACACCCGACGCCGCGGGCGCCAAACCAAAAAAATCTTTCCACTGGCCGACAAAGATGATCAAGCCGATGCCGGCCGTGAATCCGACGATCACGGGGCCGGGAATGTACTTGATCACGGCGCCCAAACGGGCAATGCCGAACACCATCAGGATCACGCCGGCCATCAGGGTGGCGACCTGCAATCCCGCGATGCCATGTTGCGTGGTGATGACGGAGAGCACTGCGATGAACGCACCGGTGGGCCCCGAGATCTGGACGCGCGTGCCGCCGAACAGCGAAGTCAGCGTGCCAGCAACGATGGCCGTGTACAGCCCCTGCTCCGGACGCGCGCCCGAGGCGATGGCAAAGGCCATGGCCAACGGGAGCGCGACAATGCCCACCACCAGGCCAGCCAGGAGGTTGTTGCGCCAATGCGCGCGAGACCACAAGCCCTCGGCGCGAGCCTGGAGCAGCGCAATCATCGTGGAGTTCTTAGGGTGCGCCGCATGGTGGCCGCCAATGTATAGAAGCGGCGCGACAGTACAACCCAAGGGCGGTCGCATCGTTCGAAACTATCGGGATAAAATAAAAAACGGCGTGGGCTTTTGAAGGCCCACGCCGCCGGGATGTCGCACCAGCGGGGGAGTTGGCTGGCTTGCCGGCGCGAGATTCTCCTAAATCGTCAGCCAGTGAACTTTGTAGTTGCTACAAGCTGTGGGACCCATCGTGCCAAAGATCTGCGAGTGAGGAGGGTACCATTTATAACCGACGATGTAGTTTTTTTCACTTGACAGAATCTGCATAAGGCCAAGCGCAGCATAAAATGGGCCGCATTTTTGGGGGTTTTTGTGACAATCGAGGTTGATATGCCTGAAGTGATTAATTTCGAAGAGAAATTTTCCAAGTTTTCAGAGCATTGGTCGCCCCGCGTCGTGGCCGAAATGAACGACTACCAGCTCAAAATCGTAAAAATAATGGGCGAATTCGTCTGGCACGACCATAAAGACACGGATGAAGTGTTTTTGGTGATCGATGGCGAGATGGAAATCGGCTTTCGCGATCGCAGCGTCACCCTCAAAGCCGGCGAAATGTTTGTCGTGCCGAAGGGCGTCGAGCACCGGCCCCGAGCGCACCGCGAGTGTCGCGTCATGCTGATCGAACCCCGCGGAGTGACCAATACCGGCGCTGCCGGCGGGGCCTACACGGCGCCTAACGATGTTTGGGTGTGATGGAGCGGGGCCAGGGTTTGGGGCTTCACCAGGTCCGTGCCTGTGCGGCTGCAGAGGGGCGGGCGATTCAAAAATTCAGGCTAGAGTCCAAGCGACCCGGATTGGATGCAAGGCCGGATAACTGCTTTAACATCGGCTCCCTCGGGCAGCCCGTCAATCTACTAATCGGGTGCAATCATGCAATTTTGCCCACCGGCTTACGCAGGCGCCGCACCACGGCGTAAGCCAACACGGCCACCACCAGGCTCAGGCAGCTAAACTTTAAATCCTGCTGCAGACCTTCGGTGAAGGCCATGGCGATCAACACGGCGCACATGCCGGCGATGGCTGCATAACTTAAGTACGGGAACAGCCACATCTTGACCGCGGGCTCCGGTTGGCCGGCGCGCTCGCGGCGCTGTCGCAATGAAATTTGCGCAAACGCGATAGTCATGTAAATAAACACGATGACCGCGCCGGATGAACTCACCAAAAAATCGAACACGACCTGCGAGCCTTCGGTGGCTGCAATGATGCCAATGAATCCCGCGGCCGCCCCCATCAATACCGAGGGGACGGGGACACGCCGGGCATTCACTCTGACCAGGAACTGGGGCGCGTCGCGGCGTTCGGCCAGAATGAACATGACGCGTGAACTCACGTAGAACGCGGAGTTCAGGCAGGACAACACCGCCGTCAAGATGATGGCGCTCATGAAGTTGCTCGCCAACGGAATGTGCATGGTGTCGAGCGCCAGGGTGAACGGAGATTCGCCCGAACGCACGGTATTCCACGGGATCACCGCGACGATGAGAAACAACGAGATGACGTAGAAAATCAGGATGCGCCAGATCACGGTGGTGCTCATTTTGGCGACGGCGCGCCCTGGCTCGGCCGACTCCGCGGCGGCAATCGTGGTGATCTCGGCGCCGGTCATGGCGAAGAACACCGTGGGAACAGCGGCGATCACGGCGATCCAACCGTGCGGCGTGAATCCGCCGAATTGCGTGAGGTTTTGAAAGGTGGCGCCATTCGGCGCTGTGAAACCAAAGGCGAACGAGGCGGCAATGGCGATGAACACCAAGATCGCCGCAACTTTGATCGAGGCGAACCAGAATTCGAACTCGGCATAGGAGCGCGCCGACATCAAATTGACGCAGGTCATTACCGTCATCAATCCAAGCCCGATTTGCAGCTGTGAGAAGCCGGGCCACCAATGCTGCAAGATTTTTGCCCCGGCGATGGCTTCGACCGGTACCACCAGCACCCAAAAGTACCAATACAGCCACCCCACCACGAAGCCGGCGCCGTTGCCTAAGCCGGCGCGCGCGAATTCTGTGAACGAGCGTACATTCGGCAGCGCCGTAGCCATTTCGCCAAGCATGCGCATGATCATCAGGATCAGTACCCCGGTGATGCCATAACTGATGAAGGCCGCGGGACCGCTGGCAATGATGGACGTGCTGCTGCCGACGAACAAACCGGCGCCGATGATGCCGCCGATCGAGATCATGGCCAGATGCCGTGCGCGCAACGATTGACTGAGTTGAGGCGGCGACGCCGGCAGGGCGGGGCTGACAGTTTCGATCATTGTTATTGTTCCTACCCTTAGAGGCCGCGCAAGAAGCTCAGCATGTGTTGATTCACCTCGGCCGCGCGCTCCTGTTGCGTCCAGTGTCCGCAGCCCGGCAGCATGACGCTATCGCGAAGCAGCGGCACATAGCGCTTGAGGTCTGCGATGACTTCCTTCATGCGTGGAAAGGCCACCACCAAATCGCGATCGCCGGCCATGTACAACGCCGGTACTGTCACGGATGCGCGGGCGTAGGGCGCCAGCAACTCCCAATTGCGATCGATGTTGCGATACCAATTCAGGCCACCGCGAAAACCGGAGTGGCGGAAAGCCTCCGCGTAGACCTCAAGGTCGGCTTGCGATAACCACGCCGGCAAGTTCTGCGTGTCCGGCATGCGAGTCAGAAATCCACCGCTACGCGGCACCATGCCGACGGCGCTGGGCGCCACAGCGCCGGCCGCTGCTGCGCTGGGATTTCTGCGCGGCACATCGCCGGAACCCGAATATAAAATTCGGCGCAGCGAGACCAGCGGGTCGAGTTCGAGTTCGGCCTCGGCAACGCCGGGGTCTTGAAAATACAATTGGTAAAACGCCGCATCCTCGGTGCGCGGCATCACCGTGGTCGGCGCGACGCTGCCTCTCGGCCGATAGGGGACGCTCAAGCCAATGACGGCGCGGAATCGGTCGGGGCGCATGAGGGCGCAGTGCCAGGCGACGGGCGCACCCCAATCGTGACCGGCGACCACCGCTTGCTTCTCATCGAGCGCATCGAGAATGCCCACCATGTCGCCAACCAGGTGGAATAAGGAGTACTGATCGATGTGGGCCGGCGCCTCGCTCTGACCATAGCCGCGCATATCGGGTGCGACCGCATGGAAGCCGGCATCGGCCAGTGCCTGCATCTGATGCCGCCATGAATACCAGGATTCCGGAAAGCCGTGGCACATCAGCACCAAGGGTCCGGTGCCTTGTTCGGCAATGTGCAGGCGGATGCCATTGCTGTCGATAATGCGATGGCTAATCGGATTCATGCCGTAGGGTATCCAACTTCGCTTCGATCTGCGCGCCGAAAAAGGCCTGAGGTTTGGAGGGTTCCTGGCGTTCACGCCGTTCGCGGAGGGCGATCGCGGCTTTGGCTTTGTCGAAGGCTTCGCGCAGGGACTTCGCTTCGGGAAGCGCATCTCGATAGAAGGCTTCACCGAAATAGGTCAGATCGCTGTCTGTCCCGCAACCGAAGGAGGTACGGTCGGCGGCAGCCGCTGTGAGGATCGCGGTGGTCGGGCTTTTCAGTGAGTCGATAAAGCCGCCGGCATAGCAGGCCGATATCACGATGACGCGCCACTTGATCCCCGACTGCCGCAACGCCTCAGCCAAATCGCGATCAGTCATGTCGTTGAAAGGCAATTCGGAATTGGACACGGCGATGGCTGGATCCTGCGAGCCATGGGATGAGATGGCGAGGAACAACACGTCGCGGTCGACGTCCATGCGCTGGCTGAGACCCTGCAGCGCGTAGCGCAACGCCGAAAGACTCGCGAGCGGCGCCTGCTCCAGATCGCGCTCGTCATTGACGAGCGACAGGGTGCGGTTGCCAATGTTGTAACGTTCGCCGAGCACCCGGGACGCCAGCCCGATCTCTTGCGAGAACACCTTCTCATCACCGACGCCGGCGAATCCTAGAAAATAGGCCTTGGGTTTTGTGCCAGGCTCTGGATTGATGTTCGACAACAGTTGGTCGATGCGGCCGGACTGATCGAACAGAATGCCTTCGGCATCGGCCAGTGCTGCGTCGGTGGAGGCGACCGGGGCATTCACCTCCGGCGTCGCCCACACATCGGGAATTACATCGAGTACGGCGGTGGTGCCGATGAATACCGCGACGAAGGCGATCCCGCACAGCGCAGCCACGCGCTGGGGCTGCCCGGTGACGCTGCGAAGCCCGCGCGCCAGATACACCAAGCCATACAACGCCGCAATGGCCGACAGGATGTAGATCCAACGGGCGGTCAAGTAACCTGCGGCGGCATTGCTCAACAGCAACGGGATTGGGATGAGGCCCACCGCCAAAGAGAACGCCGCGCCGAAATGCAGTGAAGGTTTGGCGCGCCAATACAAAACTCCGGCGAGGCCAAGCAGCGCCAAGGCGTACCAGGCGAATAAGGGGGTGTTGCCGAGGAAAAATTCTGGATCGGGCTGGGCATAAAGCCAATCCAAACCGCACCACACTGCCAGCCAAATAAAGGCCATCCACACTGACCAGCGCACCGTGGGCGCTTGGTCAACCTTGATCAGGCTCCAGAGCCGCAGCATGTTGGCAAACGATGATCGGCGCATGCATTGATGATAACAGCCGAGTCAAGGATGATAGGGGCATGACCGTATTCAGCTTAGGCGAAATTTCCCCACGCGTGGCTGCAAGTGCCTATGTCGCGCCCACAGCCACCGTGCTCGGCAACGTGACCTTGGAGGAAAATTCCAGCGTGTGGTTCGGCGCCACCTTGCGGGGCGACAACGAGAATATTCTCATCGGCCGCTCGAGCAATGTGCAGGACGGCGCGGTGCTGCATACCGATCCGGGATTTCCCATGTCGATTGGCCCCAATGTTTCAATCGGCCATCAGGCCATGCTGCATGGCTGCACGGTGGGCGAGGGTTCGTTGATCGGCATTCAAGCCATCATTTTGAACGGCGCGGTGATTGGCAAAGGCTGCTTGATCGGCGCGGGCGCCATCATCACGGAACGCAAGGTATTTGCCGATAATTCGCTGATATTTGGCGCGCCGGCCAAAGTGATTCGGGAGCTAACGGCTGAGGAGCGCGAGAATCTCGCCAAAGCGGCCGCCAATTATGTGGAGCGTGCGGTGTTTTATCGCAGTCAACTTAAAATCGCGGGCGCCTAAGCCCAGCCTACGTTGTTTGATTGCCTCCTAGGGCGCTGCGGCCTTATCCGCCGGCTTGTCGGCTGGCTTCGAATCACTCAACGCGGCTTTGGTTTTCTCCGTGCCCCGCTTCGCGGTGGCGGCCACTTCTTCCGCGCCCTCCTGGGTCGCAACGGCCACCTCATGTGCAACGGCCCGCGCTTTGTCCGCGACTTGTTGTGCGCCTTCGCGGGTGGCATCGGCCGCGATCTTCACGTTTTGCTTCACAGCCTTGGACACGGCCTTGGCTTGATCGGCCGCCAGGGTGGGATCGGGATTGGGATTGGCGGGCGGTTCGTCGCTGGCGTGGGCCGTCAATGTGAGGCCGGTGCAGCACGCGCAAGCCAGTATGAAGCGAGTCCAATGATTCATGGCAATCCCCTTAGTCGAAAACATTTCCGTACTTCTCCCGTAGGATGGTTTTCTGTACTTTGCCCGTGCCGCCCACTGGCAGTGCGTCCAAGAATATCACCTCATCCGGAATCCACCAGCGCGCCACCTGCGTCGATAAATGCTCGAGGATGTGTTCGCGTTCTAGATCCTGGCCTGCTTTTCTGACCACGAATAACAACGGACGTTCCTGCCATTTGGGATGCCGGACGCCGATCACGGCGGCGGCTGCCACGGCCGGATGACTGCAGGTGGCGTTCTCGAGGTCCAGCGAACTGATCCACTCGCCGCCGGTTTTGATCAAATCCTTGGCGCGGTCGCGGATTTGCAGCACACCGTGCGGATCGATGGTGGCGATGTCGCCGGTCGGGAACCAACCGTCTTTGAGGGGCGGGGCCTCGCTCTTGTAGTAATCACTGACGATCCACTGGCCGCGGATCAACACTTCGCCTTGCGACTCACCGTCGCGTGGCAGGGTCTGCCCGTCGTCATCGACCACTTTGATTTCCACACCGAACACCGAACGGCCCTGTTTGTTGACGATGGCGTGACGTTGTTCGGGCGGAAGATTCAACTCCGACTCCTGCAGCACACTCATGGTCGCGACCGCCACGGTTTCCGTCATGCCCCATCCCTGTCGGACCTCGACGCCGTAGACTTCCGAGAACTTGGCGACCAGCGCCGTGGGAATGGCCGATCCACCGGAGATCACGCGCTGCAGACTCGAGAAACGCAGTGAGTGCGCATCGGTGTGTTGGAGCAGTGCCAGCCAGACGGTGGGAACCGCCGCGCTCACGGTCACTCGCTCGGCTTCCATCAGGTCGTAGACGCTAGCGCCATCCAGGCGTGGGCCGGGTAACACCAGCTTGGCGCCTGAGATCAAGCAGGCGTAGGGGATGCACCAGCCGTTGACGTGAAACATCGGCACGATGGGCAGCATGGATTCGCGCGTCGATAAACACAGCAGGCCCGGATTACAGATGGTGATGGCATTGAGCACGATAGAGCGGTGTGAAAACATCGCTCCCTTGGGATTGCCCGTGGTGCCGGAGGTGTAACACAGCGCGGCCCCGGAATGTTCATCGAATTGGGGCCATTCGAATTGCGGGCTTTGAGTGGCGATTAACTCCTCATAACAACGCACCGCGTTGAGACCGTCGAGCGCCGGCATATGCTCTGCGTCGGTCATGCATACCCAGGCGCGCACCTTCGGGCATTGCGCCGCGATGCCCGCGATCAGCGGGGCGAAGGTGCTGTCGAAAAACATCACCTGATCTTCGGCATGATTGATGATGTAAATAAGCTGTTCGACATGCAGGCGCGGATTGCAGGTATGTATGACCATGCCGCTGCCGGACACCGCGTAATAAAGCTCCAGGTGCCGGTGCGTGTTCCAAGCCAGCGTGCCGACCGCGCTGCCTTCAGTGAGCCCGAGTTGCGCCAAGGCGTTGGCCAGCTTGCGAACCCTCGCCGCGCAGCGGGCAAAGTTGTAACGCATCAGCGGACCGTGGATTTCGCGCGAAACGATTTCCACCTCGCCGTACTGCGCGGCCGCGTGTTCGAGAATCGATGAAACCAGCAGTGGCCGGTCCATCATCAGTCCTGGTTGAAGCATTGCCAACTCCGCTTATAAGGGCTTTTCGTACAGCTCGTAGCTCGCGCGCCGCTCGAAGCCTGAGCGCCGGTAAAACTCGCGCGCTCGTTCATTATCGACGTTCAACTGCAACTGCAGGCGAACCGTTCCGGCCGCCTGCAGGCCATGCTGGGCCGCCGCCAGCAGCAGTGATCCTACTCCTGACGAGCGCTGCGCCGGGATGACGAAAAACTCATCGATCTCCGCCATCAGCCCGCCATGCTCGAGGCTGAATATAAACATTGCCAGCAAGTAGCCGCAGGCTTGTCCGTCGCTGACCGCGATCCAAGCGAGGCCGCGCTGCGGTTTTGACAATAACTTCCGCAGCTGCGCTGCGATTCGAGAATGCTCAAAACCGGTGATGGATTCCATCGCCCAGTACTGCTCGACCAGGTGAGCGATGTCCGTCGCATCGGCGGTCGTGGCGCGCCGGATCTGCATCTAATGGGTCGCGTCCGCGGGGTGCTCCGCACGGTACGCCACCCAGGCCTGATCGATCAGGTAGGCATGCACATTGTCGGCATCTTGTTCGCTCAACAGATCATCGAAGCGTTCCATGCCGGCCGGCGCCAGCGCGCCGTGCAACAGAATGTCTTTGAACGCGCCATGCAATCCTGCATTCAATCGGCGCAGGTCCGGCGTGATACTCGGGCCGAACTGGTGACAACGCGAACACTGCTCGATGAACTTAACCTCGCCGGCGTCGATTTGCGCCTGCGTGGCCTTCTGTTCGGGCGGCTTTTCCATGGGCGCCTCGATGCGCGGAGGAGGCTGCGGCACCTCGCCGCCGCCGAGCTTGAACGCAATGATGCGGTTGGTGTTTTGGTGGCTGAACGCGGCGCTGCTCGGCGGTATGGGACCGACCGTGATGCCGACGCCGCCGTATCCGGCTTGCACGGCGACGAATTGTTCGCCGTCGATAGCGTAGGTCATGGGAGCCGCCATGAGGTGACTGCCGGTTTTCACGACTTTCAAGACCTTGCCCGTATCGGCTGCGTAGACCCACAATTCGCCGCTGCCGCGGCCTTGAAACACCAGATTTCCCGCGGTGGACATGGTGCCGCCGTCATAGCCGCGGATGCCCGCCGAGGTCTCATGCTCCCAAACCACCTTTTGTCGCGTGGGATCCCAGGCACGAATGATTTCGCGCACCGCGCGCTCATGGCGCAGCGCCTTGACCGCCTCGCGGCTCGGCACGGGTCCGAACACCCGGCTCGCATCCTTGGAGTCGTAGGTGTCGTCGGGAATGATGCCATTCGCGGTGAAGAAGCCTTCGATGTACTTCACCTTGCTGGCCTTGCGGTTCAAGTCGACCCAAATGGCTGGTGCATCGATCACGGGAATGTAAACCAGGCCGGTTTGCGCGCTGTAGGACATGGGGTTCCACGTGTGTGCCCCGTACCAGGCGGGATAGATGATCTTGGGAGACGTGTGCCAATCGGATTGCGGTGTGAGGACAGGGCGGCCGGTTTTCAAATCCACATGCGTGGCCCAATTGGCGAAGGCGAATTTCTTGGCGGATAGCAGTTGCCCGGTGCGTCGATCGAGCACGTAGAAGAAGCCGTTCTTCGAGGCCTGCATGATCACCGAGCGGGGGGTGCCGTTGATGGGGATGTCGGCGAGAATCAATTTCTGCACGGCATCGTAGTCCCAGCTGTCGTGCGGCGTGGTTTGGTAGTACCAGGCCATGCGTCCAGTCGTGGCGTCGACGGCGATGATGCAGGTGGCATACAGCGCGTCCAACTGTCCGGGGCCCACCTGCCGCAAGTCATAGGGCGCCGCGTTGGCGGTGCCAAAATATAAAAGGTTTGAACTCGCATCGTAGGCAAAGCCGTCCCAGACGGTGGCGCCGCCCTTGAATTCCGGGCTTCGTCCGGCGTCCCAGGTCTTGTCAGCCGCCGCCAATTCTGGATTTTCGTAGGGTTGACCCGGCGCTGGTGGCACGGTGTAGAAGCGCCATTTCAATTCGCCGGTGTTCAGATCGTAAGCAGAGACGTAGCCGCGCACCGCGCCGTGACGCATGTCGGCGCCGCCATTGCCGATGACAACGACGGCGCCGGCAATCTGCGGCGCGCCGGTGCTCGAATACGGCAGCTTGCGGTCAATGATGGTGTCGGCTTCCCAAATCTTCTGACCGTTGGCCGCATTGAGTGCGTGCAGGCGGCCATCGCCCGAGGCCACATAGACCTTGCCCTTCCAAACCGCCACGCCTCGATTCACCAGATCGCAGCAGGGATTGCGGCCCATGAAGAAATCCGATTTCGGATCGTAGCGCCACAACGGTTTGCCGGTGGCGGCCTCCACGGCATAGACATAGCCCCAAGTACCCGAGGTGTACATAACGCCGTCGATGACGATGGGGCTGGCCTCCTGGCCGCGCATGGGATCGCCTAAATCGTAGTCCCAGGCAAAGCCGAGTTTTGCCACGTTGCCGGCATTGATGGTCTTGAGCGGTGAGAAGTAACTGCCGTCTTTGTCGCGGCCCCCGGTGAACCAATTCTCGGGCTCCGCGTTGGCGGCGGCGAGCCGCGCGGCATCCAAATGACCCGGCTCCGCATGCGCGGGCTTCACCGCGAGGATGAACAGCAAGCCGAAACACAGCGAGGCGAGGATTTTCAAAAGTTAGTTCTCCGCAGGGTTTCCAGGAGCTTAAGCTAACATCGCGGTGCAGCGGAACGGTTGCGTGGGCTGCGCGGTGTCATGCGCATGGCAGCCTTATAGTATCGTTAGCGCTTTGCGGCGGTGAATTGAATGGCTCCGATACTCAGCATCGATGATTTGCGCACTTTGGCGAAACGGCGGGTACCGCGCGCCATTTTCGACTACGCCGATGGCGGTTCTTATGACGAGCGCACCATAAGGCGCAATGCTGCAGACCTCGATGCGATGACCTTTCGTCAGCGAGTCATGGTGGATGTTTCACAGATATCCCTCGCGACCACGTTCTTGGGCTCGCCGGTGTCGATGCCCTTGGCGATCGGCCCAACCGGACTTGCGGGTTTGTTTCATGCCGATGGCGAAATACTGGGCGCACGCGCGGCCGCAGCCTGCGGTATTCCCTTCTGTCTCAGCACCATGTCGATTTGTTCCATCGAGGATGTGCGCGAGGCCACCACGCAGCCCTTCTGGTTTCAGCAGTATCTGATGCGGGATCGCGGTTTCAATCAAGAAATGATTGACCGCGCCGCGGCCGCGAAATGTTCGGCGCTGATGTTGACGCTGGATCTGCAGGTGATCGGCGAACGACGCCGTGACCCGCGCAATGGCTTGACCATCCCGCCGAAGTTGTCGTTGCGCAATGCCTGGGATGTCGCCAGCAAGCCGTCTTGGGCGCTCAAAGTGCTGTTCGGCAAACGGCGCACCTTCGGCAATTTGGTGGGGCGCATCGGGGGGTCGAGTGGCATCAGCACCTTGGCCGAATGGACCGCCACTCAGTTCGATGCCTCCGCCAATTGGCGGGACGTGGAATGGGTGCGCAGCAAATGGCCCGGCAAGCTGATACTCAAGGGCGTGATGGACGTGCAAGATGCCCTGTTGGGCGTGGCTGCGGGCGCCGATGCCATCGTGGTGTCGAATCATGGCGGGCGCCAGTTGGACGGTGCGTCTTCGTCGATCGCCGTGCTTCAAGAAATCGTCGAAGCCGTTGCCGGCCGCTGCGAGGTCATGTTCGATGGCGGAATCCGCTCCGGGCAGGACATTGCCAAGGCGTTGGCCCTGGGCGCGCGCGGCGCGTTGATCGGCAAATCCTTTTTGTACGCGTTGGCCGGCGCCGGTGAAGCGGGCGTGGTCCGGGCGATCGAGATCATGCGCAATGAATTGCGCGTCACCTTGGCGCTGACCGGTACCTCGAGCATTGACGCCGTCGGGCCGCACATCCTGCGACCTTAAGACGCGGCTAGATCATGGGCAAGTCGCGCTTGGGCTTGCCGCGGGGAAATGCCGCATCGAGCTTGGCAAAATCCTCGTCCGTAAGTTCGATGTTCGCCGCGCCGGCATTGTCATTCACATGCGCGATCGTCGATGCCTTGGGAATGACGAATACATCGGGGTCGCGCAGCAGGAAGCGCAGCGCCACTTGCCGCGGGGTGGCCCCGCGCGCTTTGGCGATCTCTTGGAGCACGCGCCCCTGCGCGGTTTCGCCCTCATAAATCGCCGGTGTGGTGCCAAACGGCGTATAGGCCACCAGCGCCACGCCATGCGATTTGCACCAGGGCAACACGGCATGTTCGATGGCCCGTTCTTTCAGGTGATAGAGCACCTGATTGCAGGCGGGCAGTCCCGCGCCGGACACGCGCACCAGTTCCTCGAGGTCATCGACATCGAAGTTGCTCACGCCCCAGGCCAAAATCTTGCCGTCGCGCTTCAAGGATTCGAATGCCCCGACGGTGTCGTCCAAGGAATAGCTGCCGCGCCAATGCAATAGATAACAATCCAACCGATCGGTATGAAGGTTCGAAAGCGATTTCTCGCAGGCCTTGATGGTGCCGCGCTTCGAAGCGTTGCTGGGCAACACCTTGGATACCAGGTAGACCTGGTCGCGACGGCCCGCAATCGCGGCGCCGATCAGCCGTTCCGAGGCGCCGGATCCGTACATCTCTGCCGTATCGATGTGCGTCAGTCCCAGATCGAGGCCGCGTTGCAAAGCCTTGGTCGCCGCCGCCGCTTGGCCCGCTTCGATGCGCCACGAGCCCTGGCCGATGGCGGCCACCTGCCGACCGGTGGTGCCGAATTTGCGAGTATTGATATTGGCGGCCATTCGCTTTGTAGTATCTCAAGAAACTGGCGCACAATCATCGGAGGATAAGGAGCCGTTGTATGCCAGCGAGGCCTGAGGACAACCGCCCGTCCGAATTCACCTGGGATTTGGCGCGGTTGGATAAAATTGAGCGAGCCGCGCTGCTCACCGCCTTCGGCGCGGCTTATTCGGTGCTGGTGTGGATTGGCTTGAGTCTGCACGATAACGCTGAGCGGCTGACGATCCTGTGGCCCGCCGCCGGATTGTTGTTCATCACCTTGTGGCACACGCCCCGGCGCAACTGGGTTTGGATCATCGCGATCCAAGTGGGCGCGGAACTCGCCGTGGGCTTCATCATGAGTCCGTCCGGTTTTGCCTTAAGACTGTACCTGCCCTACATCGCCGCCAATTCCATCGACGGCTTGGTCGGCGCTTTCATGGCATCGCAACTCATTGCGACTCCCCAGATACCGCGAATCCGCAATGTGGTGCTTTTCATCTTGGCCGTGGCCATTGGCTCGGCCGCCAGCGCCGTGATTGGCGCCTTTGGCGCGACTCGCACGCTGGGCGGTGCCCGCTATTTCCATGAATGGCAGCTTTGGTGGGCGGGCAACTGGCTGGGTACGGTGTCGGTGGCGCCCATCGTGAACAGCTGGGCGGTACGCTGGCGGGCGCGCGAGTATTCGGCGCCCTCGGCGCCGCCGTTGCAGCTGCTGTTGTTCGGCGTCGCCGTGCTGGGTCTGACGCTGTGGATTTTCTCGGCGCGTGCCGGCGCCAGCTTGGCGCAATTCGACTTGCAATACCTGCTGTTTGCCTTGGTGGTGGCAGCGGCCTTTCGCCTGCCGCCGCGTTGGGCTTCGACCTTTGCAGGGATCAGCGCGCTGCTCGCGGCTTATTTGGCAAGCGTAGGGTTGGGGCCTTTCGCCGGCGATCCGAGTCCCTTTGTGCGGGTCGGCGCCACGCAGCTGTATCTCGCCTGCTTGGTGGTGGTGACCTTCATGCTGTCGGTGGTGCTGGTCGAGAAGCGCAATGCCTTCGCGCAGATCAAAAGCGGCGAGGAGCGCTACCGAAATTTTATCGAGCAAAGCTCCGAGGCCGTGTGGCGTATTGAGCTGACGGAGCCCATGGACATCAGTTTAAGCCTCAGTGACCAGGCCCTATGGCTGAGCAAGCATGCCTATATCGCCGAGAGCAACTCAACCTGCCTGAACCTCAAGGAACAGGAGCATCTTGGCATCGGCTTATTTATCGATCATCTGCGGCAAGCGGCCGGACAAAATTATCGCCTGGGCGATTTGCGGCTGACAGTCCCAAGAGAGCCGCAGCCGCTGATTTTCATCGCCTCGCTGCGCGGTGTGGTGGTGGCAGGCCGGTTGGAGCGCATTTGGGGCCTAGCACGCGATGTCACCGAATTGGTGGTGCTCAATGACCGGTTGAGAGAACAGCAAGAGCGGCTGCGTTCGTACGCACGGCAGCTGGTCGGCGCCGAGGAACGGGCGCGTCGCGCGACCGCGGTGGATTTACACGATGGCATTGGTCAGCAGTTGGTGGGCCTGTCCATGACCCTGCAGGCCATCTCCGGACGCCTGCCGCCGGAGCTGCGGCTGCTGCTTAGCGAAGCGCAACACACCGTGAACGAAGTTCAATCGATTGCTCAGCGGGTGATTGCGGATTTAAGTCCGCCCGGCCTCTACGAATTGGGACTGGGTCCGGCCTTGCAATGGTTGGCGGTGTATATGCGAACCAAGGATAGCCTGCAGGTGGACGTGAACGTGGCGGTGGATGACGAAGCCATCAGCATCGACATGCGCGTGCTGATATTCAAAATCATCCGCGAGTTGCTGCGCAACGTGGTCAAACATGCCGAGGTTGACGAGGCCACGGTCACCGTGAGCCGCAGTCCGCAGGAGGTGCGTGTGGTCGTGGAGGATCAAGGCGTGGGTTTCGAATGGCAGCTGAGCCTGTTCGAAGGACGCGGCAATGGCTTTGGCTTGTGGAGCATAGCCGACCGGGTGCGATCGGCGTCCGGCGAGATTTTCGTGGAGACGGGGCCCGGGCGCGGCTGTCGGGTGTCCGTGGTGTTTCCCGTGGAAGAAGCGGGGATCGCGTTGGGCGCTAGCCAGAGACGCTAATCAATCGTGCCCAGCTTGCGCGACATGCGCAGCGCGGCTTCGCGTCCCTGATAGTAGCCTTGCACGACGCCGAGTTCGGCGAAGCCCAGCCGTCCATAGAAGCTTCGCGCCGCCTCATTCTGCGTCCGCAATTCCAGGTTGATGCAGAACACGCCGGCCTCGATGGCGGTGGCGGTCAGCCACTGCATCAGTTGCGATCCCAACCCTTGGCGGCGGTGCCGCGGGGCGACCGCCAGCAGGTTTAAGTGTGCGACATCATCGCCGAAATGCATGATGGCAAACGCGGCGATGCGCCGCTCACGCCGCGCAACGATGACCGAAGAGTCGGATCCGCAAATGAAATGTTGCACGCGGGCCGGCGTCCACGACCAGGACAATCCCTGTTCCACCAAGTCGCGCGACATCTCGGCGATTTCGCGCGCATCACCAGAACGAGCCAGCCCGAGATGCGCGAGTTCCGACATCAGCGGCTGCGATACCGATCGGTGGCGCTCACCAGTTCGTGCGTGTTTCCGGGTTCGAAGGCCGAATGTCCGGCATCCGGCACCAGCCGGAAATCCGCTTCCGGCCACGCGCGATGCAAGTCCCAGGCGCTGGTCGCGGGGCACACCACGTCGTAGCGCCCTTGCACGATGGTGGTCGGAATGTGGCGGATGCGCGGCACATCGTCGATCAGTTGATTCTCGCTGCGCAGAAATCCTCGGTTCACGAAATAATGACACTCGATGCGCGCCACGGCGAGCGCGAATTGATCTTCGCCCCATTTCTTGATGTTGTCGATATTGCTGTAGAGGAAGCTGGCTGAGGCCTCCCACGTCGACCAGGCACGAGCGGCCGCCAACGCGGCGCGTTGGTCGGTGCCGGTGAGCAGCTTGTGATACGCGCTCAAGTAATCATCGCGTTCATCGACGGGGATAAGATCGCGGTAGGTTTCCCAGGCGTCGGGGAAAATGTCCGAAGCGCCATGTTGATAGAACCAGCGGATTTCGGCATAGCGCAGCAGGAAGATGCCGCGCAGTACCAACTCCGTGACTCGCTCCGGGTGTGCCTCCGCGTAGGCGAGGCCCAAGGTGCTGCCCCAGGAACCGCCGAACACCAGCCAGCGCTCGATGCCTAAATGTTTGCGCAGCCTTTCTATGTCGGCCACCAAATGCCAGGTGGTGTTCTCGATCAGGCTTGCGCTCGGTCGGCTGCGACCGCAGCCGCGCTGATCGAACACCACGATGCGATAGTGCTGCGGGTCGAAGAACTGACGGGCGCGCTTATCGGAACCCGCGCCGGGGCCGCCGTGCAGGAACACTGCCGGCTTACCGGCGGGGTTGCCGCTTTCCTCATAATAAATTTCGTGAATTTCAGACACCCGCAGGAAGCCGTGACGATACGGCTCAACGGCGGGATACAATTCGCGGCGTGTCGGCGCAGCGACCCTGATACTACTGGGCCGGGTCGCGGACTTGGCAGCACTCTTGGAGGGCTTCTTCGCGGCGGGCCGCGGGGTGGCGCGCGATTTAGATGGCGCAGCCTTTTTCTTCTTCATCACTAATCCTCTGTTTCTTAAAGTCGCGAAACCATGGGTCCCAAGGCGCGGCCGCCCAGCAAATGTACGTGCAGGTGATAAACCTCCTGACCGCCGTCTTTGTTGCAGTTGATGATCAGCCGGTAGCCGCTTTCCGCAATGCCTTGTTGCCGCGCCAGATCGCGAGCGACGATAAACATGTGTCCAATCAACGACTCATCCTCGTCGTCGATATCATTGGCGGTGGGGATCGGCTTGTTCGGCACAATCAATATGTGCACCGGAGCCGCCGGCTTAATATCTAAGAACGCGATGACCCGAGGGTCGCGGTACAACACCGTTGCCGGCAGTTCACCAGCTATTATTTTCTCAAAAAGCGTAGGCATTTCATACGCCTCCGGGGGGGTGTAGGGCCCTTTAGACTAGCAGGACGGCAGGCCGGTTGCCGAGGCGGTTCCCCCGAATAGTAATGGGAACGATTCTCATATAGAATCGTGTTCATGTCCCCATCCGCCTCCGATATTCCCTTGATGGACTTGGCTCCCGGCGCCTCGGCCCGGGTGGTGTCCGTGTCATCGAGTGATTCGAAGACCCCCGCCGAAGTGGGGCGTCGCTTGGCCGAGTTGGGCTTTTTGCCCGGCGAGGCGGTACGCATTGTGGCCCGCGGCTTGTTGGCGCGTGCTCCCATTGCGGTAAGAATCGGCACGGGGACCTTTGCGCTGCGTTTATTCGAGGCTGCGTGCATCCGCGTATGCCCGGAGCGCTCTTAAAGGCCCGGACCTTCCATGGACGCCGCGCCTAGCGTTCCGAGTCCACTGATTGCACTGGTTGGAAATCCCAACTGCGGCAAAACGGCCTTATTCAATATCCTGACCGGCAGCCGCCAAAAGGTGGCCAATTACGCCGGCGTCACCGTGGAGCGCAAGGAAGGCTCGCTGCTGACGCCGTCGGGTCTGCGGATCCGGATTCTGGATCTGCCCGGTGCCTACAGCCTCGATCCATTAACGCCGGATGAACAAGTCACCGCCGATGTCCTGTTCGGACGCCGTGCCGGAGAAACGCAACCGGACTTCGTGGTCTGTGTCACCGATGCCACCAACCTGCGCCAGAATCTGCGGCTGGTCTTGAGCTTGAAAAGACTTGGGCTGCCGATGGTGGTGGCGCTCAACATGACGGATATCGCCCGCCGCAAGGGCATTGTCATCGATGCGGACCGACTGGCCGCGGAACTTGGCGTGCCGGTGGTTGAAACGGTGGGCGTCAAGACCGCCGGCGTGAAGGCGCTGCTCAATGTACTGAACAGCACCATCGTGCCAACCGCCACGCAGCGGCCCGCGGCCTGGCAACCGCTGAGCCGCGCCGACATCGAACACGATCAAACCGAAGTGCGGCGTATCCTCGGCGTAGTCGGCGGGGATCGGATCGACGGCGTCACCTTCAGCGACCGCGTCGATGCGCTGGTGCTGAATCCCTTCTTGGGCCCCATCATCCTCGCGGTGATTTTGTTCCTGGTGTTCCAAGCGGTGTTCGCCTGGGCGCAGGTGCCGATGGATGAAATCAAGTTGGGTGTGGCGGATTTCGGCGATTGGCTGGGCACGGTGCTGCCCGCGAGTCTGCTGAAAGATCTGTTGATCAACGGCATCGTGGCCGGCACCGGCAGCGTGCTGGTGTTTCTGCCGCAGATCATTATTTTGTTTTTCTTCATCTTGATCTTGGAGGAGTCGGGCTACTTGCCGCGCGCGGCCTTCCTGTTGGATCGCATCATGGGCAGTGTGGGACTGTCCGGCCGCGCCTTCATCCCATTGCTGTCGAGCTTTGCCTGCGCCATTCCCGGCATCATGGCCACACGCACCATTCAAAATCCGCGCGACCGCTTGGCGACCATCATGATTGCGCCGTTGATGACCTGTTCGGCGCGGCTGCCGGTGTACGCATTGATCATCGGTGCTTTCATTCCGGCGCGCACCGTGTGGGGCGGGCTGGAGCTGCAAGGGCTGGTGCTGTTCGCGCTGTACATCATCGGGGTGTTGAGCGCGATGGCGGTAGCCTTCGTGCTCAAACGCAGCGGCGGCAATACCAATAACTTTCAGGCCTTGATGCTGGAGCTGCCGGCGTACCACTGGCCCAACCTGCGTAATCTGTTGATCGGGCTGTGGCAGCGCGTGGAAATTTTCATGAGCCGGGTGGGCACCATCATTCTTACCTTGATGGTGATTTTGTGGGCCTTGAGTTCCTTTCCCGCGCCGCCGCCGGGCGCTACCGGCCCGGCCATTCAATACAGCATTGCCGGACACCTGGGCGCTTGGCTTGCCGTGATCTTCAAACCCATTGGCTTCAATTGGCAGATTTCGATCGCGCTGGTGCCGGGATTGGCGGCGCGCGAAGTCGCGGTCGGCGCGCTCGGCACCGTGTACGCGCTGTCGGCCACGGGGGATGACATGAGCAGCGCGCTCACCCCGCTGATCACACAATCCTGGAGCCTGCCGACCGCGCTATCATTGCTGGCATGGTACGTGTTCGCGCCGCAATGTCTGTCGACCTTGGCGACCGTCAAACGGGAAACCAATTCGTGGCGTTATCCGTTGATCATGGCGGGCTACATGTTTGGTCTGGCGTACTTAGCGTCGTTCATCACCTATCGCGTCGCATTGGCGCTGAGCGCTTGAAGCCATGAATCACTGGCTCGATCAAGGCTTGGTGGGTTTGTTGCTAGCCGCAAGTGTTGGCTACGCGTTGATGAAATTAGGCCCGCGCAACTGGCGGCTCAGCATACTGTCGGTGTTGAGCCGTGTGACGGCCGGCGCGCCGAAGAGCTTCGGATTATCGCCGTGGGCGGAGAGGCTGGCGGCCGCCGCAGCGACCAAGCCCCAGGGTGCCTGCGGTGGTTGCGACAACTGTGGGTCCGCGGTGAGTTCCACGACGCAGTCCGCGCCCGCGGAAATCAAAATACCTGTGGGCAAAATCGGCCGAAGGGCATAATGGCGCCACCATGCCCATACCCAATATCTTGCGCGGCCATCTGCGCTTGCCGCTCATTGGTTCACCTCTTTTCATAATCTCGACCCCGCGCCTGGTGCTGGCGCAATGCAAGGCCGGCATCGTCGGTGCATTTCCGGCGTTGAATGCCCGTCCCGTCTCACAGCTCGATGAATGGCTGGCGCAGATGAACGAGGAGCTGGCCGCGTATCAGCGCGCCAATCCGGGCATGAAAGTCGCTCCCTATGCCGTGAATCAAATCGTCCATTCCAGCAACAATCGTCTGGAGCAGGACGTGGCGTTGTGCGTCAAACACAAGGCGCCCATCGTCATCACCAGTTTGCGGCCGCCCGCAGAAGTGGTCTCCGCCGTGCACAGTTATGGCGGCGTGGTATTTCACGATGTGATCAATCGCCGTCATGCCGAGAAGGCCGCGGCGCAGGGCGTCGATGGCATCATCGCCGTGTGTGCGGGCGCCGGCGGCCATGCCGGCGGTTTGAGTCCCTTCGCATTGGTCAAACAAATCCGCGAAGTGTTTGCGGGCACCATCATCTTGTCCGGTGCGATGAGCACGGGCGCTGACATTCTGGCGGCCTGCGCCATGGGCGCGGACCTTGCATATTTGGGCACGCGATTCATTGCCGCCGAGGAAGCCAACGCACCGCCGGACTACAAACAGATGCTGGTGGACAGCGCGGCCGAAGACATCGTGTACACCAATCTGTTCACCGGTGTGGCGGGCAATTATCTGCGCGGCAGCATCGAGAAAGCCGGACTCGATCCGGAGAACTTGCCGGTGGCGGATAAGACGAAAATGAATTTCGCCTCCGGCGGCAATGCGCCCGCGAAGGCCTGGAAGGATATCTGGGGCGCGGGGCAAAGCGTCAGCGGTATTCACGATGTGCAGACGGTGGAGGCGATGGTGGCGCGTCTGGAATCCGAATATCAGAGCGCACGCGCCGCGCTCACCGGTCCTGAACATTACTAGCGTTTCGCGGGACTGCACTTGCGACTGAATGCAGAACAACTTGCCGCCGCGCTGGTTCGCGGACTTGCGCCCCTGTATTTGATATCGGGCGATGAGCCGCTGCTGGTGGGCGAGGCGGCCGATGCGATTCGTGCCTCGGCTCGGCAGGCAGGCTACGCCGACCGACAAGTGTTTTTCATCGATCGCAGTTTCAGCTGGGATGGGTTGCTCAACGCCACCCAATCCCTGTCGCTGTTCGCCGAGCGGCGGCTGTTTGAACTGCGCATGCCCTCAGGCAAGCCGGATAAAGGCGCCGCCCAATTAGTGAAGCTGGTGGAGTCGCCGCCGCCGGATGTGGTGTGCTTGATCATCACCGACAAACTCGACAGGAAGGTCACCGACACGGCCTGGGTGCGGGCGGTGGAAAAACACGGCGTCTGGGTGCCGATCGCGCCGGTGGCATCCGCTGCGCTGCCGGGATGGCTGCGGGCGCGCGCCAAAGCCTTGCACGTGGACATTGAACCTGCGGCCGCACAACTCATCGTCGATCGGGTCGAGGGCAATTTATTGGCGGCCAAGCAGGAATTGGAAAAACTCAGTCTGCTTGCGGACGACAAGGTGATCACCCGTGAGCTGGTGTTAAGTTCCGTGGGCGACAGTGCGCGCTACGATGTGTTTCAACTGGCCGAGGCGGCCGCGGCGGGCAACTCAACGCGCGCCATGCATGTGCTCTTGGGCCTCAAGAGCGAAGGGGTCGAGCCCACGCTGATCCTGTGGGCCTTGCTGCGCGAGGTGCGCGGCCTATGGCAGGCGCGTGAACGCGAGCGGCTGCGCTCCAATGCCCGCGGCAGCGGCTGGAATCTTGCGGCGCAACCGTCGGGCCCGGCGCTGGCGCGGCTGCGCAAGTTGCCGCTCGCACCCTTGCTCATTCAAGCCAGTCACGCCGATCGAGTGCTCAAAGGGCTGGCCGCCGGCGATCCCTGGAGCGCCATCACCGGACTCACCGGTGCGCTGTCGGGTGCTTTGCCAGCCAGCGCGAAATCAGGCTAAGGTGCGCGCATGAATCCCATGGGCATTTTTGGCGGCACCTTCGATCCCATTCACTATGCGCATCTGCGCACGGCGTTTGAACTACAACAGGCGCTGCGCCTGAAAGAGATTCGGTTCCTGCCCGCCGGCAATCCGCCGCATCGCGACCAGCCGTTGGCGGATGCGAAACTGCGGCTGCAAATGGTGCAGTTGGCCACGGCCGGCCAGTCGGGTTTCATCGTCGATGACCGCGAGGTGCGCAAGGCGGGCCCCTCGTACTCGGTCGAGACGCTGGCGGAATTGCGGCATGAATATCCGGATCGCAGTCTCTGCCTGATCGTCGGCATGGATGCGTTTTTGAGCCTGCCGAAATGGCATCAGTGGCAGGAATTGTTGCAGCTGGCCCATTTGGTGGTGGCCCACCGGCCCGGCTGGCGGGCGCCCGGCATGGGACCCTTGGGCGAGCTGTTGGTCGATCGCGGTACCGGACGGATCGGCGATTTGCACGAACAGCGGGCGGGCTGCATCTATATTCATGCCGTCACCCAGCTGGAGATTTCCTCCACCGAAGTACGGCAGCTGATCGGAATGGGGCGCGACCCCCGATTCCTGATGCCGGATCCGGTGCGGGATCTTATACTGGCAACCCATTGCTACTCCAAGACCCGGAACACCACTTAGTGCCAATCAAACGCAAGTCCCCTGTTAAGTCCGCCACCGCCGCCAAGAAAAAGGCCGCCACCCCCAAAACCGCGCGCAAGTCCGTTCCCAAGCCCGCCGTCAGCGCCAAGCCCAACCTCAAGAAAGTGGTCATCGACGCCTTGGATGACATGAAGGCTTTGGAGGTCAAGGTGTTGGATGTGCGCGGGCTGACCGACATCGCCGACTTCATGGTGATCGCCAGCGGCACCTCCGATCGGCATGTCCGCTCGGTGGCGCAGCGCGTGGTGGAGAAAACCAAAGAAGCCGGCTTCAGGCCGCACGGCGTCGAAGGCCAGCAGGATGGCGATTGGGTGCTGATCGATCTGCACGACATGATCGTGCATGTGATGTTGCCGCGGGTACGCGAGTTCTATGGCCTGGAGAAGCTGTGGGACATGACCGTGAGCAAACGCGCGGCCGCGCGCGCCTGACGCATGAAATGCCGGTTGATCGCTGCCGGCACCCGTCTGCCCGAATGGGTGAACAGCGGATTTCTCGAGTATCAGAAGCGTTTGCGCACGCCCCTGGTGTTGGAGCTGCACGAAATTTCGATGGCGACGCGCCGCGCCGGTGAAAATCCTCAACGGGCCATAGCCCGCGAAGGCTCGGACATGATGGCCGCCATCGCCAAGGACGATTACGTCGTCGCATTGGAGGTCGCGGGCAAGGTCATGAGCACCGAGCAGGTGAGCGTGTGGTTGGCGGAGCGCCTGCGCGACGGGCGCGCCCTGGCACTGCTGATCGGCGGCCCCGATGGGTTGGCGCCCGCCTGCCGCGAGAGGGCCGATCAGACCTGGTCGTTGTCGGCCTTGACGCTGCCGCATGCGCTGGTGCGCGTCGTGGTGGCCGAGCAGATCTACCGCGCGATGAGCCTGATGGCCGGCCATCCCTACCACCGCGCCTGATGTCCTCAAGCTTCGTGTACCTGGCTTCTGCGTCGCCGCGCCGCCACGAGTTGCTGCGCCAAATCGGCGTGCCGTTTCGGGTGATTGCCGCCGGCATCGATGAGAGCGTTCGAGCCGGGGAGAGCGCCAGCGCCTACGTGCAGAGGTTGGCGCAGGAGAAGGCCGAGGCCGGGTGGCGGCAGGCACGGGATGCGCCGGTGCTGGCGGCCGATACCACGGTCATGATTGATGAAACCATTTTGGGCAAGCCGGCCAGTCGTGAAGACGCCGCGCAAATGCTCGAGCGACTATCGGGCCGCACGCACCAAGTGCTGACCGCGGTGGCGCTGCGCACCGCGGCGGGGCTGGATGCGCGCCTCAGTCACAATTGGGTCACATTCCGCCGCATCGAGTCCGCCGAAGTTCATGCTTACTGGGATACTGGCGAACCACGCGACAAAGCCGGGGCGTACGCCATTCAGGGGGCAGCCGCGGTTTTCATTACGGAGCTGCGTGGCAGCTATTCCGGCGTCATGGGACTGCCGCTGTTTGAAACGGCCGAGTTGCTGCGCGCGGCCGGCATTGCACACTGGCAGGCAGGCCTCGCTTCATGAGCACCGAGATTCTCATCAACGCAAGTTCCCACGAGGCGCGCGCCGCCGTGGTCGAGAGCGGCGTGCTGCAGGAAGTATTCCTGGAGCGTGCCAGCCGCCGCGGTTTGATCAGCAACATCTATCGGGGACGGGTGTCGCGGGTGTTGCCGGGCATGCAGGCGGCGTTCATCGATATCGGCATGGAGCGCACGGCGTTCCTGCATGCCTCCGACATCTTCGATGCACGCCACGCTGAAACCGGCATCGAAGCGCCGCACACCGAAAATATTCGCACCCTGGTCTCCGAAGGCAACGAAATCCTGGTGCAGGTGGTGAAAGATCCGCTCGGCACCAAGGGGGCGCGCCTGACCACCTTCATGACGCTGCCCTCGCGCTACCTGGTGTACATGCCCAAGGGCCGCGGTGTCGGGGTGTCGGCCCGGATCGAGGATGAAGCCGAGCGCGAACGGCTGCGCACCGCGGTGCAGGCCGGCGTGTTGGCCGATGAGGACGCCGGCTTCATCGTGCGTACCGCGGCCGAGGACGCCCCGGCCGAAGCCTTGCGCGCCGATATGGTGTACTTGCGCAAGCTGTGGGAGTTCGTGCGCCAGAAAGGCATCCGCACTGAACCTGGCAATCTGGTGCACGCCGACCTGCCGCTGCATCTGCGGGTGCTGCGCGATTTGATGCGGCCGGGGGTGGAGCGGGTGTTGATCGACCAGGCCAGTGCCCATCGCGAGATGCAGGAATTTGCGACCGCCTTCATGCCCGATGCGCTGCCGCGCATCGAGCTGTATCAGGAATCCCGGCCGGTGTTCGAACTGCATCACGTCGAGGAAGAAATACAAAAGGCTCTGGAGCGCAAGGTCACTTTAAAATCCGGCGGTTACGTCATCATCGACCAAACCGAGGCGATGACCACCATCGATGTCAACACCGGCGCCTTTGTCGGCCACCGCAATCTCGAGGAAACGATTTTCCGCACCAACTTGGAAGCTGCGGTGACCATCGCGCGGCAACTGCGGCTGCGCAATCTCGGCGGTATCATCATCATCGATTTCATCGACATGGAAGAGGCGGAGCATCGCCGGCAGGTGATCCAGGCGCTGGAAAAGGCGCTTAGCGATGATCATGTCAAAACCAATATCTCCTCGGTTTCACCGTTGGGATTGGTGGAAATGACGCGCAAGCGCACCCGGGAAAGTCTGGAACATCTGCTGTGCCGAGCTTGTCCTACCTGCGAAGGTCGAGGTTTCGTCAAATCGGCGGAAACCGTGTGCTACGAGGTGTTTCGTGAAATTGTCCGCCAGGCGCGCCAGTTCGAGTGCAAACAGTTGATGGTGTTGGCGCATCAGGATGTCATTGAGCGCCTGCTCGATGAGGAATCCTCGGCATTGGGCGAATTGGAGCTGGTGACCGGCAAGCCGATCCGCCTACAAACTGAATCGCTCTACGCCGTCGATCAGTACGACGTCGTGCTGATGTAATGGTCATCCGCAAGCTGGGTCGGATCCTCCTCGAGGTGGTCGCGGGGTTGGTCGCCTTGGTGCTGCTGTTGCTGGTGGCCGTCAAGGTGACGCTCGACCGCGCGCCGCGCTACCAGGCGCAAATCAAAGAATGGGTGCATGAGCAGACCGGTTACCACATCGGCTTCGAGCATGTGTCGCCGGCGTTCCGGTGGTATGGACCCGAGCTGTATTTCGAACGCCTGGAACTGCGCTCCAAGGATGATCAGCGCGTGCTGGCGCGGGCGCATGGCGGGCGTGTGGCCGCTGATGTGTGGCAGCTGATCCGCAGCGGCAAGTTGCTGGCCGGCCGGATCGAAATCGACTCACCGGACATCACCGTGGCGCGCGTCGGCCCCGATCGTTTTGCGCTGGCCTCCGAGATCGAACTCGGCGGCGATCAGCCCCCCTCCGAACCAGGGTCGTTCGGCATCGATGATCTGCCGGCCGGGATCTTATTGATTCGTCATGCGGCTGTGACTTTGCAAAATTGGAACGCGGCATTGCCTTCGTTGACGCTGCGCGACGTCAATTTGGATCTGCGCCGCGGCGATGAGGGTTTGCGGGCGCGATTCACCTCCATTTTGCCGCCGGTGCTTGGCGGCACGGTCAGTTTCAGCGCCGCCGCCACTGGACGCGGCCATGTGGATGCCGCCCTGTGGAAGGCGCTGGTCAATGTGCGCGGGATTTCATTGCTCGGATGGCATGAGTTTTTGCCGGAGCATTTAGCCAGCTTAGACGGCGGTACGGGCTCATTCGAAGTGGCTGCCGAGGGTCAAGGCAAGGCCTTGAACCGAGCGGATTTGGAGTTTTCCGCCACCGCCGTCGCGACCCAACTGGCCGATGGCTCCACGGCCAAGTTCGATCAGATGAACGGTTCATTGAGCCTGTTGCACAGCGGCGATCGTTGGAGCTTGTCGGGCAAGCATGTGCGCGCCGCCCGCAGCGATCCGGAATCCGCCTTCGATGTGAGCTGGCGGGCCAGCGAGGCCGGCCTGCTGGATTTCAGCGCCAGCGCCACGTACTTGCGCGCCGAGACGCTGCGGCCGCTGACCGGTTTTCTGCCGCAGAAAGACGTGCGTGATTTGCTGCGCGACATCGCACCCACGGGTGAGTGGACCGACAGCGCGGTCACGATGCAGCGCGCCACGCCCGCCGATCCCTGGGCGCTGCAGCTGCGGGCAACATTCCATGACGCGGGATTCGCCCCGGTGCGCCGTGCGCCCGGGTTGCGTGGTTTGAACGGCTCGGTGGCAGGTAGCGAGTCGGGCGGCCATTTGTTCATCGACAGCACCACAGCGGTGTTCAATTGGCCGACGCAGTTTCCCCAACCCGTGGATTTGCAGCAGCTGAACCTCAAAGCGTATTGGAAAAAAGATGCGCAAGAGTTGTTGGTGGCGGCGACGGACTGGCAGGCGAAAACCCGCGATGCCGGCATGCATGGAAAGTTTTCTTGGGCCCAGCCGGCTGACGGCTCCTCGCCCATCATGACCTTGGTCACCACCATCGAGAATGGCAACGTCGCCAACGCGCGCAATTATCTGCCGCGGGCGCAACTCGCGCCCTCCGCGCTCAATTGGCTGAATCGTGCCTTCGTCGCCGGACATTTGTCGCGCGCCGAGGCTTTGGTCCAAGGGCCGATCAAGCATTTTCCCTTCCGCGACGGCAGCGGGCTGTTCTTGGTGCGTGCGGGGTTCGAGAACATGACCTTGGACTACAGCGATGGCTGGCCGGTGGCCGAGAATCTGTCCGCGCAGGTGGAGTTTCGCAACGAAGGCATGAGCGCGCGCATGCAGAGCGGACGCATCGCTGACCTGGTGTTCAGTTCCGGCGATGCCAAGTTTCCGGACTTCGCATCGGGCGAGTTGCGCATCCATGCGGCCGGCAAAGCGGATGCTGCGGCTGCGTTGGCGTTCCTGCGCGCCACGCCGCTCGATGCCTCGGCGGATCATGTGTTCTCCAATGCCGAGCTCAGCGGTCCCTTGACCTCCAGCGTCGATCTGTTTCTGCCGTTCAAGGATTTCACGCATCGGCGGGTATTGGTGCACGGCACGTTGGATGGCGCCACCGCCAACATGACGGGCTCGGCCACCAAGGCCACCGAGGTCAGCGGTGATTTCGACGTCGACAATGGCCAGATCTCGCATGCGGATTTACATGGGCAGCTGTTGGGCGGCGCATTTCAGATGGCGGCGCGGGCGCCGCGCGGCCGATCCCCGACTCGTACCCAACTGGAATTTCGCGGCACCTTGACGGCCGATGCGCTGCGCGAGTTAACCTCTTTGCCCTCCACGGTGGATATTCGTGGCCAGACGGATTGGCGCGCCGTGGTGAAAATCACGCCCGAACCTGCGCGCGAACGTTCGTTGCGGGTCAGCGCGTCGCTGACTGGGTTCGACATGCAATTGCCGGCGCCGTTGAACAAAGCCGCGGGCACACCGCTGCCCTCCTGGTTCGACGTGCAGTGGCCGGTGGGCGGCGGTCCGCAGGGTAAGTTTGCGCTGGGCACGCTGGTCAACGGCTCGTATGCGCTGCGCTCGGATGGCGATGGCCTGCATCTGGCGAACGTTGCGTTGCAGTTTGGCGGCGGCGATCCCAGTGTCAACGCCACACAGACAGTCAACGTGGGCGGCTCAGTCGAGCGTTTGGATTTGGCCGGATGGCTCAAGCTCAGCACGCCGGACAAGAACGCGAAACCGCTGTCCACCTATTTGCGAGATGCCAAGCTCGACGTGGCGGAACTGGATTATCTGGGTCTGGCATTTCGCCAGGTGTCGCTCAATCTGGCCGTATCGGATGCCAATTGGCGCATTGCGGTGGGCGGCCCGAATGTCACCGGCACCATCACCATACCCACCGGCGCCGGATCGTCCGAGCCGTGGAATCTGCAATTCGACTACCTGCGCTTTGCGGTGGCCGAGCCGGAAGAATCGCCCACGTCGCCGGCGGCGGCCAATAGCAACAGCGCCGCTGATCCGCGTGCCGTGCCCGCCATCAATTTTCACGCCGCCGACCTGGAGTTGGGAGATCGCAAATTCGGTGATGTGCAAGCCACGCTGACCAAGCTCGATGATGGCGTGAGCCTGAAGCAGCTGACCGTCGTAGGCCCGAGCCTCAAGGTCACCGCCAAGGGCGAGTGGCGCGGCAAGGACTTAGGCACCTGCCGGGTTCAAGGCAGCTTGAGCAGCAGCGATGTGCAAAACAGCTTGAAGGAGTTGGGGTATGCCGATTATCTGCAGGCGAAAAGCGGCAAAATAGATTTCGACTTGAGCTGGGATGGGGCGCCGACCGCGGAGGCGATGACCCTGGCCCGGGGTCGGGTGACCTTGGCCTTTGACAAGGGGCAGGTGACCAGCCTTAAACCCGGGGCGGGTCGTCTGCTCGGCCTCGGCAGTATCGCCGCGTTGCCGAGGCGCTTGGCCTTGGATTTCAGCGACCTCACCGACAAGGGGCTGGCCTTCGATACCGTGCGCGGCGACTTCGACTTGCACGACGGCAACGCCTATACCGAGAACGTGCTGTTGAGGGGTCCCGCGGCGGAAATCGGGCTGATCGGCCGGGTTGGGTTGAAAAACAAGGATTACGACCAAACTGCAGTAGTGACGGGTAGTTTTGGCAGCTCCCTGTCAATTCCGGTGGCCGGCGCCCTGGTGGCCGGTCCTGTGGGCATCGCCGCCGGACTGTTGTTCACGCAGGTGTTCAAACAGCCTCTGAAGGGCCTGACTCGAGGGTATTATCGCATCACCGGTAGTTGGGAGAATCCCACGGTTGAACGCATCAAAAGCGCGGAAGCGGCGAACGCGACCGCTGAGGCTCCGAAGTAGATGGGAAAAGTAGCCGCCATTCAAATGACCTCGAGTCACATCGTCGCCGACAATTTGGCGGCCGCCGCCGTGTTGCTGCGCGAAGCGAAAGAGGCCGGTGCCGACGTGGCGTGCTTGCCGGAGAACTTCTGCTTCATTGGCTTGAAGGATGCGGATAAGTTGCAGATTGCCGAGGAGGACGGCCGCGGTCCGGTGCAGCAGTTCCTGAGCGACACCGCGCGCAGCTTGAAGATGTGGATTCTGGGCGGCACCGTCGTGCTGCGCGGCGATACGCCCACCCGGGTGGCGAACTCCTCGCTGTTGATCGATGAGGCGGGTAAACGGGTCGCGCGGTACGACAAAATCCATTTGTTCGACGTGACCATCCCGGGGCGCAACGAGCAGTACCGCGAGTCGAGCCATGTCATGCCCGGCCGTGAGCCGGTGTTGGCGGATACCCCCGTGGGCCGCTTGGGGATGTCCGTGTGCTACGACATGCGCTTCCCGGAACTGTATCGAGAACTGGTGGCGCAGGGCGCCGAATGGCTGGCCATGCCGGCCGCCTTCACCGTGCCGACCGGCCGTGCTCATTGGGAGACGCTGCTGCGTGCGCGGGCCATCGAAAATTTGTGCTATGTCGTCGCGCCGGCGCAGACCGGCACGCATAGTAGTGGCCGGGAAACTTACGGCGATTCCATCATTGTCGATTATTGGGGCCAGGTGTTGTCACGCTTGGCTAAAGGTACTGGAGTGATCACAGCAGACATCGATCTTGCCAAACAGGCTGACTCGCGCATGCGCTTTCCCGCATTGGCCAACCGGCAATTGGGCATCTCCTCGGCGGTGCTGACTTGAACGCACGTTCCGCGGAAATCATCACCTCGAGTTTCGAGGTGGCCGACAAGATGATATTGGCGCCTTCGGGGCTGGATGAAAACCGCTTGAGCCAAGTGCTCGACACGGTGATGAGCCGCGGCGTCGATTATGCGGATTTGTATTTTGAACTGTCGCGCGAGGAGTCTTGGGCGCTGGAAGATGGCATCGTCAAGGAAGGCTCGCACAGCATCGAACAAGGCGTGGGCGTGCGCGCCATCAGCGGCGAGAAAACCGGTTTTGCCTACACCGACGAGGTGCTGCTGCCCGCGCTGCTCGAAGCGTCGGATGCGGCCCGCGCGATCTCACGCAGCGGCGGCGCCAATGCGGTGAAGGCCTGGCATAAGCCGCTGACGCATCGTTTGTACCTGCCGATCGATCCGCTCGACACCATCAAAGATGAAGACAAGGTGGCCTGGTTGATGAAGGTCGATGCGGACACGCGCCGCGTCGATCCGCGCGTCAAGCAGGTGATGGCCTCGTTGGCCGCCGTGTACGAGGTGGTGTTGATCGCCTCGAGCGACGGCACCCTGGCCGCCGACGTGCGGCCCTTGGTGCGCATGAACGTGTCTGTCATCGTCGAGCAGAATGGCCGGCGTGAGCAAGGCTACAGCGGCGGCGGCGGCCGCTTCGGGTTGCATGAATTGCTGCGCGGCGATGTGCCGTTCGAACATGGTCGCGAGGCCGTGCGCCAGGCGCTGGTCAATCTCGAAGCGGTAGCGGCGCCGGCGGGCGCCATGACCGTGGTATTAGGACCGGGCTGGCCCGGCATCCTGCTGCATGAAGCCATCGGCCATGGCTTGGAAGGCGACTTCAATCGCAAGGGCACCTCGGCGTTCTCCGGACGGATCGGTCAAAAAGTGGCCGCGGATGAAATCACCGTGGTCGATGACGGCACCTTGGATCGGCGGCGCGGATCGTTGAACGTGGACGATGAGGGCACACCGACCCAGTGCACCACCTTGATCGAAAACGGCGTGCTGCGCGGCTACATCCAAGACAAGATGAACGCCAAGCTCATGGGCATGCCGGCCACCGGCAATGGCCGCCGCGAATCCTTCGCGCACATGACCTTGCCGCGCATGACCAACACCTACATGCGTGCGGGCTCGCGCGCGCCCGAGGAGATCATGGCCTCGGTGCAAAAGGGCTTGTACGCCGTGAACTTCGGCGGCGGACAGGTCGACATCACCTCGGGCAAGTTCGTGTTCTCGGCCAGCGAGGCCTACCTGATCGAGAACGGCAAAATCGGTGCGCCGGTCAAAGGCGCCACGCTGATCGGCAATGGGCCGGATGTCTTGATGCGCGTCAGCATGGTGGGCAATGACTTGAAATTGGACGGCGGCGTCGGCACTTGCGGCAAGGAAGGCCAGTCGGTGCCGGTGGGCGTCGGCCAACCGACTTTGCGCATCGATGGCCTGACGGTGGGCGGGACTGGCTAGGGTTTGATGCAAACGACCGCGCCCACCGTGCGCGTGCGAGTCGTCGGCGGCCTGGGCAACCAAATGTTCTGCGCCGCCGCCGGCATGGCCTTGGCACAGCGGTTGAGCGCAGCCCTCGAATTCGAGCTGTATCAATTTCGCGAGAGCTCCGCCAAGACACTGCCCTATGAGCTTGGGCCCTTCGATCTACCCGCGACCCTGGTTCAATCGAATGATTGGCGTTACAAATCTCAGGCGGGGCCGTATCGGTGGTTGAGAGGCATCACCGTGTGGCGTCAGCCGGGACATCACTTCGATCCACAGTTCGAGCATCTGTCTGGCACGGTGTATCTCAAGGGCTATTTTCAGTCCTGGCGTTACTTCGCCCCCATCGCGGCGAAGGTCCGCGACGCCTTTGATTTGAGGCGGGCCATCTCCGAGGTAGGCCGCGTGCAAGCGTCAGCGGCGCAGGCCGCAGGGCAACGGGCCGTGGCGGTGCACGTGCGGCGCGGCGACTACGCTCAGCATCAGTCGCGATTTACGCTACTGCACAAGGACTATTACCAGCGCGCCATCCGGCTGATTGCCCGAGCCGTGGATCGACCGCAATTCTTCGTGGTGTCGGACGATTTGAGCGCAGCGCGCAGCTTGTTCGCCGACCGGCCGGATACCACCTTCGTCGAAGGCGGCACCGCGTTCGATGACATGCATTTGATCGCCTCCTGCCAGCACCACATCATCGCCAACAGTTCCTTTTCCTGGTGGGGCGCTTACCTAAGCCGCAACGAGGACGGTCTCACCCTCGCGCCGCGCGCGTGGTTTTCCAGAGAGGTCTCGCTGCAGACTTACGTGGACGACACCTATCCCGACGGCTGGTTGTTGATTTAAATCCGTTTCTGGCGGTTTGCACGAGCTTCAGCCGTTCACTCAAAGCCTGGCTGCGTGCCACGATGCGGGCGCGGTCATCGCAAGGATGCGTCACCGCGGCGCGGAAGGGTGCTCTTACCGCCAGGAGCGCCTTCTCCGCGCCTTTATCGGGTCGCGAGCAAGGTTTTGGACAGCAGATGCGCCACGCGCAGGCCCCAGGCGTAGATCGATAGCGACGGATTGACGCGGCTGGAGCGCGGCAGGATGCTGCCATCCACCACGTATAAACCGCCGATGCCGAACACGGCGCCATTCGGATCCACCACCGCATTGGTTGATTCGTTGCCCGCGATCAAGGTGCCATCGACATGCGCCGTACCATCGAGGCCCACCCGCTGGGTGAAACTCAAGAATCCACTGCGCAGTAGCGCACGCTGAAACGCCCGCGTGAACGCCCGGTGTTCATCCTGCGAGGCCGGGGTGCGCGCAGCATCGTAGTCCATCACGCGAACGCCGCCGCGCTGCTCGACGCGGTTGTCGGGATGGGAGCCATCCTCGGACTGCAAGAAGAAGCCATAAGAGCGCCGCGCAATCATCCGAGCCAAGAAACGCGGCACCATGCGGGGAATCAAGGTCGTGATCAGTTCGGCATCGAAGCCCAGCGGCTGCACGCTGCTGTGCGGATAATGGGCATGGGTGGTCAACATGGTCTTGCGCAACTCGTCGGTTTGCTGCGTGAATGACACCGCCACCAACGCTGTGAGCACATGCTTCTTCAAGTTGCACCCGACGTTTTTCAAGCGCGCCGCTGTGGTCGGATGGGCTGACAAATAACGCGCAATTATTCGCGGCGAATGCAGTGCGCCCGCCGCCAGCAATACCACCGGTGCTCGAAGCAGTTCTTGGTTGGCGAGTTGCACACCGACGACCCGATCGCCATCGCCCGCGATCAAGTCCACCACCTCCGCATCGGTGCGCAATGTGAAATTGGGTTTGCCGGCAATCAACGCGAGAAAGCTGGTCTCGGCGTCGCCTTTGAGGTTTGCGACGCTGGCGAAGCCGTCGAAGTGAGTGGCCTCTTGCCGATTCGAGCGGATGTTCGCCGACAGCGCGAGGGTCAACGGCTCGGAGACCCAGCATGGGTCGGCAGCGCTCAAGCCCTCGAGAATGCGCTTCAAGCCCGGTTCACACGGAAAAGTTCTGGCGCCGAGCAGCTGTTCCGCCTCGGCGTAATACGGCTCCATCTCCGCATAGCCAATCGGCCAACCGCGGGCGGCGTAGGCGGGATCCGCTTCGAATTCGGCGTGCGAGTAGCGCAGCACCGCGGCGCCGTACCATTTGGTTTTTCCGCCGACGTTGAAATGTTCCTGCGGACAAATGGGATTGCCGTGGCCATCGACCCACGGCTCCTTGCTCAGGAATATTTCCTTGCCCACCACCAAGGTGTCATCGAGCGTTGATCCATCACGGGGCAGCCGTGTGCCTTTTTCGAGCATGAGCACGCGATGTCCGGCATTCACCAGCCGAAACGCTGCCGCGGCACCGCCGGCGCCTGACCCGACAATGATGATCTCTGGAAAAAGTTCTGCACTCATACCAGTCTCTTATAAGCGAAAGGCCCGGCTGTGCGGTAGTCTTCCGTCGTATCTTCACACTTGGAGCGGACAATGAAATTTTTAGCGGCGCCCTCGTTGGCGCTGGGACTTTTATTCGGCTTGGGAGTTGCAAGCGGCGCGGGCGCCAAGCCGACACCGCAACTCGGGCTGCCGCCGGAAGTTGCCGCTGCCATGCAGGGAATCGACGCGGAGAGAATTCGCGCCCACGTGCGTTTTCTCTCCGACGACTTGCTCGAGGGACGCGGCACCGGCACCCGCGGCAGCGAACTCGCGGCCGAATACATCGCCACCCAATTCGCGCTGTATGGATTGAAGCCGGCGGGAGAGAACGGCACGTATTTTCAGAAAGTCGCCTTCAGCGGCGTGCTGACACTGCCCGCGACGACGGCGTCATTGCAACCGGCGAGCGGCGCGGCGGTGACGCTAAAATTGGGCGAAGATTTCGTGACCAACAATCAGACGCAGACCGACAGCGTCGATATCGATGCGCCCATCGTGTTCGTAGGCTACGGCGTCGATGCCCCGGAATATCAATGGAATGACTATGCCGGCGTGGATGTGAAGGGCAAGGTGGTGTTGGTCATCGTCAACGAGCCACCCTCGAAAGACCCGAAGTTTTTCAACGGCGACGCACTCACCTATTACGGCCGTTGGATCTACAAATTCGAACAGGCCGCACGCCAAGGGGCGGTGGGCGCGTTGATCATTCACCGCACGGACCTTGCCAGCTACGGCTGGAACGTGGTGAAAAGCTCCTGGAGCAATGAGCAGGTATACCTGGCCAATGACAAAGACCCGAAGCTCAAAGCGGCGTCGTGGATTCAGCTGGAGATTGCACGGCAGATTTTCACTGCATCCAACCTCAAATTGGACGACATGATCAGCGCCGCCGGCGTGCGCGGCTTCAAGGCCCGGGAACTGCCGGTTCGCTTCAAGGCCCACCTGGCGAGCAAGGTGCGTAAGTTCGAATCGGCCAATGTGTTGGCGCTGCTGCCGGGCAAGGACTCCGCCAATCCCACGCAGGCGGTGATCTATTCGGCGCATTACGATCATCTGGGCATCGACCCGTCCATGAGCGGCGACAATATCTATAACGGTGCGGTGGACAATGGCACCGGTTGCGGCGTGCTGCTCGAGCTGGCGCATGCCTTCGCCACCGCCAAGGTCCGGCCGCCGCACGACGTGCTGTTCGCTTCGGTGACCGCCGAGGAGAAAGGGCTATTGGGATCGAATTACCTCGGCAAACATCTGCCGTTGGCGCCGGGCAAGATT
>CAZZWE010000020.1:0-42498 GCA_964657675.1 uncultured Steroidobacteraceae bacterium
CACCACGAGCGCCAATCGCGGCGTCGGGTCTGACAGTTCGTGCGCCATGATGCGTGTGTACGAATCCCGCACGCCCTCGCCCGCCAGGCTGTCGAACATCATGGACACGAATTCCGCCAAGCCCCGCTCCGGCGGCAGCTCGAGCAGCGAGTGCTGTGCGACGCGCTCTTCTTCCTGTTTGATATAAGCTTTGAGCACAGCGGTATAAAGGCCCAATTTGTCGCCGAAGTGATAATTCACCGAGGCTGCATTAGCGCGCGCCTTCTGACAAATCTGCCGCGTGGTTGCCGCCTGATATCCCACCTTGGCAAATATTTCGCTTGACGCAGCAATCAAATGCTTGCGCGTGCGCTCGGCTGCTTTGTTCGTTTCAGACTTTTGCAACTTTTTCAAACACGTGTTTTAAAAATATATTTAAGCCCGACGCTTGACCTGGGTCAAGCCACGTTGGTAAATAACATTTGTTGTGCGCGGTGCGCACTCGCTTCGCGTTCAAGAGGTTTCCATGGCTGATCAAGATGACTCCCGCAAAGTGGCGCAGGTCGATTCCACGGGTCGCGACGTTGTCGTCAATGTGATCGTGGAGCCAAGCGCCAAGGGCGGCGGCGGTGACGAGGGTGGCAAGACCTCGGAAGACAAGGATGGAAAGGATGGCGACAAGGAGAGCAAGGACGAACAAAAGCCGCGCAGCAAGAAACCGCTCATCATCATCGCCATCGTCATCGTGGTGCTTGGCATCATCGGCTTCTTTGTATGGTTCGTGCATCGCAACCAAGTGTCCACCGACGATGCCTACACCGATGGCAACACGGTATCGATGGTGCCGAAGGTTTCCGGTTATGTCACGGCGCTGAACGTCGATGACAATACGCATGTCCGCAAAGGTGATCTGCTGCTGCAGATCGATAAACGCGATTATCTGACGGCCCAGGCGCAGGCCCAAGCCCAGCTGGCATTGGCCAAGGCGCAGCTCGACTCGGCGCAGAACGCCTTGCGCATCGCCCGGGTGCAGTATCCGGCGCAATTGGAATCCGCGCGCGCGCAGCAACAGGCCGCCGCCGCCGCGGCTGCGCTCGCGCAGGCCTCGTACGAGCGCCAACATCAGGTCGACAAACGCGCCACCACGCAGGAAAGCATCGACTCCTCCACCAGCCAGCAGCGCAGCAGCGCGGCCAACTTGAAGGGCGCCGAAGCCCAAGTGGCCATCGCCAAGCTAGTGCCCGAGCAGGTGCAGTCGGCCATTAGTACAGTCGAAGAACGTCAGGCGTCGGTACAGTCGGCGCAGGCGCAACTCGACCAAGCCGCGCTCAACTTGAGCTACACCGAAGTCCGCGCGCCCTCGGATGGCTTCATCACCATGCGCAGCGTACAACTCGGCAGCTATCTCACTGCCGGTCAGGTGATGTTCTTGTTGGTTACACCCGAGGTCTGGGTTACTGCCAACTACAAGGAATCGCAGATCGGCCGCATGCGCATCGGCGACGAAGTGGACATCAAGATCGATGCCTACTCCGGTTTCAAACTGGTCGGCCATGTGCAGAGTATTCAGTACGGCAGCGGCTCGCGCTTCTCGGCATTCCCGGCCGAAAACGCCACCGGCAATTTCGTGAAAATCGTGCAGCGCGTTCCGGTCAAGATCGTCATCGACAAGGGCCTGGATCCGAACCGGCCGCTGCCCATCGGGCTGTCCGTCTCCCCGGTGGTGTATTTCCGTGACTGACGCGGCCAAACCCAACCAGGATTCAGACTGGAAGCCGTCCGGCAATCCTTGGTTGATTGCCGTGGCGGTGACGCTGGCGGCCTTCATGGAGGTGCTCGACACCACCATCGTGAACGTGGCGTTGCCACATATCGCGGGTACGTTGTCGGTCAGCTATGACGAAGCCACGTGGGCGCTGACCTCGTACCTGGTGGCCAACAGCATCGTCCTGCCGATCTCGGCCTTCTTCGGCAAGCTGCTGGGGCGCAAGCGTTATTTCATGATTTGCATCGTGGCGTTCACGATTTGCTCATTCCTCTGCGGCATCTCGGAAAATTTGCCGCAGCTCATCGTGTTCCGCGTCCTGCAGGGTTTTTTCGGCGGCGGCCTGCAGCCGAATCAGCAATCAATCATCTTGGATACCTTTCCTCCCGCGCAACGCGGTCGCGCCTTCGCACTCACCGCCATCGCTACCGTGGTGGCGCCGGTGCTCGGACCCACCGTGGGCGGCTACATCACCGACAGCTTCAGCTGGCGCTGGGTGTTCTTCATCAACGTGCCGGTGGGATTGCTGACGGCATTCGCCGTATTCAGCCTGGTGGAAGATCCGCCATGGGTGAAGAAGCAGAGCAAAGTGTCCATCGACTACATCGGCATCAGCCTGATTACGCTCACCTTTGCCTCGTTTCAAATCATGCTCGATCGGGGCGAGGATGCGGACTGGTTCTCCTCGAATTTCATCCGCACCTTTGCGGTACTGGCGGCGGCGGGCGCGGCCGTGGCGGTGGGGTGGCTATTGTATGCGCCCAAGCCCGTGGTCGACATCCGGGTCCTCAAGGACCGCAACTTTGCGCTCGGCTGCGGCGGAATCGCCTGCTTCGCGACGGTGCTGTACGGCAGTTCTATTTTGGTGCCTCAGTTGGCGCAACAACACTTGGGCTACACCGCCACGCTGGCCGGGTTGGTCTTAAGCCCCGGTGCGCTGATGATCATATTCCTGATCCCCTTCGTCACCATGATCATGCCGCACGTGCAGACGCGTCATTTGCTGGGCTGGGGGTTTTTTGCCATGGGCTGCGGCCTGCTGTATTCGCGCAATTTGACCGGTGACATCGACTTCTGGCATTTGGTGTGGATCCGCGCGGCGCAGGCTGCGCCGCTGGCACTGTTGTTCGTGCCGGTTAGCGTGCTCGCGTACCAGTCGATTCCCCAACGCATGCAGGGCGATGCGGCCGCGCTGTTCACCATGTTCCGCAACGTCTCCGGCTCGGTGGGCATTTCGGTATCCACCGCCTTGATCACCTCTCGAACTCAAACCCATATGGCCTATCTACAGCCGAATCTCAGTCAATCCAGCGACAACTTCCGCAACACCATCGCGCAGTTGTCGCACAGCATCCAAAGTTTCGGCGCCTCCGCCAGCGACGCGACCCAAACGGCGCTGGGCCGCGCCTATCAGACGTTGATCGCCCAGGCCGGCTTGCTGGCCTATATGGACGTGTTTTTGTATTGCGCCATCTTGGCGTTTGCATTCGTGCCCCTCACTTTCTTGTTCTCGCCGGTCAAGAAGGCCGGCGGCGCACCGGGAGGACATTGATGCGCTTTCTCGACAAACTCGCCGCGGGACTGACCGCCACCATCGCTGCGGCGGCACTCACCGCCTGCAAGGTGGGGCCGAACTTCAAGGCGCCCGAAGAGCCGGTGCCCGATCATTATTCTGAAGCCGTCAAGGCCGGCCCCCAAGTCAGTGCCGACGCGCCGTCTTCCTCCTTTTGGTGGCAGCAGTTCCACGACCCGCAATTGGATTCGATCGAGCAGAAGGCGGCGGCGGGCAACCTGGATTTGCAGGCGGCGCTGTTGCGCATCGTGGAGTCCCGCGTTCAGATTCAGTCGGCCCGCGCTCAAGGGCTGCCCAGCCTGAATGCCAGCGCCAGCTATAACCGCGAGGAGTTGGGCTTGGCGGGCATCCTCAAATCACAACATGTCGACACGACGGGCGCCGCCGCCGGGTTGGTCTCGGAATTTGAAACGCCCGTAAATCTGTATCAAGTCGGATTCGATGCTTCGTGGGAATTGGACCTGTTCGGCAAGGTGCGCCGGTCGGTGGAAGCCGCCAAGGCGCAGAGCTTGAACGCCATCGAGTCGCGCAACGATGTGTTGATTTCGCTGCAGGCCGAGGTGGCACAAACCTACTTCCAGCTGCGCGCCGGTCAAGTGCTGCGCCAGATCACCAACGATCAAATTGCGGCGCAACGCGATGTGGTCGATCTGACCCGCAACCGGTTGCAGCACGGTTTGGCCGGCGAAGCGGATGTAGCCACCGCGCAGGCGCAGCTGGCCAACTTGCAATCCGAGCTGCCGCCCTACGAGCAGTCGGTGGCCAGTTCCAAGCATGCGCTGGCAGTGCTCACCGGACAGAACCCGGAAGCCATGGATGCCGAATTCGACGACAACGGTGCCTTGCCCGCCATCCCCGCCGTCATTCCCATAGGCCTGCCATCAACGCTGGCTCGGCGTCGGCCAGACATCCGCGCCTCGGAAGCCGCGCTTCATGCCGCCACTGCCCAGGTGGGCGTGGCGGTGGCCGAGTTCTTCCCCGACGTGACATTGAACGGCACCGCGGGCTTGCGAAACTTGAGCCCGGGCTATCTGTTTCAATGGGACAGCAAGTTCTATACCTTCGGGCCCACCGTCTCGATCCCGCTGTTCCACGGCGGCGCGCTCGATGCCAACGTCAAGCTGTCGAAGGCGCAGGCTGCCGAGGCGGCGCTCAACTATCGCAAATCAGTGCTCACCGCACTGCAAGAAGTCGAAGACGGTTTGACCAGTGTGCACCAGGATGCATTGCGCACCGCCGCCTTGCAGGATTCCGTGAACGCCAATCAGCGCGCCTTGGAAGTGGACCTCGATTCCTACAATCACGGCCTTTCCACCTACATCACTGTGCTCACCGTGCAGTTGCAGGCCGTACAGGCCCGCCAGCAGTTGGCGCAGGCACAGCTCACGCAGAACACCGACTTGGTGAAACTCTACAAGGCCTTGGGCGGCGGCTGGGAAGATGCAACTGCAGCAAATACCGCCGAACTGGAAAAGTCCGCCTCCGCCAAACCGTGACGCCCTCCGCGAACCCTGGATGGACGCTGTGATGGCGGTAGCAAAGACGCGCGCGTGTCACAGTTGCCCTACAGCCTCGAGGTTTCGCTCCAAGTTATACCGTGAGCGTGAAAATCCTCATCGTTGAACGGCAAGACTCACGCGCTTCGATCGCGCGCCAACTCCTTGATCAATACCACGTCGATTTCGAATGCCTGCATTCCGCATCGGAGGCGGAACTGCGGGCTGTGGCGGAGGACTACCAGCCGAATTTGGTGTTCTGCGCCGACCGCATGCCGCCCGCCAGTCGCCGCGGTGCGATCGATTTGTTGCGGTTGATCACAGCACGCAACGCCCAGATCCGTGTGGTGCGCGTCGGCGACGTTACGGGTGATGCACTCGACCTGCTGGAAGATGACGGCCTCGTGGATGACGTGACGGCGTCTGCGCCCCTCCCGTCTACCGGCGACACCTGGCGAGGCACCCTACCCTCGCTGCTCGACACCAGCTGGGACGCCGTGGCGTTGAGCGATGCGGCCGGCTGGCTTACCAGCGCGAACATCAACACCTGCGCCATCTTAAGCGAATCGAATCCGAATTCGTTGGGCACGATTCTGGATGCACGCTATTTTTCGCAGCCGGCATGCCGCTTACATCGCATCGCCTTCTTCAACGTCGAGGGCTATCCCACCCCGGTGCACCTCAGTGATTTGGTGGAGCGAGTTTGCCAGCGAGCCCAAGGCGCTTACACGGCGCTGCCCATGGCCGCGCTGCATTTGCCCGGTCTGCGCCTGCTCACCGAAGCCTTCGGCAAGGGCACCGCCGATGTCATGCTGGACATCGCCGATGCGGAACTGCGCGCGGGCGGCATCGGCTGCGGCCTGGTCGCGCGGCTGGGTGACGACGATGCCATGGTGGTCCTGCCGGACCTCGCGCGGCCATCCGACGCCGCCGTTCATGTGCAAAACGAACGCGGAACGCCCGAGCGGCGCATCGCCGAACGCCGCACCGTCGGTCCTTTCGGCGCGCCGGAAAGCGAGCGGCGCCAATCCGAGCGCCGCCCCGTACCGGCTGCCCAGCCGGTCGCTGGCGGGGTCATCAACGCGCTGCTGTCGACCCCGGCCCCGGCGATGAAACCGCCGATGGTGGACGGCCTCGACGACGCGCTGCGCCGCCACGCCATCGGTGTTCACTACCAACCGCAATTCGAGCTCGACAGCGGCCGCGGGTGCGGCGTCGAGGCGCTGGCACGGTGGTATCTGACCAGCGGGGAGGCGGTGGCACCGACGGTGTTCATTCCCGCCGCTGAACGCGCCGGCATGATTGATGCGCTCGGTGCCCGCGTGCTCAAGATCGCCTGCGAAGCGGCCGCCGCCTGGCGGGACCGTGAATCGCAGCGGCTCACCTGTTCCGTCAAGGTCTCAACGCTGCAGATCAACAGCGGCTTCTCGCGCACCCTGCAAGACGTGTTGACCACGTCGGGCATCGCTCCTGCGCGGCTCGAACTCGAAGTGTCGGAAAGCGCGCTGCTGGCGGACCGCGGCGCCATGGTCAATTGCCTGCTTGATTGGAAGCGCATGGGCGTGCGTATCGCCGTGATACACGCGGGCAACGACTACTCGAGCCTGCGTTATCTGTCCAGGGCGCCCATCGATCGATTGAAATTGGATCGCGCCTTGATCGCGCGCATGGGCGCCAATGAACGCGATGAGAGCATGGTGCGCGCGTTGATTGGCCTCGGCTTGGAACTCGACATCGATGTCATCGCGGAAGGCGTGGAGACCGAAGCGCAATTGCAAACCTTGATGCAATTGCGCTGTCCCCAGGTGCAGGGCTTTTTGCTTGGCCGACCCATGCCGCTCGTGCCCGTGCAGATTGCCCTGCGCAAACCGTGGGGCAATCTGCCGAAGGTGCCTGCGTTTACTTCCCCAGTTGCGTCGGCATCGGTGGTGCAGTTTTCAACGGGATCTGCTTCGCAGTCTTCAGCTGCTCCAGTACCTCGCTGATCGCAGCGTCGAGTTGCGGGTCGCCGCCGGCATTCACGGCCAGCGGATCCAATGGCACCTCGATATCAGGTGCCACGCCTTCATTCTCCACATGCCACTCGCCATCGGGCGTAAAGAAACGGAAGAACGGCACGCTCAGGTAACCGCCGTCAATCAACGGCGGGTTGACTGAAATGCCGATCAAGCCGCCCCAGGTGCGCGTACCGATCAGCTTCCCCAATCCCAGCCGCCTGAATCCGTACGGCAGGAAGTCCCCGCCCGAGCCCGCGTCTTGATCAATGAGCATGGCCTTGGGTCCATAGATGGCAGCGGCCGGCGTGTTGAACACCAAGGCGTCGCGATCCTTCCAGCCGGACAGGTACTTGCGGTTCAGGGTTTCGAGCACGTAATTGGCCGCCTGACCGCCGCTGTTGCGCCTGTCGTCCACGATCAAGCCGTCTTTATCCATTTGCGCGAAGAACAACCGGTTGAAGAATTTGAAGCCATCGTCGGCCGTGTCCGGTAGATACACATAGCCCAGCTTGCCGCCGCTCTTGCGATCGACATACTCGCGGTTGTGCTCCACCCAGGTCCATTGACGCAGCGCGGCTTCGTTGCGCACGGGAATGACCACCACCGTGCGCTTGGGCTGACCCTCGCGACTGATGGTCAACGACACCTGCTTATCGGCGGTGCCTTCCAATAGCGCGAAAATATTCATGCTGCCATCCAACGGCCGGCCGTTGATAGCCAGAATCACATCGCCCTCCGCCACATCGATGCCCGGGACGCCGAGCGGCGCCACCAGGAAAGGATTCCAGCGGTCACCGCGATAGATTTTCTGGATATGGTATTGATTGTTCTCGACCCGGAAGTCGGCGCCCAGCAAACCCGTGCCCGCCGGCGGCGAGGAGTAGATGTCGCCGCCGCCGATGCGGTTGTGACCCACCTGCATCTCGCCGATCATCTCCACCAACAAATCGTTCAAATCTTCGCGACGCTGCACGAAGGACAACAGCGGCTCATAACGGGCGCGAATGTCCGCCCATTTCAAACCGTGCATGTTCGGATCGTAGAAGTATTGCTGCTCCATCCGCCACACTTCGTCGAATATCTGGTGCCATTCCTGGCGCACATCCACCATCATGCGCAGCCCGCTGATATCGACAGGCTTGGGGTCCATTTTCTCGGCGGCGTCCGCCACCTCGAACTTGTTTTCACCTTCGAGCAGCAGCAGCTTCTTGCCATCGCGGCTGATCGACACATCGCTCAAACCCGAGCGCATATGTTTCTCCGAGCGCTCATCGAAGTTGAAACGATACAATTCCGCGTTGTTGCCTCGGGTCGGAGACGGTGCGTCGGTTTCCACGCCGGGTTGGCGGCGCGCCAAATACAGCAGCGCGCCATCGGAGGCCACCAACACGGTGGAATAATCGCGCTCCGGGACCGGAATGGCCACCAAGCGATCCGACAGGCCCGCCATGTCTATTCGAGTCGCCTTCGGCGCTTTGTCGGCTTTATCACCTTTACCCGCGTTGTCCGGCTTGTCGTCCTTCCCTTTGCCTTTGGGCTTGTCGCCTCTCCCCGCTTGGGCGACATCGCCGTCCTTGTCGGTGGCATCGGACTTGTCAGCATCCTTGGCCGCTTTCGTCTCCTCGTCGCCGGTTTTCGGCTGCAGCGGTGAATGCCCGTCCTTGGCGAGTACTGCGGCGTAGATGCCGGAGCGCAGCGGCCGCTCCTGCGTTGACATGTCGAGACCGACCCGCGAGGGACCGGCGTCGATGGACGCGGTGAAATACAACAACCCGCCGCCGGTGAACAGCGGATTGTCGGTTTGCACGAACCGCTCAGTCAGGTCGGTGTTAGTGCCAGCGGCAAAGCTATGCAGCCGCAACTGGGTGAAGTTATTCGCCGCAACCACCGTGTACGCCAACCACTGGCCGTCGGGCGAAAAGGATTCCTTGAAGGACAGGCGGCGCGGGCTGGTGTCGATCAGGGTGACCACGTTGCTGGCGAGATCAATGGCGTACAGATGCAGATGGTTGTCCTGAAACACCATCCGGTGCATATCCGGCGACCAATCGAGCAACGTGAAGTAGCCCATTTTCCCAAGGGTATGCCGCACCGGTTTTTCCAAACCCGCTGCATCACGCACCAGCAGCGCTTGCGCACCTCCCTCATCGCTTAAGTACGCCACACGTTGACCATCCTTGCTCCATAAAGCGTCGGATTCACGCACGCCGGAGGTGGCGGTGAGGTTGCGGGTCGAGCCGTCTTTGACCGGCACGCTGAAGACATCGCCCCGCGCCGTGATCAACACGCGCTTGCCGGTGGGCGAGAGATGCGCCTCGGTGATGGCGTGGCTGGCATCCTTCCACTGCGGGCGCGCCTGAATGGACTGCACCTGCAGATTGATGGCGATGGGCGTCACCTGACCGCTCGCCACATCAAGTGATTTCAACTGACCGCCCACCTCATAGACCACGGTATGACCGTAAGCGCCGGCGTTACGAATATCCCAGACGGTTTCATGGGTGAGCTGGCGCACGGCATGCGTGTGACCGTCATACAGATACAAATTCGCGGCACCGTCGTTGCGGTCGGAGATGAAGGCCACATCCTCGCCCATCCACATCGGATTGCTGTCGGATGCATTGACATGCGGAATCTTCTCCAGCGTCTTGCCCACAGGATCGATGATCCAGATCGGCGGCGTGTCGCCGCCGCGATGCTGACGCCAACCGCTGCCAAAGGCGTAGGCCATGATGGTCGGCCGATAGGCCAGCCGCTTGCCATCCGCGGACCAGGTGCCCTCGACGGCCACGGCTTTCATGACTTTCTTCTCGTAACCGCCGTCGATGGACACTTCATACAGCTGGCCGCTGCGGGAGTTGTCAACCTCGCGGCCCGACGTGAACAGCACGCGCTGGCCATCCGGGCTCCAGCCGGTCACCACATCCACCGACGGGTGGAACGTCAGGCGGCGCGGTTGCCCCCCCTCGGTCGGCACGATGTACACATCGGTATTGCCATCATAGGCGCCGGAGTATGCGATCCATTTGCCGTCCGGAGAGAAGTGCGGCGCATATTCGTTGGCGGGATGCGCGGTGAGACGCGTGGGCCGGCCGCCATCGCGATCGCTCACCCAAATGTCGCCGCCATAAACGAATGCGAGATGGTCCTTGGACAACGTCGGTTGACGTAGCAAGCGCGTTCCCGCGTCATCCGCTGCGTGGCCAGCCAAGGCAAAACCCAGCGCCGCGAGCGCGATGCACCCGCTCAACATCCCTCTCCAGTACATGTGTGGTCCTATTTTTGGTCGGAATAGATTTTGACGAGCTTGTACAGAAATTCCCGCGAATCCAGCAGTGATTTCACGTTGACGTATTCGTTCAATCCGTGAATATGGCCAAGATCGGGACCCATGAACAATGCGCCGATCCCGTAGGTCGGGATGCCGGAGGCGGTGAGGAACTGCCCGTCGGTGGCGCCGGCTTGCAGCACCGGAAGCACAGGAATACCCGGGAAGAATTCCTGGGTCAGCTTCTCGACGGGCCGGAGGATTGCGGGCGTCAATGGCGGCGGCGGGGAACTCGGCCCGCGAATCTCCAAGGTCGTCACCTTGACGGCAGGATCGGCGACCAACTCTTCGAGCTTGGCACGCACCGTCTCGGCCGAGACGCCCGGGAAGATGCGGCAATTGATGTTGGCGCGGGCGCGCTGCGGCAGTGCGTTGGTGGCATGACCGGCATCCAGCATGGTGGCGACGCAGGTGGTGCGTAAGGTCGCGTTCCAGCTCGGATCCTTGGAGGAGACCAAGGCAATCGCTTGGGCATCGTCCGGGTTATTCACCAGGCTTTGCATGGCGGCAGCGACATCGGCGTTGCCTTTGGTTTTTTGAATGGCCGCCATGCCGCGAAAATAACCACGGTTGCCGTCGGTGAACTGCGCTGGAAACTCATAAGTCGAAATGCGCGTCAGGGCCAGTGCCAGCCGGTAGATCGCATTATCTTTCATGGGACGTGAACTGTGGCCGCCCGGGTTGGTGACTTCCAAGCGGTAGTTCTGCGCCGCTTTTTCGCCGGCCTGCATTTCCAGCGCGATCTTATGGCCCTCGGTATCGGTCTCGCCCATTGCGCCTTCATTGACGGCGAAAGCCGCGTCGATCAAGTCGCGCTGATTCTTCACCAGCCACTCGGCGCCATTGAACGCGCCGGCGGTTTCTTCGCCGCAGGTCAGCGCCATCTTGACCGTCCGCAGCGGTTTGAAGTGTTCCTGCTTGAAGCGGATCAATGTGTCCACCCACACCGCGGCCTCGGCCTTGTCATCGACGGCACCGCGCGCGTAGAAGTTGCCATTCTCTTCTACCAGGGTGAATGGATCGCGCGTCCAGTCCTCGCGCTTCGCCTCGACCACATCGATGTGAGCCAGCAGCAAAATCGCTTTCAGCTTGGGATCACGACCGGGAGAGACCACCACCAACCCACCCTCCTTGGGATGATCCGGTGCAGCGAAGGGATGAATCTCCGCGTCCGTGTAGCCAGCCGCCCTGAGACGCGCCGCCATCCGTTCCGCGGCCAAGGTACAGCTGCCATTGGACAAGGCGGTATTGGTTTCGATCAGCTCCTTATAAATGTCGCGAAACTGAGATTCGCCTGCTGCACCGTCCGTGGATGCCGCGCAGGCGGCGGCGACTGAAACAATGGCGGCCAAAAACGCAAGGAGCTGACGCATGAGTATCCGTTATTATTAATAAGGCCGGTTATCGTAAAGGAAACGTGCGGGGCGTGCAGTCCTACGGTGCTTCAAGCGAGCCCCTTACGGCGGCTTTCGAAAAAAGCCCGTAGCTTAACCGCGCGTGAACTTAAGTTTTTGATCTGCCTTAGGAAAAGCCGATGAGCGAGAACGAACACTTCAAAAAAGTGGATGCGCCATCAGGCGGCTGGGGCTCTGCGAAAGAAGTCACCCTGCGGATGGCCAAAGAGCACGTCCTGCTGAAAGGTTCGCTCGTCCTCACTCACCAAAATAAGGCTGACGGCTTCGCCTGTGTCAGTTGCTCTTGGGCCAAACCGGCCAAACCGCACTTCATAGAAGCCTGTGAGAATGGCATCAAGGCAACCGCATGGGAGATCACCACCAAGCGCACACCGCCGGAATTTTTCGCGAATCATACGCTGACCGAACTGCGTGACTGGAGCGACTACGCGCTGGAAGCGGAAGGCCGGCTGACGGCGCCTTTGCGCTGGGATGCGCAGTCCGATCGATACCTGCCGGTCAGTTGGGATGAGGCCTTTGCGGATATTGGCCTGCGACTGCGCGAGTTGTTGCCCCGCTCCTCGGTATTCTATTTGTCGGGGCGCGGTTCTCTTGAGACTGCCTTCATGTATGCGTTGATGGCTCGGGTGTATGGATGCAATAACCTGCCCGACAGCTCCAACATGTGCCATGAAACCACCTCCGTGGCATTGCCCAAGACAATCGGCGTGCCGGTGGGTACGGTGAACCTGGACGATTTTGCGCAAACCGACTGCATCTTGTTCTTTGGACAAAATGTCGGCACCAACAGCCCGCGCATGCTGCATCTGCTGGAAGATGCACGCCGCCGCGATGTACCCATCATCACCTTCAATCCCTTGAAGGAAGCGGGTTTGGTGGCTTTCACCAATCCCATCTCGGTGCCGGAAATGCTCACGGGACACCAAACCGTGATCAGCACCCAATACAACCAGGTCAAAGTGGGCGGCGATATCGCGGCGCTCACGGGCATCTGCAAGGCGTTGATTGAGGCGGACGATGCGGCGATTCAGAATGATGCGCCCCGCGTGATTGACGTTGAATTCATTGCCGAGCATGGAGCGGGATTCGAAGAATTTGCCGCGTACCTGCGGACCTCGAGCTGGCCGCAAATCGAAAAGTCGTCCGGGCTGACGCGCGCGGCCTTGGAGCAAACGGCGTCCACTTACGCCCACGCACAACGCGCCATCGCCATTTACGGCATGGGCTTGACGCAGCATCGCCGCGGCGTGGAAACCGTGCAGATGGTCTCGAACCTATTGCTGCTGCGAGGCAATATCGGCAAACCGGGCGCAGGCATCTGTCCGGTACGCGGCCACTCGAACGTTCAAGGCCAGCGTACGGTGGGCATCACCGAAAAGCCGGAACTGGCACCGCTGGACAAACTCGAGCAGCGCTATCATTTCACCGCGCCGCGCGACACCGGACTGAACACCGTGGAGGCCTGCAAGGGTGTGCTTGATGGCAGCGTCAAGGCCTTCATTGGCCTCGGCGGTAACTTCCTGCGCGCGGTGCCTGAGACCGATCTGATCGAGAAGGCGTGGGAACAATTGGCGCTGACGGTGCAAATCGCCACCAAGCTCAATCGCAGCCATATTATCCACGGCAAGGTCGCGTACTTGTTGCCCTGCCGCGGACGCATCGAAATCGATCGACAGGCAACCGGCGCGCAGTCGGTGGCGATGGAAGACAGCACCGGCTACATGCATGGTTCGCGCGGCGTCATTGAACCCGCATCGGCGGATCTCATGTCGGAACCGGCCATCGTCGCAGGCATTGCCAAAGCCACGGTGTTCGACAAAGCCGCCATCGACTGGGATGCCTGGGCCGGCAATTACGCGCTGGTGCGCGACGAAATTTCCATCATCTACCCAGAAATCTTCCATGATTTCAACGAGCGCATGTGGACTCCGGGCGGTTTTCGGCGACCGTTGCCGGCCGCGCATCGGGAGTGGAAGACGCCGAACAAGAAGGCCAACTTCATCGCCCCCAGAAGCTTCGATGAGGATCCGGACATGACCGCGGGCGGCGAGCAAATCCTGCGCCTGATGACCATGCGCAGCGATGATCAATTCAACACCACGGTGTATTCGGACGACGATCGTTTCCGTGGCGTATTCGGCACGCGGCGCGTGCTGTTGATCAATCCCGACGATGTGACGCGGTTGGGACTGCAAATCGGCGATCGCGTGACTGCCACCACCGTGGCAGACGACGGCGTGCCGCGCGCGGTGCATAACCTGCGCTTGACCAGTTACGACATTCCCGCCGGATGCGTCGCCGGCTATTTTCCGGAGTGCAATCCGCTGGTGCCGCTCTGGCACCATGCTGAGGGCAGTCAGGTACCGGCGGCCAAGTCGATCCCCATCGTATTGCGCAAGACGGAAGTTGCGCACTAGTCGGCAGATGGGCCCGCGCGACATCTGAAACCGTTTTTTCTGCATGAAAAGCAGCGGAATCGCGGCTGCACGCAGTATAATTGCGGCTCTTAGCTTTAAGCCCACCTGCACCCCTTAACCCACAGACTGCCTTGAGCTCGCCTACGCCAACCCCATCCGGTCGATTCTCAGCCGCACCGTACCTGTGGATTGCCTTGATCGTCGGCGGTCTGGCGCTGTTGTTTGCCTACACGGCGGGCTGGCTGACCCCGCGACTCGACCGCGACGCCATGGTGGATGCGCTCAGTCAACGCGGCGGCGATCCTGCCGGTCATCGTCGCAATCATTCCAAAGGCATCTGCTTCGATGGCTACTTCGAAGCCAGCGGTGCCGGCACTGCCTTATCGAGCGCGGCCATGTTTGCTCCCGGGCGTTACCCCGTGGTGGGCCGCTTTGCAATTGCCGTGGGAGATCCGATGGCCGCCGATGCCACCGGTCGCGTACGCAGCATGGCCATTCGCGTCGTGGCGCCTAACGGACAAGAATGGCGCAGCGGCATGAACAACATTCCAGTGTTTCCCGTCGCCACCGCGCAGGCATTTTATGAATTGACCGTGGCGGGCATTCCCGATCCCAAAACGGGCAAGCCAGATCCAGAGGCCGTAAAGCGTGCCACGGCGGCACATCCGGAAGCAGCGGCCTTTGGCGCATGGGCGAAGTCGGCGCCGTGGTCCAATAGCTACGTTGATCAAACCTACAACAGCTTGAACGCGTTCGAATTCGTTAACTCCTCCGGGCAAAAGCAAGCCGTGCGATGGGCAATGGTCGCTACGGCGCCGATGACGGTGATTTCCCCCGAGGAGCTGAAAGCCTTGCCGGCGGACTTCTTGGAGCAGGACCTGAAAACAAAATTGAGCCAGCAGCCGGCGCACTGGAGTTTGGTTGCCACCTTGGCGCAACCCGGCGATCCCACCAACGATGCCACCAAGACCTGGCCTGCGGATCGTAAGCAGCTGACGCTCGGCGAGTTGGTAGTGGAACATGCCACCGATGATCGCAACGGTGCTTGCCGCGATATCAATTACGATCCATTGATACTGCCGCGCGGCATCGAAGGCTCGGACGATCCGCTGTTGTCAGCGAGATCATCGGCCTATGCCGAGTCCTTTGATCGACGCATGGAAGATGCCGATCGCTACCCACGCACCGCACCTGCAGCAGGAACTCCGTAAGATGGCCCACGCTGCAGAATTTTCCCTGGCGCAACGCATGTTGCATTGGTTGATGGCGGCGATGATCCTGGCCATGCTATTCATAGGCATCGGCATGGTCTCGACCTTGTCGCCACGCTACAAACTCCTGGTCGATCTGCACAAGCCGCTGGGCATTTGCATTCTGCTACTGGCCATCGTGAGACTGGTGGTGCGCTGGCGACGCGGAACTCCGCCCTTGCCCGTGGATTTGCCGGGATGGCAGGTGGTCGCAGCCAAGGCGTCGCATTGGCTGCTGTACGCCCTGATGCTCGCATTGCCGCTGATTGGCTGGGGCATGCTATCCGCGGGCGGCTATCCGGTGGTGCTGTGGCCGGGATTGAATTTGCCGCCGCTGGTGGGCCCGAACGAGCAGGTTTATACCGTGCTACGGTCAGCCCATACCTACTTGGCGCTGCTGTTGTTCGCGACCGTATTGATGCATCTGGCCGCCGCGCTGTTCCATGCACTCGTGCGGCGCGATGATGTGTTTCCCAGCATGGCTGGGTTCGATCCGAATAAGCATTCTGCAACATCGACTCGCTAAAATTATTGGGATGAGAGCAAGGCAACAATGACGAACGACTCCGACGCGACACCGCGACGAAAAACCTTATCGGTAAAACGACCGCGACCGGTCGAAAAGACGGCCGCACCGGCCCCGCGCGAAGCCTCACCGCCGCGCGCCGCGCAAATGAACCGCGACTCGCATCCGCCGCGTGACTCCCATGCGCCCCGCGAGTCCTCCTCGCATGAGCCGCGAGCCGGCAAGCTGTTCGCACTCGACGACCACATGCGGCGAATGCAGGCCGACATGGACAAGCTGGGCTTCAAAAAAGATTGACCGGGCCCTTCAGTTCCATTCTGCGAGACGCGGGCCCCGACGACTTCGACGCGATTTGCGCCTTGAATGCGGCCGAGGTGCAACACACCAGCGCCATGGACTTGAATCAGCTGCGGGAACTCGATGCGCTGTCGACTTATCACAAAGTGGCCTTAAGCCACGGCGTGGTATCGGCCTTCCTGCTGGCGATGACGGAAGGCGCCCCGTATCGAAATGACAACTACGAGTGGTTCTCGCGGCGCTATCCGAAGTTTCTGTATGTCGATCGCATCGTGGTGTCAGCCGCCAGCCGCGGCCTGCGGCTGGGCTCGATCCTGTACGAGGACCTGTTCAACCATGCGAGAGCCCAAGGCATCCCGCTGGTCGCCTGCGAATACAACCTAGTTCCGCCGAATGAGCCATCGCGGCTGTTTCACGACAAATTCGGCTTCGAAGAGCAAGGCACTCAGTGGTTGGGAAACGGCGCCAAACAAGTGTCGCTGCAAATCGCGAAAACCTGACTAGAGCAGTTTCTCCGGCCGGATAGGCAACTCGCGAATACGCTTGCCGGTGGCGTTGTAGACGGCGTTGGCAACGGCGGCGTTCATACCGACAATACCGATCTCACCAATGCCTTTAACGCCGAGCGGATTCACCCGAGTGTCCTCTTCGGGCACCATGATGATTTCAATCGAGGGCACGTCGGCATTCACCGGCACCAAATAATCGGCAAGGTTGTTGTTTACATAGCGAGCGGCGGACGCGTCCATTTCAGTCGCTTCATGCAAAGCCGACGACAATCCCCAGATGACGCCGCCCATGAACTGGCTGTGTGCCGCCATGGGGTTGACGATGGTACCTGCGGCAAATGCCGATACCACTCGGGCAACGCGAATCTCTCGCGTGCGTGCGTGGACCCGCACCTCGACGAAGTGCGCACCAAAGGCGAATGCCGCGACGTCTTTGCGTCCCGCCCCCGATAACATCATGGGCTTGCCCTTGCTCATGTCGGCCACCGCGGTGGGCGGCAGACCAACGGGTATGTTTTCCGCGTATGCTTCCAAGCGATGTCCGGCCCGCCCAATGGCGCGACCCAAGGGCTCCTGCAACCCGCCACCCACCAAATGGCCTTCAGAGAGCCTCAAGGCGGCAGGATCTGCGCCGTGGAAAGGACTGTCGGCCGCGGCCACCGCCGCCGCGGCGATACGACCTCGGATGTCTTCGCAAGCTTTCACCACGACATTGGTGGCCGAGGCGGCATTGTTCGAACCGCCGGCAATCATGATGGGCGGCAGGTCACTGTCGCCCATGTGGACCGTGACGGCCTCCACAGCAATCCCGAGCGAGCGGGCAGTGGTGATGGCGATCAACGTATAGGCACCCGTGCCGATTTCATGGCCCGCCATGCCGACGGTGGCCTTGCCATCCGGCGTGAGGGCCACACGCACGGCGGCCGGCCCTTGGTTGCTGGGGTAGCACGCAGTAGCACAGCCGTAGCCCACCAGCCAGTCTCCCTCCCGCGCGGTACCGGGCTGCGCGTTGCGCTTGTTCCAGCCGAACTGCGCCGCCGCCTGATCGAAACATTGCATCAGTGAACGGGAGGAAAACGGCAAACCTTCGACCGGATCGGTCTGCGTGTCATTGACGCGGCGCAGTTCGATCGGATCCATGTTGAGTGTCAGCGCCAACTCGTCCATCGCGCTCTCAAGCGCAAACATGTAGGGCGTTTCGGGCGGCGCGCGCATAAAGCCTGGAGTGGCTCGGTCGGCGTGTACGACGTTGACGGCCGTGGCAATGTTGGGACAGGCATACATCCGAGCGGTCGATTCCACGCCGGATACGTTGTACCCGGAGGGACGAGAGGTAATCTCCCAGCCTTCATGCGAGAACGAGGTGAGCTTGCCGTCGCGCATCGCGCCGAGTTTGACGTGCTGGCGGGTTTCCGCGCGATAGGTCGCGATGGTGAAACCTTGATCCCGAGTCGGAACCAGTTTGACCGGGCGGCCAATGCGCTTCGCGGCAATTGCAATCCAGGCGGTCCGCGGGTTGGGCCCCTTCGAGCCAAATGCGCCACCGATAAATCTCGAGATGGCCCGTACATTATCGGCGTCGATCTTCAAGGCCTTGGCCACTGTGGCCTTGGTGCCCCACATGAACTGACTGGGTTCATAGATGGTGAGTTTCGGACCGTCCCACGCGCAGGTGACGGTGAACAATTCAATGGGGTTGTGGTGTTGCGTCGGCGTGGCGTACTGCGCCTCCAATCGCACCGGCGCGGCTCGGTAAGCGGCTGCGGCATCGCCCTTCTCAGGGTCCGGCGACTTGGCCGGTTTATGGGGTTCGGTTTGGGTGCCTGCGGAATCAAAGCTGGCGCTGGGCGTTTCCTCCCGGTAGCGCACTTTCACTCTATGTGCCGCCTCGCGTGCGGCTTCGTAGCTTTCTGCGAGGATCACGCCGATGATCTGGCCCGCATACCAAACCTGATCGGTCTCCAACGACGTCGTGCTGGGATTACCATCGGGGCCGATATCGGTGCGCGTTTCACTGCCGATGTTTTGGTGAGTGAAAATCTCGATGAAACCCGGCACCGCCCTCGCGGCGTCCAATTCGAACGCATCGATATGTCCCCGTGCAATGGTGCTGGTAACCAAGTAGGCGTAGGCCGGATGCAGAACAGGTTCATCTGAGGCGAAGCGCGCGGCGCCGGTGACTTTGGCGATGCCGTCGATGCGCTTGGTCGGGCGGCCGAACAAATTGGCAACGGATTGTTGCATCAGACAGATCCTCCGGCCGGATTCATGGCCTTGGCGCTGAGCAAGGCACGCACCACGGTTCGGCGCGCAAGCTCGGGTTTGTAGTCGTTGTGGCCGTGAGTGATGGCGCCTTCCAAGGCCAATTGAGCCGCCGCTTGCGCGTTTGCCTCGTTCAGCGATTGTCCCACCAGCATCTGTTCCGCGCTCAGAGCTCGCCAAGGTCGGTAGGCCATGCCGCCGAGTCCAATCCGAACATTGCGAACCTTCTCCCCGTCGAGTTCCACGGCCACCGCTGCGGATGCGATGGCGAACTCATAGGATTCTCGGTCTCTAACCTTTACGTACAAGGATTGCTTTGCCCACGCGCCGGCCGGCACCAAAAATCCGGCGATGATCTCGCCCGATCGCAGCGTGTTTTCAAGATGCGCTTGGCCTTCGAGTTGCCGATGCAAGTTGGCGAAGGGTATGCGCCTCGAATCGCGCGCGCCGATCAAGTCGACCTGCGCATCCAATGCGATCAACGCAATCCCAAAGTCGCTCGGATACTGGGAGATGCAAGTAGAGTCGACTCCCAACACCGCATGATTGCGATTGGATCCTCCGATCGCGGCGCATCCCGAACCCGGAAGGCGTTTATTGCAAGCCTGCCAGCTCGGATCGCGATAATAGGCACAACGCGTTTTTTGCAGCACGTTGCCGCCCAGGGTCGCCATATTGCGCAACTGCGCGCTGGCGGCCATTTGCAGACTCTGGGCAATGGCCGGGTATTCAGCCAGGACGGACGGATGACTGGCGGCTGCGGACATCTTGGCCATTGCGCCCAAGTACAAGCCCTCAGGGTTAGCGTCGATTCGATTGAGCGAGCTTTGTAAGGGCTCGAGTCCCACGACGCGTTGCGGACGCAGCACATCGAGTTTCATCAAATCGATCAATGTCGTGCCGCCAGCGAGATATTGAACGGGGGCATCGACTTGTCCCTGGCCCGTACCGGTGCCGTAGCGGAAGGCCTCCGCTGTAGACTGAGCGCCCTGGTAAGCGAAGGGGCGCATCAGCCGCTTTCCATCTGTGAACGGGCCTGTTTGATCGCAGCCACAATTTTTGGATAAGCCGCGCAGCGACACAAATTTCCGCTCATGTACTCGCGAATGTCGGCGTCGCTATTGGCATGGCCCTCTTGCACGCACGCCACAGCCGACATGATCTGGCCCGGCGTGCAATACCCACACTGAAATCCGTCCTGATCGATGAAGGCCTGTTGCATGGGATGCAAGGTGCCATCCGCTCTGGCCAAACCTTCAATCGTGTCGATGCGCTTGCCCTGCGCGGTAACCGCCAGCGTCAGGCACGACAGCACTCGCTGGCCATCAACATGAACCGTACAGGCACCGCATTGACCTTGATCACAACCCTTCTTCGATCCGGTGAGTTGAAGATGATCACGCAGCGCATCGAGGACGGTGACACGGGGGTCGAGTGACAAGGCTCGCGGCTTGCCATTGACGTTCAAGGTGATACGCACTGCCGTTGAATCAGCCTTTGCGGCGGGCGCCGCATCGGCGCGAAACGGCTCTAAGCCAACCGTCGCGGCCACCACCAAGCCACCGGTGATGGCTTCTCTTCGGGTCATTTGAGTCATACCCAATGTTGGGCGGCCGCAGCGATTCACGGCAGTGCCTGTTTCCTGGTAACCCGGGTCGGACTCCACCTACTCCGGTCGCGCGCTGCAATGTAGTACGTCGCGCCATGTTTGTTTTTTCAGTTGATGGATTCCGGATTCACCTGAATCCATTCTTTGCGAATAGGACCTCGTCCCCGCGGCCGCCGTCAAACTGAAGGTTCAGGGCAACTAATTCGGTTGCCTTACGGTATCGTTAGCCATCCACGTGTCTTAAGGCGGAGTCCGATTGCACGACAAGCTCGATGAATATGTTCGCGTGCGCGGCGCCCGCGACCACAACTTGAAGAACGTCAACGTAGACATCCCGCGCGATGCGCTGGTGGTGTTCACGGGAATCTCAGGATCGGGCAAGTCCTCGCTGGCCTTTGGCACCTTGTACGCGGAGGCTCAACGGCGGTATTTCGAATCGGTCAGCCCTTATGCTCGCCGTTTGATGGACCAAGTCGCGGTGCCGGACGTCGACTCGATCGAAGGACTCCCGCCGGCCGTGGCGTTGCAACAGCAGCGCGGTTCATCCAGCAGCCGCTCATCCGTGGGCAGCATCACCACGATTTCAAACCTGCTGCGCATGCTGTACTCACGCGTGGGCGACTATCCGCGCGGCGCAGGTATTTTGTACGCCGAGGATTTCTCGGCCAATACCCCACAAGGCGCGTGTCCGCATTGCCACGGACTCGGACATGTATACGATGTGACCGAGGCATCCATGGTGCCGGATCCATCCCTCACCATCCGCGACCGCGCCATCGTCGCGTGGCCGCCGGCCTGGCATGGGCAAAACCTGCGCGACATTCTGGTGAGTTTGGGCTACGACATCGACAAGCCCTGGCGTGAATTGCCGAAGAAGGACCGTGATTGGATTCTATACACGGAGGAACAGCCCTCGGTGCCGGTCTACGCCGGATTCACGCCGGCGGAAACCCGCCGCGCCCTGAAGCGCAAGATGGCCCCGAGTTACCTCGGCACCTTTACCGGCGTGCGTAAGTACGTGTTGCAAACCTTCCGCACCACTCAAAGTCCGCTGATGAAAAAGCGCGTGGCCCGATACATGAGCGGCGCGCTGTGCCCCGTCTGTCATGGCAAACGCCTCAAGCCCGCTGCGTTGGCGGTCACCTTCGCGGGCCTGGACATCGCCGCAGCCTCGTATTTGACGCTGTCGGATCTTAAGGCCTTGCTGAAAAAGACCACGGCGCATGGCGGTACGCGTACACGCTGGCCTGACGAGAAGAAGCTCGCTGCACAGCGCATCGTGGCGGGCATTGACCAGCGGGTGGACACCATCGAGCGGCTCGGCTTGGGCTATCTCTCGTTGGAACGCGCAACGCCCAGCCTCTCACCGGGCGAACTGCAACGACTGCGTCTCGCGACTCAAATTCGGTCCAATCTTTTTGGCGTGGTGTATGTGCTCGACGAACCGTCGGCCGGACTGCATCCCATCGACACCGAGGCGCTGCTCGATGCCTTGGCGCAGCTCAAGGCGTCCGGGAATTCGTTGTTTGTGATCGAGCACGATCTGGAGGTGATGCGCCGTGCCGACTGGATCGTCGACGTGGGTCCAGGCGCAGGCACGCATGGCGGGCGCGTGCTCTACAGCGGACCCCTTGAGCAATTCCGCAATGCCAAAGAATCCCTGACGCCGGCTTATCTGTTCGGAAATACCCAACCGGTGAAACGGGTGCCCCGCAAAGCCCAGGGTTGGCTGGCGCTCAAAGGCGTCACGCGAAACAATTTGAAAGAGCTGGACGTGGCCTTTCCGCTTGGCGTGTTCACCGTGGTGACCGGGGTGTCCGGTTCGGGTAAGTCCAGCTTGGTGAGTGCCGCGCTGACAGAGTTGCTGGCTGATCGGGTGGTGGGGCAGCAAGCCGCCACTCAGGCTGAATCGGGGGACGAGCCGGTCATGACATCGGAGGAAGTGGCCCGCGGCAGCATCAGTGCCGGCGCCGATCAAATCAAACGCGTGGTGTCGATCAATCAGAAACCCATTGGCCGCACCCCGCGTTCCAACCTCGCGACCTACACCGGCTTCTTCGATGAGGTCCGTCGACTGTTTGCAGCCACAACGGCGGCGAAGTCGCATCGCTACGGAGCCGGGCGTTTTTCATTCAACGTCGATGGCGGCCGCTGTCCGACCTGTGAAGGCGAGGGCTTTGTCAGCATCGAGTTGCTGTTCATGCCCAGTGTCTACGCACCCTGCCCGACCTGCCACGGCACTCGATACAACGAAGCCACGCTGAAAGTGCAGCTGCGCGGCAAGAATATCGCTGAGGTGCTCTCCTTGAGTGTCGAGGAGGCGTGCGCTTTTTTTGCCAAGGACGCCTCGATCTATCGTCCCTTGCGCCTGCTCAACGACATTGGCCTGGGTTACTTGAAGCTCGGTCAACCCGCCACCGAATTATCCGGCGGCGAAGCGCAACGCGTGAAGCTGGCTACGGAGTTGCAGCGCATCCCCCGCGGCTCCACGTTGTACGTGATCGATGAACCCACCATCGGACTTCACCCCGCTGATGTCGACAAACTGATGGTGCAGCTCGAGGCCTTGGTCAACGCAGGCAACACGCTGGTTGTGGCCGAACATGAAATGCGCGTGGCTGCAGCGGCTGATTGGATCATCGACTTGGGACCCGGCGCCGGTCATGCCGGCGGGCAAATCGTCGCGCAGGGGACACCTCGCGAGGTCGCATCGAACCGAGCCAGCAAAACGGCGGCGTATCTTGTGCCGCTGCTGGCGTGATCGCACGGCCGATTCAGGCCTTCTGTGCGGCCGTCCTCTTCCCCAGTGCAGTCTTGAAGCTCTTACGCTGAGCGGCGGCGGAGTCGTTCGGTCCCAAAAACTGCATCATCGAATGGCCGTCGTGCGCGTTTTCGGCAATGACCTTGAGCGCCACCAACACCGGCGTCGCCAGGATGACGCCGGCGATGCCCCAGAAAATGCCGCCAAACCAAAGACCGAGGAATATCAACAGGGGATTGACATCCAAACGGCGTCCCACGAGCAGCGGTTGAATGACCTGACCTTCAAGGACAGCCAGCGCAAGTTCGCTCAACGCCACACCGAACACGTGCCCAAGACCATCGAAAGTAACGATGGCCACCACGGTGACCGTGATCAGCGTCAAGGTTGCCCCGGCATAGGGAATGTAGTTGAGCGCCGCGGCCATCGCGCCCCATAGGTACGGAGTTGGCATTCCCCAGGCGATCATGATCAAGGTTGTGCCGATGCCCAACCCCAGATTGATGATGGTGGTGGTGACGTAAAAATTGCCAACTTCGGCGCGGACTTTCTCGATGTAGCCCTGAACATGATGCGCCTTCAAATGATCGAAAAAGGCCGCCGTCATGCGCGCCACCATGGGCGGACCGCCTGCCAACAAAAACAGCGTGATGACAACGAAGGTCACCAAGCCGATGACGTAATCACGCACGATGACCAGCGCAGAGCGAGGCGCGCTTTCCTGCGTCATCGCGACCTTGGGTTGCGGTCCCACGGGCAGTTCTTCACCCACTTGCGAGGCCTTACTGGTCAATTCTTCGAAACGGTTCATCAACCGGGCGACCGGCGTGACCTTCTTTTGAATGACGGCCAGGTTATGCGGTGCGGAGGCATACCAGTCCTGAGCCGGGGTCCACACCAGCGTGATGACGCCGGCCGCCGCGGCCAGGGCGCCCACCAGAATCAGCAGTGCGCTCAGGCCGCGCGGTAGGCCGAGCCGAAATAACAGTTCGACCGGACTCGAGAGGATGAGCGCGGCGAGCAAGGCCAGCGCCACCGGAATGAAGGCGCTATGAGCCACATATAACAGGGCGCCGATCAGCATCAGCAAGATGCCCTTGCCGGCGTTGAAGTCTCGCACCGTGGCAAGAGTTTTGGGAAGTCGGTCGAATTTCGATGGGCCGTTAGCCATGGCGCTAATCTACACGTAAGCCAGGCCGCGAGTTATTCAGCCGCCATCAGGAACGGGGATCTGTGATGCAGCGCACGCCTGGCGCGGCGCGTCAAGTGGTGGGCGCCGCGTTTAACGCTGCGAATAACCTAGATCAATTCGAAATCCGGCGAGCCACTCAATTTACTGTCTTGCCTACAGCGAGATAAGCCTGTGTGAGGTGGGATGCAGGAATGCCTTGGCGCACTCTGTCGCCCTACATTCATGACTGACGGAGAACTTGAAATGGCGCATCACGAAACATTGAACGATGTCTACACCGACGAGATGAAAGACCTTTGGTCCGCCAACGACCAAATGACCAAGGTGGTTAAGGCCATGTCGGCCAAGGCGCACGACCCCGCACTAAAGCAGGCATTAGAGCAATCAATCAAAGGCATTCAACAACACGCCAAGACGTTGCAGTCGTTGATCAGCGAAGCAGGCGCGGAAGTCGAGCCGGAACATTGCAAAGGAATGGAAGGTTTGGTCAAGGAAGCGAAAAAGCACATTGGATCCGAAGCGCCGGATTCTTCTGATCTGTTGGACATTGTGATCATCGCGCAGTATCAGCGCATGTCGCATTACGGTCTGGCCGGTTTCGGCGCGGCAGCGGCGTATGCAAAAGCGCTGGGCAGGAAGGATCACCAAGAGAAGCTCGCGAAAATCGTGAGTGACATCTACGCGGGTGATGAGTTCGCCAGCAAGCGCGCCGCGACGGTCGAGAAAGTCGCAGCACAAACCGCAAAAGCGGCGTAAGCACGCGTAACGGGCAGCAAAGGCTGATCAAGGCCAGCAAGCGCCTCCTAACGGAGGCGCTTTTTTTTCATACTGTGGAGAGAAATGAGTATTAGTTCAGATGACTCGCATCGCTGCGAGCAGCAGGATTTCGATTCCCCGTGGACAACCCGATACGAAGTGAGGGCAACGACCAGCGATAACCGGGCGAGCTATGATGTCGTGGACTTGAAGTACAACGCGGCGATTGTCGCGCGTTGCCAAACTCGATCAGAGGCGAAACTCGAGTGCGCCATACTCGCGTTGGAGCATCTGAAGAAACTGCGCTCAAGGCGTCTTAAGCTAGGCGTCGAGACAAAGCCGAATCTTCGCGGCCAACTGCTCGAATGAGTAAGGTTTACCGATCAGACTGATATCCGGGTCGAGCCGCCCGTGGTGCACGATGGCATTGCGGGTGTAGCCTGATGTGAAAAGCACTTTCAGCGTCGGCTTCGCGACCAATGCCTGATCTGCCAATTGGCGGCCGTTGAGGCCGCCTGGCATGATGACGTCGGTAAATAGCAAATCGATCTCAGGGTGATCGTCCAAAACCTGCAATGCGGCCGCACCGTTCTCCGCCTCGAAAATTTGGTAGCCTAGCTCGCGCAGAATCTCGGTGGCATACCCGCGCAGCACCTCATCATCCTCCACCACCAAAATATACTCAGCCCCAATGGCGCGAGGCGATTGGCTGATGACCACGGGCGTCTCTTCTTGCGCCGCACCGCGGTACCTGGGCAAGTAGAGCTTAACGGTCGTGCCCTCTCCGACCTCGCTGTAGATTTTGATATGTCCCGCCGATTGGCGGATGAACCCATAAACCTGACTCAATCCAAGCCCCGTGCCCTGCCCAATGGGCTTGGTGGTAAAAAAAGGCTCGAAGGCGCGCTGAATCGTGGCCGCATCCATCCCCATGCCCGTGTCGCTGACTGCGATCAGAACGTACTGACCGGGCAGCACGAGCTCAGGCAGCGGTCCCACGTAGGCGTCGTCCAACGAGGCATTGGAGGTTTCGATCGTCAATCGCCCCCCTTGCGGCATGGCGTCGCGCGCGTTCACCGCCAAATTGAGAATGGCGTTTTCGAGCTGATGGGGATCCACAAAGGTAGTCCACAGGCCCGCGGAACCCACGGTCTCCAAAGTAATCGCCTCACCGATTGTTCGGCGCAGCATCTCTTCAATGCCGGCAATGAGCTTTTTGATATCCACGGAAATGGGAGCCAGAGCCTGTTGCCGTGCGAAGGCGAGCAATCGGCTGGTCAGTGTTGCGGCACGCTTAACCCCAACGACCGACAACTCCCTGGAGCGGGCGATACGAATGGTGGCCGGCGATTCGGGCAATAGCGTAATTTGGCGTCCAATCGATTCGAGGCCGCCGAGAATCACCGTCAACAAATTATTGAAATCGTGCGCGACGCCGCCGGTCAATTGGCCGATGGCTTCCATCTTCTGCGATTGAAACAACGCTTCGCGGGCGTGCTCGAGCGCTTGGCGAGATTCGCGCTGCTCAGTAATGTCTTTGGTTATTTTTGCAAAGCCGATCAACTCGCCGTCGGAGTCACGAATGGCATCGATGACCACATGGGCCCAAAACTCGGATCCGTCCTTACGAACTCGTTTACCTTCGCTCTCGAACCGACCGTGTTCGCGCGCCGTTTGCAGCGCGCGGTCCGGCACCCCGACATGGCGGTCTTCTTCGGTGTAAAAGCGCGCAAAGTGCTGCCCCAGGATCTCTTCGGCTATGTAGCCCTTGAAGCGTTGCGCCCCAGGATTCCAGCTGATGACATTGCCCGCGGGGCTCAGCATATAAATGGCGTAATCGGTGACGCCCTGGACCAACAACCTGAACTGCCGTTCCTCTTGTTGAACTGCCAGATCGGAGGAGAGTACTTGTGGATCTTTCATTGTTGCAGACCGATCATAGGTCATTTCCCAACTGTAGGTGCGCTCGCACCCTCGGGATGCCCAGATAGCCGAAGACCGCTCGATGGACTCTTATGGTAACTGCACGCAAATCGGTTTCCCGGCGCGCGCCGGCTGCATCGACCATTCCTTTGACGATGGCAACGACATCCAGCGCTGCAACATCCACGCTGGCTTGGCGCGGCACGCCAGGCCGGGATAGAACCTGCAACACGATGGAGTGAACTCGGTCATTGACCCGCTGGCTCGACTCGTCGGCCGGCAATCGCGCCTCTTCGAAATCCAACAAACGCGCCAACACCGGACGTCTGAACTGGTGCACGATGCAAGCGCGGATCAGCGCCGAGACCGCGGCAATCCCGCTTCTCAGCGTTGCCGCGGCTTCGGCCTCCGCGATCAGCTGCGAGGTTTCTCGAAAAATCAGAGTTCCGATGAGCGCGTCCTTTCTGGGAAAGTATTGGTACAGCGACCCGATGCTGACTCCGGCCTCCTCAGCCACCGCGTTGGTCGTAAAGCCTTCGAGGCCGCGTTTCTCCAAAATGCGAGCTGCCGCTTCGACGATTACCGCAACGGTTTCGGCGGAGCGCGCCTGCCGCGGTAATTTCCGCGGGCGTTCACGATGCAGCGAAACCTTAAGTGCCATCGGCGCAAACGCGAGTAGTCAATGTGAGCATTTACTCGCATCCTAGGGATCTCCCACACTGATGTAAAGGAACGATCATGCCTAGCGAAGTTTTTGAATCCGCCTTGAGTGTCTTCATGCTGGTGAAAACCACGCCCGAGTGGCTTGGATTTGAAGTCAAGCAGCGCTTTGAGCTCTTCGAGAACCATATCGGACCAATTCTCAAAAAGCATTCTGGGGCCGTGGCACTGCGATTCTATGATGTTGAATTCTACTCGGCGCGGGTAACCGACATCTGGGTGTGGGATGCTAAGGAACACCACGCCTATGAGCTTCTGGTGGAGGAGTTGCGCGAGACGCCCTTCTGGGACCGCTACTTCGACATCGTTGAAATCTTGCCGGGCGTGGAGAATGCTTATGCAAAAAACTATGGCCGCGAGCCGATCACGGCCTGACTCACCGGAGAATGAATCCCATGTCCAGCAGCAACAATAGAACCGCCATCGTTACGGGTGCGTCGAAAGGAATCGGCGCAGCGCTCGCCAAGAGGCTGGCAACGGATGGGTTCAACACCATCGTCAATTACTCCTCGAGCGAAAGCGATGCGATGGCCGTGGTTGGCGCCATCAAGGCGGCCGGCGGTCAAGCCCAGGCCATTCACGGCGATGTGTCTGATCCCGCAGCCGTGCGCAAGCTATTCGACCAGACGGAGGCAGTTTTCGGACCCGTCGATGTATTGGTGAACAACGCCGGAGTCATGAAACTCGCGCCGATGACCGAGGTCAGCGACGAGGACTACGAGCGGATCGTGGCGGTCAATCTGACGGGGACCTTCAATGGCATGCGCGAAGGCGCCAGGCGAGTGCGTGATGGCGGACGCATCATCAATTTCTCCACCAGCATCATTGGCACCTACCTCCCCGGCTACAGCGTCTACGCAGCGACCAAGGCCGCGGTGGAGGCCATGACCCACATCTTGGCCAAGGAACTCGGCAAACGCGGAATTACGGTCAACGCAGTTGCGCCTGGCCCTGTGGCCACCGATCTATTCCTGACCGGCAAGTCAGAGGAGCTCATTCAGCGCCTGACCAACGACATTCCCTTAGGCCGGCTCGGACAGCCTGATGACATTGCGCGCGTGGTTTCATTTTTGGCGGGTGCGCAGAGCGGGTGGGTGAACGGACAGATCATCAAAGCCAATGGCGGCCGTAATTAAAACGGAGCCGCCGGCGCCACTGCGTCGCCGACGAAAGCCGGCCCCTCGATCTGGCCGCGCGTCTCGCCACGGTTGATGTCGAGTCCGACCAACCGCCAATGGTGGACATCCAAGGGCGCCGGCCGCAACAGCCGTTCGTGAAAAGCCGTGGGCCACATCAGCCCATGCAGGGACCGGTGCTCGGAAGTATCGATGTCCACCAATGCACCGCGCGTCGATTCGAGACCGTTGAGGGTCATGCGAACCCGGCGCATGAGGTGGTGGTCGCGATCGATATACAGCGCCAGCTGGTCGGATTCGGCATTGCCAAATCCAGGGCTTACTTTGAAATGCAGCACATCGCACTGAAACTTTTGTTTGTCCTGCACCAGCTCGGCGGTACCCGCACAAGCCGCATCGATGTCGCGACGCGGGTGTTCGTTTACCATCAGCAGCATGGGCCCCAGCAAGAACAAGGCGTAGGCGTCTGCCACCAAGGCCGCCGCATCCAGCCGCTCACGATCCAGCGCCGGAACGCCGTTGTACCAAACTTGAATGGTGCCGGCACCCTGCGGCGGATTGATCCGAACCACCTGTTTGTGGCCCTTGGGTCCTGTGTGCGACTGCGCGATCATCCCCTCCGGAAGCAGTAGTCGCTCTTCAGATCCCCCGCGAAACCCGGCGTCGACCAAGGCCGGCTGCAGCTTTCCGACCAAGCGGCGCCAATGGCCCGCGTAGCTCACATTGAGATCACGAATTGCGGCGTAGGATGACAAACCATGCGCCTCGGCACTCATTTTTAGCAGCGCTAAAGCAGCGGCGCCGGAATCCGGTGCGGCGCCAGGCAAAGAGGCACGGCAACCACTTTCCAGCGGCAGCAGCGGCACTGCCAAGCCCAACAACAGGGCTTGCCTTCGAGAGAAAACCATCATGAATTGGCGAGGCTCGTCACTCGCTGAAGGTAGCACGGGTGCGGCGCATCGAGCATTGCGCTTGACAATGTAATTGTCGTTTTGGTTAAATATTATCTATTAAGGCAATCACTAAGGAGCCGACCATGGACACCAAAGCCCCTCACCGCCCGGCAATCATCCCTTCCGTCATTTACCGGGACAACCGTGCAGCCCTCAAGTGGCTGCAAGAGGCATTCGGTTTCGAGATCAGCGAATTGATCACCGATGCCGAAAACAACATCGTGCATGCCGAGATGAGCCATGGCGATGGCATCGTCATGATTGGCAGCGAATTTGCAGACTGGACCTCAAGCCCGCTATCGGTCGACGGAAAAAACACGCAGCGCATTCATGTGCGCCTGGCCCAGGGTGTCGACGCACACTGTGAAAAGGCGCGGCGGGCCGGCGCGGCAATTCAGATGGAGCCAGCGGATCAATTTTACGGTGATCGTGCTTACATCGCCGTCGACCCCGAAGGCCACCGCTGGTCTTTTGCGCAGCCTATCTCTCCCGCGTGAGTGCCAGCAATCTCGATCGCACCCTCGCCGCATTGGCCGACCCCAGTCGGCGTCGCGTCGTGGATCTACTGCGAGATCGGCCGCGGCGTGCGGGCGAACTCGCCGAGGCGGCGCGAATTTCATTTCCGGCCATGAGCCGCCACCTGAAAACCCTTCGCAACAGCGGACTGGTGGAGGAGGAGCGCGACGAGTTTGACTCGCGCGTGCGCATTTATCGGTTGCGCAACGAGCCCATGAGTGACCTGAAGCAATGGCTCGAGACCACCGAAGCTCTGTGGGCGCGACAGCTGACCGCATTCAAGTCGCATCTCGCCAAGGCGAAGTAGTGCCCTCGAAGGTCTACTTGGCGTTGCGCGTACCCGCCGTTCCCTCGCGCGCATTCGCGGCATTCACCGAAGAGATCACGCTTTGGTGGCAGCCCGGCGGCCTGTTTCCGCTCACCCCCCGCGGCGACGGCCGACTGGCGTTCGAGCCCGGTGTGAACGGCCGTTTGCTAACCACACTCGCCGATGGCGAAATCTTCGAAATTGGCCGGATATCGATCTGGGACCCGGGCAAACGCCTGGTCTTCACCTGGCGACCCGCCAGTTTCACCCCGGACATGTGCACAGAGGTCGAGGTTCGCTTCGAGGCAGTCGGCGATGCAACCCGCGTTTCGATCGAACACCGCGCATGGGATACCATTCCACAAAAACATGCGGCACGGCATGGCTTCCCAGAGCATGTCACGCTGCAGCGCGTGTCGGATTGGTGGCGCGCCTCTTTAATCAGACTTCGAGGACGACTGTCATGAAGTGCACCTGGACCATCATCGGCGTCAAAAATGTGCTCGTCAGCTTTAAATGGTACGAGACGCTGCTTGGATTGCCCGAGGCCCAACCGGGTCACGACTATTGGGGACAGCTTTGCGCACCCGATGGCACCGTATTGCTGTGTCTGCATCAGTGGGGATCCCATGATCATCCCTCGCTGAGCAGTCCCGAGCACGCGCCGCCCGGCAACGGACTGCTGTTGTATTTTCGGGTTGATGACTTCGACCAGTCGCTGCACAGAGCCCGGTCCCTGGTGTCGCGCTTGGATGAAGAACCCAACGTGAACCCTGCCACAGGCACATTAGAGTTTGCGCTGCGCGATCCCGACGGCTACCGCGTGATGGTCAGCGCGTTGACGTAGCCACGATCGTTGTGCGGTCAGTACGTCCGCGGCCGGGCGACCGACGAGTTCGGTGTACACGCTCGGCGCGGTCGCACCTTCGGTGTTGATCAACAGCACCCTCGAGTCGGCGTCAAGGCCAGACTGTTCACGCCACTGTGGAAAAATCGTCAATGCCTGCAGCGCTGCCAAACCGGCGGCACCGGACTCTCCAGCCACGACCGGGATGTCACCATACGCGCCCGCGGCCAACACTCGCATCGCATCGACGGCTTGATCATCCGAGACCGTCATGAACACATCTACCGCGGGCTGCAGGAAGCGCCAGGCCAGCGGCGAAGCCGCGCCGCAAGCCAAGCCGGCCATGACCGAGTCGACGTTACCGTCCGACAAGGATGCCCGGCGATGGATGGCGCTCTGCAACAGACAATCCGCCTGCTCCGGTTCCACGATGATGAAGCGGGGACGCCTCGCGCCGAAACGCTCCCAAAAGTGGCTGATGATTCCCGCCGCCAACCCCCCAACGCCGCCCTGAAGGATGATGTGGGTCCATGGACACGGCGCAGCGGACCTCGCCACGCCGGGTGCCTCTTGCATCAACTCCTCGGCCAATACGCCATAGCCTTGCATCACATCGCGCGGCACTTCCTCATAACCCACATAGGAAGTGTCGGACACCACCTCCCAGCCATTCTCGCGCGCGAGCCGCGCCGCCTCTTCCACGGACTCATCGTAATTGCCGGCGATCCGCACGATTTGCGCACCAAATGCCGCGATCGCCTGCTCGCGCTCCAAGCTGACCAGCGCATGCAGTACGATGACGCACCGACAACCCACGCTCTGCGCCGCCGCCGCCAATGCGCGACCATGATTGCCGTCGGTCGCACTAATCACCACGAAATCCTTCAACACATCGGCGTAAGCCCCTGCGAAAAGGCGGGCGGGCGTCCACGACTCCTCCGGCCAACGCCGCAGCACCAATTGGATCAGGGCGAAGGGCGCGCCCAACGCCTTGAAGCTGCCGAGACTCGAGCGCTCGGATTCATCTTTCAGTGTGATGGCCGCGATGCCCAACGACCTCGCTAGATGAGGCAGTGGCCAGGCTGGAGTCGGGCGCGGCGACAGCATCGACCAAACTTTGAGGCACTCTCGTGCCTGTCGACCGGCGGCCAGGCTGAGTACGTGTTGCAGATCAGGGTGATACGGGCTGCGCAGGGCAGCCGGGTTCGATAAAAACATGCCGGAGTATAACGTGCTTACTCGCGCTCCAAAAACGCATTGATGATGGGGTTGAGCCAATCAGATCGACCCGAGAAAGTCGCATGATCAGTGCCCGGCAGTACACACAGTTCGGCATTCGGCAGCGCATGGAAAATCGTTAGCGTGTGCTCGAGTGTGATGGCATCGCGGTCTCCGGAAATCACCAGCGTGGGCTGAGTGATTTTGGCAAGCAGCTTTAGATTCAGCTCGGTATCGGTGGGCGAGTTCAACCACAACTGCGCGAGCTTCTCATCGATGGTCTTAGGCTTCGGAATCACGTTCGCACGCAAATCATCGAGATCTTCGGGATTCAATCCATCCGGGGCGATGTTCACGCCGCTCACCACCACGCGGCGCACGAGCTCCGGATGACGCACGGATAGCATCAATGCAAGAATTCCGCCGTCGCTGAAACCCACCACGTCGACATGCTTGAGCTTGAGCTTCGCCAGCAACGCAGCCGTGTCCTCCATCATGGCTGTGTAGCTCAAAGGACCGGGGACATCCGGCGTACGCCCCTGCCCCACCTGATCGGGAGCCACGATGTGATGATGCGCGGCGAACACGTCCAGCTGGCGTTCGAAGGAATGTTCGCCCGAATCGCCGCCCCCATGCAGCAGCAACAGGGTCGTCCCGGTACCGCTGGCGGCATAGAAAATGCGGTGACCATGGATACGCGCGGTGTGCCATTCGTTGGGTGCGATCGCCGCGGCGGCGGTATGGGCCCAGAATCCACCGAGGAGGCCAACGAACCCGATCAGCGCAGCTGCTTTCATAGAAGAAAACGGTACCCTATTTGCCATCGAAACGCGGGCAATGATGGCGTCAATGGTGCACCATTTCGGTTACAGCAGTAATGAATGAATGCGAGACTTTATTTATGCGAGCAATTCTATCGACTGTCGCGATGCTGATGCTGGCCGCCGGCGCCGCGGCGGCGGCGCCGGCCCATGCCATCGCGCCGGCGTTCGAAGGCACCTGGCGTCCGGATCCACAACTGCCCAGCGCCAATCGCAAACCGGAAACGGTGCAATTGATCGGCGGTTTTTATGACTGTAAGGCCTGCGACCCGCCCTACAAAATCAAAGCGGATGGCCGCGATCAATCCGTGCCCGGCAATCAGTTGTACGACACCATGAGCATCACGACGATCGATCCGCACACAGTGAAGGGCCTCGCCAAGAAAGGCGGCAACGCCGTGGGCGAAGTGTTGATTACCGTATCACCGGATGGAGCGACCAAAACGGAGAGGACGCTGCTCACCGGCGTGGCCCCAAAACCTGTGGAAGTCACCAGCCGTTATCGGCGCGTGGCCGACGGTGCACCCGGCTCGCATCCCGTCTCAGGCGCATGGCAGCTCATCGACACCGATGTCACCAACCACGCCGAAGACACCACGTTCAAAATCGACGGCGGCACACTGATGATGACCGACCAGATGGGGGGATCTTACAGCGCCAAATTCGACGGCACCCCGGCACCCTTCAATGGCAACCCGCAGTACAACACCGTGGCCCTCAAGGTCGTCAACAGTAAAACGCTGGAGGAATCGGACTCGAAGGACGGCAAGGTGATGCAAGTGCGCCGCTGGTCACTCGGTGCCGACAACAACACGCTGCACGCGCGCTTCGACGACACGCAAGGTCACGTTCAAGAACAGACCGGACATCGCGTCCGGTAAAACGATCGCTAGTGCGACTCGCTCTCCGGCGCCGCATTGGAGTACTTCGCCGCAGGCTTGTTATTGGCCACAGTGGTCGCAGCGGGTTTTGCCGCGCGTTTCACGGTCATCTTGCCCTCGGCCGCATTGATCTTGGCGCTAAGGCCCGGGAAGTTCGGCGACATGGCCGCGGCACGGCGATAGTTACGAATGGCATCCGCCGGGCGGCCGGCGCGCGCCAAGCCATCCCCCAACCCGACCAACAGTGCCGGGTCCCGCGGATTCCAGCGGATCGCGTCATAACACGCATCGACACTGCCAGCCTGACAGCGGGCCGAATCGCGTTGCAGAGAGGCATTCGTCGATTCGGCCGATGCAGCGCAGAACGCCACCAGCAGCGCGCCCATCACACACATGAACCGCAGCATCCTACATCTCCCGAACCAGCCGAATGCCGACACTGCTGGTGCGATAATCGGTGGCGAAGTGGTTACGATAATTGGTGCGTATATAGCCCGGGTTGCTGAACCAAGAACCGCCGCGCAACTCGCGCTGGGCACAGTTGCCATCTTCGCGGGCGGACCCGTCGATTGGAGCGCCGACGTAGTCGGCCTTCCAGCAATCCTGCGTCCACTGAAATACATTGCCCAACATGTCGTTCAGCGAGAACTTATTTGCCTTGAACGAACCGGCCGGCGCCGTGTACACCCAGCCATCGCTGCAACCAAACACCGTCCAGCCCGGAAATTGTTGGGCCGCACTTTGATCCGCGACATTGGCATTGGCGCAGGTGTCGGCAGCCGCCGTGCCCCACGGCAGCGCCGTTTCGGTTCCGGCTCGCGCGGCATACTCCCACTCGGAGGCGCTGGGCAGCCGGTACTTGTGTCCGGCCTTCGACGACAACCAGCTCGCATAGGCCTGGGCATCATTCCAAGACACGCAGGTCACCGGATGCGTGCCAGTCTGCGCGAATCCCGGATTCTTCCAGCTGCCATTGGGATCATGCTTCCAGACGCCGTCATAAATATCGCAGCCCGGCACGTCACGGCCCGTGGCGGCGACGAAGGCGGCATATTCATCGCGCGTCACGGGATTCATCGACATGGCCACGGGGTGCGAGATCGCCACCCAGTGCCGAGGTTTGTCGAAGGCACTCAGATTCTCGCCCTCATTGGCGCCCTGCTTGAATCGTCCGGTCGGCAACGCCACCATCGCTGGGCAGGAAGGACAATCATGCAGTACGGTGCCCGGCGCGACGCTGGCCTGAACCGGCGCTTCGGCCGGTGTCGACGGCGCTCGGTTGTGCAGGAACGCCCAAACAATCACACCGAGCACCAGCGCGATCGCCGCCAGCGCGTACACCCGGGGCGGGGCAAAGGGCTTGCGCGGCGACGGCGCCGCGATGCCGGGCTTGGAGGGAGCGGTTGCCGTCGCAGCCGCCGCCTTCCACTCTTCGGGCACGATTAAAAACTTCGGCTGCGTCTGCAACGCAGGAAATGGCTGCTCGAAGGCCTCGGCCTGCGAGTCGAACTCCATGTCGGTGGGCTCGACTTCAGTCGACGGCGCACGGTGGCGCGTCGTGCGCAGCTGTTCGATCTCTGTATCGCGGCCCTCGAGTTGCGCTTGCATGGCTTCCAACTGCGCCTGCAGTTGCAGCAGATTCGCGCCGGCATCCGGTACCGATTGGCCGGCATCGCTGTGATCCGATGCGCGACGCCATTCCCGGGTACGCAACAGATCCAAATAGGAATGAGACTGCGCCTTGACCGAGGCGAGCTCATTGCGCAAAGCGTCCAGGTCAAATTTAGCGCGCTTTAATTGGGCGTCCAACGACGCCGCGGTTCCCCGGCTGTCGTTCAAATCCGTCAGCAAGCCATCGGCGCGGACTCGCGCGGCGCTTAATTCCGCTTGTGTCTGAGTCAAGGTTTTGGCGTGCGACTCGTGCACCAACCGGGTGTTCGCCTGCTCCCGTTCGAGCATGATGATCTTGGACTCACGCTCTGCCAGCGTGGTCCGCAAAGTTTTCATTTCCGCCTCGTGCCGCTCGAACAGCACCAAGCTTTCGCGGGCCTGCGCGCGCGCCGCCTCGGCCGCAGCCACGGCCTGGGCATGCTCCTGATCGCGCGAACTCGACTGGCCGTCACGCTCGGCCAAGGCGGCCCGCAAGGTGTTGATCTGCGCTTCGTGGCGTTCAGACAGCGCCAGGCTTTCGCGGGTCTGTGCGCGCGCCGTCTCGGCCGCAGCCACCGCTTGGGCGTGCGCCTGTTGCAGCTCGCGCGCTTTCTGTTGTTCGGTCTCCAACAGTGCGCGCGTATCGGCTAAATCCGCCGCCAAGGCATTCGCGCTCGACCGGGCAGATTCCAGGTCCGCCAGCAGCTGCGGAGTGCCTTTATTGCGTTCGAGCATTTCGCGCGTCAACGCCGAATGCTCTTGCCGCAATGCCGCCAGATCCGCTTCGCGCCCGGCGAGAGTCTCGCGCGCCTCGCGCAGCTCCAGGTCGTATTCCTTGGCCTTGCGCAGCAACTCTTCGCCGCGTGCTTGATGAGCCTCGGCCGAGGCGGTGCGTTCCGCCAGCGCCTTGCCAAATTCGCGCGTCTTGTTTTGTTCGGCTTCCAGTGAACGCGTCGCCGCCGCAAGTTCCGCCGCCAGTGCAGTCACCCGCTCGCTGGCCGCGGTTTGTACATCCTTTGTGCGCTCGTAGGCGCGTGCCAAGGAATCGAACTCAGTCGACTGTTGGGCCAGTTGCTCTTTGAGCGCACGCAGTGTTTCGGCGTGCGCGGCAGATTCGGCGGCGCCCTCGGCATCCGGCGACGCGGCGGGCTGCTCCGCTGTCTCCGGCCCACGGGCATCCCCCTCACCGGCGGCCGTGGCCGCGCCTTGTTGCTCGACGGCGTCGTTCAGCAGTCTGAGAACTTCTTCATGCGCTTGGGGGGGCAAAGGCTCGACCCGTTCGCGACGGCGCAAGGTCTCCAGCAGTTCGCTGGGCGAGGCGCCCTTCGCCAGAATCAGTGTGAGCTGCGACCGAACGTCAACGTAAGTAAACCCGCCGGTTTCGAACGCGCGCAATACCTTGTCGAACTGCAGCGCCGACGGTGAATTGCGAATACTGATAGTGACTCCTTGAACCCCTAGCGACCCCCAACCAGGCGCCGCTCCAGTCCGCTATTATTCTCTTACGAGACAATGCTTTCCAGGTTGTTCTTCCCGCAAACATCGTCCTTACGGGGACTTAATCCCCGCCCGGTGTACTATTTTCAACGCACCCTGGCGATACAGGTTTACATATCAAGGCGAACGCGGCAAAGATCCGCTGATGCCGAATTGCCAGCACGTACCCGCGACGTGCCGGAGGTCATCTATAACGCCGCGCTGGCGCGTGCGGACAACGTCGTGGAGCGTCGCTTCCTGCAGCCTCAGCTTGACGGTATGCTGCACTGAAGACACTATCGCAGCGCCCATGACATACCGGGGAAGAAGGCATATTCGCAGTTGGGTGGCATTGTTGCTGCCGGTACTGCTGTGGCGTGCGCTGATACCGGTCGGCTTCATGCCCATGATCGGTCCCGATCACAGCGTTCAGCTGGTGATCTGCGACAGCTACGCCCCCCTGCCTCCCGGTCTCATGGACATGCCGATGGACGGCGACATGGACATGTCGCATTCCGACGGTGGAGACGATGGCGGCGCCCCCGTTCATCAGGATCACGGTAGCTGCCCCTATGGCTCGAGCCCCGCGCTAGGCGCGCTGCCCACCTTTTCCGTAGCACCCGTCATCGCCGATCAACCGGCCGCACGGCTAATTTTCTCGCCCGATCCCCGCGTTTTCAAAACCCAGTCTCGCGCGCACGCGGCGCGCGGTCCTCCCGTCTAACTCCACCGATCGCGAAGCACCGCACCTTAAAGGGTGCGGCATTGTGGAGTTATGGGAGATCATCATGTTGATGACATTCGCGAGGCGTGCCGCCTCGATCTTGGTATTTGCAGTGTTCGCAACCAGCGCCAGCCTGATGCCTGCCCGGGTCCGAGCGGCGGATGTGGGCAGTGTGCGCGGCGTGGTCCATGACGCGCAGCATTTGACGATCGCGCAGGCCAGCGTGAAGCTCAAATCAGCGACCTCGGATTGGCAACAGAGCACCACCACCGACGATCATGGCGAATTCGCCTTCATGACGGTACCGCTCGGCGATTACACGCTGAGCGTCAGCCAAGCCGATTACAGCAACGCCACTCAATGGGTCACCGTGACCTCCGGCTCATTTCCCGTGGCGCATATTCAATTGGCGAAGGGAGCGCCTGTGGACACGGTCACCGTGACCGCACCGGCAGAATCCGTCGCGCTCGCCACGGCCACTCCCACCTCGGTGGTGAATCGCCAGGAGATTGAACGCACCCCGGGCGCCGATCGCAGCAACAGTGTGGCCATGATCACCAATTATGTGCCCGGCGCCTACATGGTTCATGATCAGCTGCACGTCCGCGGCGGCCACCAGACCACCTGGGCCATCGATGGGGTGGAGATCCCCAATACCAACATCGCCAGCAACTTGGGTCCGCTGATCGATCCCAAAGACATCGACTATCTCGAGATTCAGCGCGGCAGCTATCAAGCCGATCAAGGCGATCGAACCTATGGCATCTTCAACGTCGTACCCCGCACCGGTTTCGAACGCGATGACGAAGCCGAACTGATCGCCAGCGCCGGCAATTTCGGCCAAACGAATGATTATTTGAGCGTTGGCAGCCACACCGAGCGATTCGCTTATTACGCCAGCGTCAACGGCAACCGCAGCGATCTCGGTATTGAAACCCCGGTGGCGCAGATCATTCACGACAGCGAAAGCGGCTACGGTGCTTTCAGTACTCTGATCTTCAACGCAACTCCCGATGATCAGTTTCGCCTGGTGTTCTCCGCCCGTCACGACAGTTATGACATTCCAAACGTGCCCGGCCAAATCGCCGCCGACGTACAGCGCGAAACCGATACCTTCGCCATCCTCACATGGGTGCGAAAACTGGGGCCAGATGCCTCCCTGGCCACCTCGCTGCTCTACCACCAGAACCGCGCCGACTTGGATGGAGCGCCCGACGACATCCCCATCAGCACCACCGACCAACGTTCCTCGACGTATCTCGGCGGCCAACAAACCCTGCGAATGCACCTCGCGCGCAACGACATACAAGTCGGGGTGACGGGATTTGGACAGCGCGACGATGAGGCATTCAATGTGCTGTTCAACGATGGCAGCAACACCGCGCCGGTCAACCAACGCCTGAAGCCCACCGGCTCGCTGGTCGCGGCCTATGTCGAGGACAATTTCTCACCGACCGAGTGGCTGCAATTCGCAGGCGGGGTGCGGCAAACCCATTTCGACGGGGGTGTCACCGAAAACGCCACCAGCCCGCGGCTGGGCGCCACGATCCGACTGCCCGTCATCCACTGGCTGATGCGCGGCTTTTGGGGCAAATACTATCAAGCGCCGCCGCTCACCACCTTGGCAGGGCCGCTGCTGCAATTCGCGCAAAACAACAACCTGGGATTTCTGCCGCTGCGCGGCGAACGCGACGAGGAATTCCAAGTGGGCCTGACCATACCCATTCAAGGCTGGAGCGTGGACATCGACCATTTTCACACGGCCGCCAAAAATTTCTTCGACCACAACAACATCGGCAACTCCAATGCCTTCCTGCCGCTCACCATTGATGGCGCCATCATTACCGGCAACGAACTGAGCATTCGCTCGCCCAAGCTGTGGGACTTCGGCTCGGCCCACCTTACCTACTCTAATCAGACCGCCAACGGTTTCGGTGCGATCAACGGCGGCTTGACCGACTTCAGCCCGCCCGCCGGCAGCTTTGCGCTGGATCACGATCAGCGCAACACCGCGAATGTCGGCCTCGATGCCAACCTGCCGTGGTCCGCCTTCGCATCCGCGGATGTCTCCTATGGATCGGGTTTCGCGAACGGCGAAGGTACGCCCAGTCACCTCCCCGGCCACGCGGAACTGAACTTGAGCGCCGGCAAGAATTTCGGGCGCAAGCTTTCCGCCTCACTCACCATCCTCAATGTCACCGACCGGCATCTGCTCACCGACAACAGCCTGACCTTCGGCGGCTATCACTACAACGATCCGCGGCAGATCTACGCGCAGATCCACTACAAGTTTGGCTACTGATTCGATCGTTGCGCTAGCATGGGCGTTCGGCACGATTCATTTTTACCCCACAAGGACCCGCCTTGAACATCAGATCCCTCGTCATTCCTTGCGTTGCCATGCTGGGCGCGCTGTGTGCCCAGGTGCTTTGCGCCGCTCCGGTCGGCGACGCCGCCTCTCAGAAAGAGGCTCACGATATTCTCAAACAGTTGATCGAGATCAATACCACCGACTCGGTGGGCAGTACCACGTTGGCCGCGCAGGCGATGTCGCAACGGCTGCTGGATGCCGGATTTCCCAAAGCCGATGTCGTGGTGCTGGGACCGAATGATCGCAAAGCCAACATGGTGGCCCGCTATCGAGGCACGCCGGGATCGAAACTCAAACCCATCCTGATCATCGGGCACACGGATGTGGTGGAGGCGCAGCGCCAAGACTGGACCACCGATCCGTTCAAGTTGGTCGAGAAGGACGGCTATTTCTACGGCCGCGGCACTCAGGACATGAAGGAGAGCGATGCCATCGCGGTGGCGGATTTCATCCGCCTGAAGAAGGAGGGCTTCGTTCCGGACCGCGACATTATTTTGGCGCTGACCGCCGATGAAGAAGGCGGCAAGTCCAATGGCGTAGTGTGGTTGCTCGAGAATCACCGCGATTTGATCAATGCCGAATACGCGCTGAACCCGGATTCCGGACAGGTCAGACCGGACAAACCATTGGTCGTGGGCTTCGAGGCTACTGAAAAGCTGTATGCGGATTTCCAGGTGCTTGCCACCAATCCGGGCGGTCACAGCTCACTGCCCACCCCGGACAATGCGATTTATCACGTGGCCCACGCGCTGACGATCTTGGAGAAGTCGCCCTTTCCGTTTGAGCTCAACCCCGTGACCCGCGAATATTTCACCCAGATGGCCAAGATCGAAACCGGTCAAACCGCCGCGGACATGCGGGCCATCTTGACCACGCCGCCGGATCCGAAAGCGGTGGAACGCCTCTCCAAGGACACGCACTCGAACTCCATCATGCGCACCACCTGCGTAGCCACGATGTTGAGCGGCGGCCACGCACCCAATGCCTTGCCGGGCCGCGCGGAAGCGAATATCAATTGCCGAATTTTCCCGGGGCATTCCCAGGAAGAAATTCGCCTGGCTTTGGTCAAGCTGTTTCACGATCCCAAACTGAGCGTGCGCTATCGCGCCGACACCGGCGAGTTATCGGATCACGGCTCGGATCGCAAAGCGATGTCTCCGCCGCCGGTCAATGCCGACGTGATGAACTCGCTGCGCAGCATATCCGCCAAGTTGTGGCCGGGCGCAATCGTGCTGCCCGTCATGGAGGCCGGCGCCTCGGATAGCATTTACACCATGAATGCCGGCATCCCGAGCTACGGAATTTCAGGCATTGCCATCGAGCGATCGGATGACCGGGCGCATGGCCGCGACGAGCGCCTGAAGATCGATTCCTACGACACCGGCCTCGAGTTTTACTACGAGTTCTTAAAAGCCCTTACGACGCCGGGGGGTTGAGCATCTGCGCCGTGGCACCGGCGCGGGTGAACTCGAACTGCAGCAGATACTGCCGTGACGAGGCAGTGTCTGCGGGGACGAAGCGCCACTTCTTGGCGGCATCGGCGGCGATGCGGGCGAAATATTTGCTGGGGCCATGCGTCTCGAGTTTTTCGCCGACCACCGTGCCCGATTTATCCACGGTCACGCGCACCGCCACCTTGATCTCACCACGAACCGAGTTGCGTGCGCCCCGTGAGAGCGCGGGGATTTCCTGATGGGTCGCGGCTGAGGCCGGCGCGGCCGCCGCGCTGAGCGGCGCGATGGCCTCAGCCATGGGCTTTGCCGCCGACGGCACCACCATGGGAGAGGATGCCGGTGCATTGCCCACGCTTCGCTGGTGCCTGG
>CAZZWE010000021.1:0-10994 GCA_964657675.1 uncultured Steroidobacteraceae bacterium
ATCTTGTTCAGACACCGCGCCGGTGATCCCCACGGCGCCGATGATCAGTTTGCTGCTATTGCGGATCAGTACGCCGCCTGGCACCGGAATGATGCGGCCATCTGCCAAATTGTTAACGGCCGCGATAAAGGAGGGCGCCACAGCAGCACGCTGTGCGAGTGCACGTCCGCCGATTCCCATCCCCAAAGTGCCCCAAGCCTTGGCTTGAGCGATTTCAGGACGAAGCAAGCTCGAGCCATCCTCGCGTTTGAACGAAACCAAGCAGCCGGCGGCATCGAGCACGGCGACCGTCAACGGCGGTAGCCCCATTTCCCTGCCGTGGGCTAGCGCCTTGTCGACGATGGTCGTTGCAGTTGCTAAGTCGATCAAGATAACTCCTTGCGCCACTCGGATAGCCACTTTAGCCCGTCTACCGTGCCGGCGATGGGATTGTATTCGGCGCCGAGGTAACCGCCATAACCGGCCGCGCCAAGCATTTTCAAGATTGCGGCGAAAGGCGTCGTGCCGGTGCCCGGCTCGTGCCGCCCGGGACTATCCGCGAATTGAATATGCGCAACATTCGCCAGGCATGCGGCTAGTTCCTTGACGATGTTGAGTTCGGTTCGAGCCGCATGATAGAGGTCGAATTGCAGCTTGACCTGACCCGAGCAGCGTCGCAGCAAATCGAGCGCGACGGGTAGACCGTGATTCAAATAGCCTGGCATATCGTGCGGGTTGATGAACTCAATCAAGACCTGACGCCCCGGCAGAGCATGAGCGGCAAACAGCAGGTTTTCTACATAAGTGTTGAGACAGGCTTCTCGATCCTCCGGCAATGCGACGCCGGCCATGATGTGCACGCACTGGGCGTTGAGCGCGCTGGCGTATTCCGCCACCATCGGCATCTGGGCGCGAAACTCGTCACGCATCTCCGGCCGGCCGGCAAATCCGGAAGGGTAGGTGTTGGCAATCGACGGTCCATTGATCAGCACCACCGGCAACGCCGCATCGGCGGCCGCGCGATGCAAGTCGGCCGGCGATTCCGCATAAGGAGACTGAGTCTCCACCGCATCGAATCCGGCGCGGCGCGCCGCCTCGAACCGCTCGAGCAGGGGTACTTCCTTGAACAGCAGACTCAAGTTTGCACTTATTTTCATGGATTCTTCTTTGGGGGATAAAGGGCCATTAGCGCCGACAGATCCTCAGGCCCGAGGCCGTGCGATTCGGCTTGCTGATAAACACGCCGCGTGGCGGCGGTGACCGGCAGCGTCAGAGATTGCGCGGTGGCGAGTTCACCGATCGCTGTCGTATCTTTGATCATCAAGGCGATCGCACCGAGCGTTGGCGTCGTTACTCCGGAGGCCATGCGTGCGCCAAACACCTGTAACGGAATGGAGTCGGCGAAGCCGCCTGCCAACGCTTGCGGCAACAACCCCGCATCGATTCCACCGGCGCGTGCCAGCGCAATCGCTTCGGCGATGGCCACCAAGTTGCTGGTGACGATGAGCTGATTGCAGAGCTTCATGGTTTGGCCCGCGCCTACGTCGCCGGCTCGGGTCACGCGCTGCGCGATGGCCGCAAACACATCGCTCAGTGCTTCGATGTCCGGCGGCGCTCCGCCGCAGAAAATCACCAATTTGCCCTGTACCGCGCCGGGGACACCGCCGGACACTGGCGCGTCCACCCAAGCGCTGCCACAGCGCTCGCGCATACGCTCTGCAAAATCCGCAGTGTGGCGCGGACCAATGGTCGAGAAATCGACAATCAGCCGTGCGCCGGATGACGCGCTGGCAACTCCGTGGTCGCCGAACAGTACCGACTCGGCAGCAGCCACACTCGCAAGGCACAAACACACGGCATCAGCGCCCAACGCCGCATCCGCAGGGCTGCTGTGCACGGTGGCGCCCGCATCGCGCAAGGGCTGCAATTTATCCGGCGAACGATTCCAAACCCGCACCGCGATGTTTGCCCGCAGCAGGCATCGCACCATGGGATCGCCCATCAGTCCAGTGCCTAGAAACGCGACGTGACGAATCGGCCCCCGATGGCCCGGCCCCGGCATTCCTGTTATTTCGCTTTGACGGCGACGGGCTTCGGCAAGGCTGCCAAGGATTGAAACACCAGGCTGTAGCTCGATCCGGATATCTGGTGCGGTACGCAGGTGACCTTGTCGTCGAGGTCGCGCACTGTAAACATCGGCAACACATTGTTACGGAATTGCTCGATCAATTCGCAGTCGCCGGTCTCCAACGGGAACGGCTTGCGCCGCATGATTTTCACATCGCGCCAAGTGCCATCGACCGTCGGCGAATCGGCGGGCTGATCGGCTCCCGGCGGGGCCAAGGTATAAAAAGTCAGGTAGGCGGATGCGAATTTATCGGGCCGACCGAATCCTCGCGCGCAAGCGGCGGGAGCCGCTTTGGCGTCGGCCCGAGCGCCCGCGGTCAGCAGCAGCAATTTCAGCTTATCGGCGAGGCCATCGCAGGAATACGTACTGGTAAATCCGAAGTAGCTGAACCGATACTCATGCTTGACCCAAACACTCGGCGTGGGCGCTACCACACCGGGCGCGTTGTCGGCCAGCGCTGCTGCCAATGGCATGCCGCAGAGTATCGCTGCGCAACCGATCATCATCCGTGTCTTGAGGGTATTCATGCTGGCTCCTAGGGCGTTCATGCGAACATCCTACCAATACTGGGGCCATCGGGCGTCCGCTGATCGGACGTGGGGGTCAACCCGCGGTTGAAGTCGCGGTTTCGGCCGCCAGTGCCTTCGGATTCCATGTCGCCATGAAACTCGGGGCGGCGGCACACAGCCGCTTCACGAAACTTTCCTGCCAATGGGAAATGGAATTCAAATGCAGCGCCTGCATCATAACGGCATGGCGCATGCGCCGCTCTTCCAGCGGCATGCTCAAGCCCCGATGCAACGCCAGCGCCACCGCGGTCTTGTCGTAGGGGTTGACCAGCAGGGCGCCTTCGCTGAGCTCGTGCGCCGCACCCGCGAGATTCGACAGCACCAGCACGCCCGGATTTTCCGCGTTTTGTGCCGCGACAAATTCCTTGGCCACCAAATTCATGCCATCGCGCACCGGCGTCACGAAGCCCACATCGGTAACGCGTAAAAATCCGCTCAACGTCTGATGCGAGAAATCTTTATTCAAATAACGAATGGGCGTCCAGTCCGCATCCGCGAATTTGCCATTGATATGTCCCGCGGTACGCTCCAACGCGTCGCGGATATCGACATAGGCGGCCACATTGATCCGGCTCAAGGGCGCGATTTGCACGAAGCTGATGTTGCCGACCAGTTCAGGCACTTTTTCCAGCAAAGCCTCATACGAGTTGAAACGCTCGACCAAGCCCTTGCTGTAATCCAGGCGATCCACCCCGAGGATCAATTGCCGCCCCAGCATGCTGCGCATCAATCGCTTGATCTGCTCATCGTTGCGTTCAGCCTCTTCGGCCTGCTGGGTGATGACATCCACATCAACGCCGATCGGGAATACGCCGGTGCGCACCTCGCGCCCCTCCACATGCATGCCCTCGTCATGGAATGCGCAGGATTCCACGTAGACGGCTTTAACGGCTGATTCAAAGCCCTCCAAATCCTCCTGGGTTTGAAAGCCCACCAGGTCGTACTGACACATGGCCCGCACCAGTTCGGCGTAGGGCGGCAGCAGGCGCAACACAGCAATGTTGGGATAGGGGATGTGCAAGAAGAAGCCGATTCGCGCCTTTACGCCGGCTTCGCGCAGCATTTTTCCCAGCGGGATCAGCTGGTAGTCGTGAATCCAAATGATGTCGTCATTGGTGACGAGCTTGGCCAGGGCCTCCGCGAAGTAACGATTGACTGACTGATAAGCCTTGTATTCGGAGGCTTCATAGCGGAACGCGCCCGGAAAATAGTGATGCACCGGCCACAGTGAGCTGTTGCAGAAACCATTGTAGTAATCGTCGAAGCTGTCGCTGGGCAAATCAACGGTGACGAAACGAATGCCGTCTTTCTCTTGAACCTGTGGTTCTGCTGAAGGCTTCTCCTGCGTCTTGCCGCTCCAGCCGAACCAAATACCGCCATCAGGACCATGCAACGCCGCCAATAAGCCTGTGGCCAGTCCTCCCGACGAGCCCTGATCGGGGAGCGCTACCCGGTTCGAGACAACAATCAGCCGCGCCATCAGCCCACCCAACCCATTGAATTAGCAGCCATACTTCATCTCTCCGGTCGACTTCAGCTTAAGGTCGTGAGCATTCGGTCAGTACACGGGACACGCGAGAAACCTCGGATCAGCTATCGGCGCTAGTTTCCCGGCACCCATTCTGAAATCCCTGTAGGAATTTAGGAAGGTCTAATCCTTCGGCTAGAATCATCCGGCTGGCGGACGGCAGTCTTTGGGGGGAAATATGCGAATTGGCAAGATTTGCGCCGTGGCGGCCGGTGCAGTGGCCTCTAGTGTCTTGAGTATCGCGGCGGCCGGCACCGGGACTTCGCCACGGTCCCCGGCGCCGTCCTTGCCCATCAGCATCGCCGATCTGATGCGAGCGTCCATCGAGGTACCCGCCGATGGGATCTGGGCAGCGGAAGCTGCCGAAAACTTGAACGATGAAGAATGGCAACTTGCCGATCAAGACGCGGTGAATCTCATTATCGGTTCGATGTTGGTTCCTCGTGCCGGAACCGGCAAGCACGATGCGAAATGGGTGGCTGCCGTGGATTGGCAATCTTGGGCCAAGGAGCTGCAGAAGACGGCGTTGCAGGTGCGTGAGGCAGTCAAGGCCAAGGATCAAAAGAGCCTGGCGGCAACGGGCGATCACCTACAGGAAATTTGCGCGGGCTGCCATACGAAGTACCGGCCGCAGACGCCGACTGATGGCATCTTGCGATATCCCTTCTATCCAAAGCGAGAGTATCAAAAGTAGGGCGCTAAATTTCGAAGTCCTGATGCCGGCTCGACTCGGCGAATTTCCTGCAATGCGCGATGAAGCGGCTGAGCGGCGCCGACAGCAGTTTCTTCGAGTGATGAATCAGCATCAGGCGCCGTGTCAGTCGTGGAAGGCGCGTCGCCAGGATGCAAAGCCGCTTACTGACGAGCGCGTCCTGGGCTACGTAGCGTGACACGCAGCTGATTCCCAATCCCTCGGCGACCGCGTTTTTGATGGCCTCCGGACTGCCAATGGTCATGATCGCGGAGAACTGCGCCAAGTGCGGCAGCAGTGCCTGCTCCACGGTTTCTCGCGTTCCTGAGCCAGGCTCGCGCATCAGCCAGAGCGCGCGCCGCAATTGGTCTGCGCTGAGCCGTGCGCGTTTCGCCAAGCGGGCCAGTTCGTGAGTGGGCGATGCCACGATGAGCAATTCATCGTCGAGCCATGGCACGATTTGCACGTCGGAGGCGTGACAAGGGCCTTCGATGAAGCCTAAGTCAGTATCGAAGGTCGACACCGCCGCCACCACATCCGAGGTGTTCGCAATGCGAAGGTCCACGATGGCGCTGGCATTGATGGCGCGAAAACTGGCAATCAAGCCAGGCAGCAGATAGTTGCCGATGGTGGTGCTGGCGAACAGCCTGAGATCGATGCTATCCAGCGCTCCGCCAAAAGACGCTTCGACGGTGCGCGCCCCATCCAGTAACGAGAGCGCCGCCGGCATCAGGGAACGCCCGCTGTCGTTGAGCAACAGACGCTTGCCGACCCGGTCGAACAGCTGCACCTGCAGGGTGGTTTCGAATTCGAGCAATGCCGCGCTGGTGGCCGACTGGGACAGTGGCAGGCGTTTGGCGGCCTCGCTGGTGCTGCCGCTGCTGGCAATGGCCTTGAAAATCTCCAGCTGTCTCAACGTGAGCGACACAAGGCAATATTAACCGACAAACTAGGTTGATTGTACCAAAACAATCTGTTTCACAAGTAAGGGGCCCTGCCCCAAACTCCCCAACATGCTGTATTCAAACGCTATCCGCCGCTCGTCCGTCTCGCTGCTTAAAGGCCCGACGCGGCAGTGGGTTGCGTGGCGAGGCTTGCTCCCCGGCATCGCGCTGGTATCCGCCATTGCCTTACTCTCTCTGCAACTGGCCAAACTTCCCTGGTTGCAGGCGCACGGCATCAGTGCGCTAACGTTGTCCATCGTCCTCGGTATCGCCCTGGGCAACACCGTCTACCCCACGCTCGCTGCGACCAGCTCGACGGGTGTGGCCTTCTCCAAATACTGGCTGTTACGCAGCGGCATTGTCCTCTACGGTCTGCGCCTGACGTTTCACGACATCGCGCAGGTCGGCATGCTGGGCGTGCTGATCGACGCCTTGGTGTTAAGCAGTACTTTTGGGATTGCCTATTTCGTCGGCACCCGGGTATTCAAATTGGACAGTAACGCCGTGATCCTGATCGGCGCGGGCAGCGCCATCTGCGGTGCGGCCGCAGTGATGGCCACCGAGCCCGTGCTGCGCGGCCGTTCCGAACAGGTGTGCGTGGCAGTGGCGACAGTGGTGGTGTTCGGGACCGTGGGAATGTTTTTGTACCCGGCGCTGTTCGAACTCAATGCCCATCACCCGCTAGTGGCGATGACGCCCACCGGTTTTGGCATCTACGCCGGATCCACCATCCACGAAGTGGCGCAGGTGGTGGCCGCGGGCCGCAGCGTCTCCGAGACCGCAGCCAACACGGCGGTCATCACCAAGATGGTCCGAGTCATGATGCTGGCGCCGTTTTTGATGGCCTTATCGGCTTATCTGTCGAGGCGCACGTCTCGCGAAGCGCCGCAAAGCGCGAGTGCGCGCGGCAAGATTGTGATTCCTTGGTTTGCGCTCGGCTTTGTGGCGGTGGCGGCGTTCAATTCGTTGAATTGGCTGCCAGGCGCGCTGGTGTCAACCGCTGTGACCCTCGACACGGTGATTCTGGCCATGGCCATGGCGGCACTCGGCCTGACGACGCAAGCTTCCGCCATCAAAACCGCAGGATTCAAGCCGTTAGGCCTGGCAGGGGTCTTATTCGCATGGTTGATCGTCGGCGGCTTTTTGATCAATGCCGGCGCCACGCGATTGTTCTCGATCCTTTAGGCCAAATACTGCGCCAGTTGGTCGGCGCCTCCGATCAACTTTCCTTCGATAAAAATCTGCGGAACCGTGGCGACCCCTGAAGCCGCCTTGACGCCGCGCATGGTCAATTCTTCGCCCAAGTGAACCACTTCGAACGGAATACCCCGCTGGGTGAGCAGTTCCTTGGCGCGGGCACAATGCGGGCATCCATGACGCGCCAACATAAATACCGGGCTTTGCCCTTTGTAGTCTGGCCGCAGGTGCTTGATCATGGTCTCGGCATCCGACACCTCGAAGGGGTCGCCCGGCACATCGCGTTCGATGAACATGATTTTGATTTCACCATCATCGACCAGCATGGAATAGCGCCAGGAGCGAACCCCCAGCCCGGCGTCGCGATGATCCACCGACATCCCCATGGCGCGGGTGAATTCGCCAAAAGGGTCGGACACGAATCTTAACGCTTCGGCCTTTTCCTGCCGCTGCCACGCATCCATGACGTAGGGGTCGTTGACCGCCAGACAAACGACGTCGTCGATTCCCGCCTGCTTAAATTCAGTCAGTAGCGACACGAAACCGGGCACATGCGTGGTGCTGCAGGTGGGCGTAAACGCGCCCGGCAATGCGAACACCACCACGCGGCGGCCCTTGAATAGGTCTGCAGTGGATGTGTGCAGCAACTTGCCGTCACGCATCTCTACAAGGTTTGCGTCGGGAATCCTTGATCCGGCACGGGAAGGTCGGTCAGCCATGGCTACTCCAAAATGGTTCGAAATTCTGAAAATCGCATCTGCGAGCTCGTTTCGCTTCCCGCTGACCAATCGCAGCGAAGCGTGTAGCCGTCGGCGGCGCACACCTCATACCAACCTGAGCGATGGTCGTGTTCCTCCTCAGTCCGCCGTGCGGGATCAGATTCGCCGCCATGGCGCGCGAAGAAATCCCGCAGCCGTTCTTCTTTATCGATCGAGCGATCGCCGTCGTAAGGCGCAATGTCATTCTGCATAGATTTTTGCACCGTTGTGAAATTTAAAGGCGTGATCTAACTGGAGCGCGGCGCGCTGGCGCCAAAATAAGCACGGACCTTCGCAATGATCTGCGGATTGGTCAGTTTGTCGGCGGTTTGTACTTCGGCCACCGCATCGCCCAACTTTTTCTTCACCAAACGCGTGTGCAATTCACCTTTGGCTTCCCCCGGACCAAACACCAGCACCGGCGAGAAGCCGTGAATTGCCGCAATCACGGCGTCGTAATAGCCGTTCAATTCGCCCGTCAGCGCGCGCTGGCGGCTGTCATCGGCGGGTACTTGATGAGACTCATAAGAACCCTGCATGGGCCGATCCCCGCCGCGTTCGGCGTGTTTTTCCACCTGTGAAAGAATCTCGCTCACACGCTCGCCGGCGTCGCTTAAAGAGACGATGACCGCCCGTCGATGATCGATCCACACCCCCGCCTTGTCTGCCATGAGAAAACCTTTGGTTATTGGGCGCCCAAGCTTGAGCGCCGCCCATTGTGCGCGCTTACCTTGAAAAGGTCCGTTAATGCTACTCTGTGTGCGCTACCGAACATTCAAATTTGATGTGGTGCGGTAGACTCAGGCTGTTGCGGGCCGCCACTGACTGTCGCCAGTATTCCCCCCCTTCGCCGGTACCTGCCACCCATGTCGCATGCTTCTGATCTAAGAACGAATCATCTCTTGGCGTCCTTGCCGGACACCGAGTGGGAACGTTGGCTGCCGCTGCTCGAGCCGGTCGACATGCCACTGGGGCAGGTTTTGTACGAGTCCGGTGTTGCACTCAACTATGTATATTTTCCGATGACCTCCATCGTGTCGCTGCTGTATGTGATGGAGAACGGGGCCTCGGCGGAGATCGCCGTGGTCGGCAACGAAGGTGTGGTTGGAATCTCCTTGTTCATGGGCGGTGAATCAACGCCGAGCCGGGCGGTCGTGCAAAGCGGGGGCGTGGGATGCCGTCTCAACGCGCACATGATCAAAACCGAGTTCGATCGCTCGGGGCCCGTGCTGCATCTGTTACTGCGTTACACGCAGGCATTGATCACTCAGATGGCGCAAACCGCGGTGTGCAATCGGCACCACTCCTTGGATCAACAGCTGTGCCGCTGGTTGCTGTTGAGCTTGGACCGGCTGCAAGGCACTGAGTTGGTGATGACTCAGGAACTCATTGCGAACATGTTGGGGGTTCGCCGCGAAGGAGTCACCGAGGGCGCCTCGAAGCTGCAAAAGGCCGGACTGATTCAATACACGCGCGGGCGTATCAGCGTGCTCAATCGAAAAGGCCTCGAAGAACGCACGTGCGAGTGCTATGCCGTGGTAAGGCGCGAATATGAACGGTTGCTGCCCACCCGCATAGCAAAGTAACTCCGTAGTCAAACCCGCGTCCTTTGTGTGCTGGCAGACGGTCTTGCGCCGCAGCGATGGGATAACCTGTTGCCATGCCAGCAGTTGTCAACCATCTCATCGACATCATGCCGGGCCGCGACAGGAGTCGATTTCTCGCGCTGTGCGAGCCCATAGAGCTTCACATGTCGGACATTTTGGCCGACAGCGCGACCCATTCCCGGCATGTGTATTTTCCGACGGGAAGTTTCGTCTCTTTACTGACTCCCATGGATGAGCCGCCGGTGCTTGAGGTGGGGATGGTGGGCAGTGAGGGCATGCTCGGCACTCAGGTGGCGCTGGGTTTGAACCGGGGAGCGCTGCATGCGCGCGTGCAAGGCCCCGGGACCGCGTGGCGCATTGCCGTGGTTTCTTTCAAGGCCGAACTCATTCGAAGCCCTGCCTTGCGGCGCAGCTTGAACCGCTACATCCACGTCACTATGCTGCAACTGACGAGCGTTGCCCGGTGCCTGCGGTTTCATCAAATCGAGGCGCGTCTTGCCCGTTGGCTGTTGATGACTCAAGACCGCGCCCACGAGAATCACTTTGTCGTGACCCAAGACTCGATCGCCTACATGTTGGGCGTTCGCCGAGTCGGCGTCAGCAAGGCGGCGATGGAACTTCAGCGCAGAGGCCTCATCGAGTACGTCCGCGGCCAGGTGACGATCCGCGATCGCCGGGCGCTCGAGCGGGCGGCCTGCAGCTGTTACGCGGCGGACTGCAAAACCTACGAGGATTTTCTCGGGGACTAGGACCGCTGTGTGGCCAGCCGCACAGACGCTCGATCGACACAAGCGCTATCTGATCATAATCCTCGGAGATATATGACATGAGCGAAAGTGAAATCCAGGTTCCCACCCGTTGTCCTGAATGCGGCACCGTTGCTCTGACTACCTTCCCCGTGCTGGTCGTGGCCACTGCGCTGACCGCGTGGTATCAGATGCGGCTGCACTGTGACTGTCACCGCACGGAATGGGATGCGACCGTGGTTGAAATCCAATCGATGCGAACTTTTTTGGGCAAGGACTGGCTCGATGCCCACATGCGGCCCCCTATGTGGGGCAGCTTGTCGAACTGAGGCGCGAACTCTGACTTAGCGGCAAGTTGATCGTAAATACGCACCCGACGTGCGGTACGTCCCGCACCGTGAGAATGCCGTCGTTGGCTTCGACTCCGCGCCGGGAAATATCCAAGCCCAATCCCAGCCCCGAGCGGTCGCTGCCGCTTTGAGCGAAGGGCAGGAACATGCGCTCGGCTGCGCCTGCGGGTAAGCCGCCGCAGTGATCTTCAACGTCGATCAGCACACGATCGTCCGCAACCGTGGCCCGCAAGGTCACCAGAGTCTGGTGCTGGGTAAACTTAAGGCGTTTTGCAGCAGGTTGCCGACGGACGCGGCCAGCATTTCGGGATCTGCGCACACGACGATTCCGTCCTCGACGGCATCCACCCTGAAGGGCGTCCCTCGTGCGAGCGCGTCAAAGGATGCGGCTGCCCTTATATTGTCCAAGAAGCTCGATAGCACAATTTCCTGCCGCCGCGGCGGCATCCGCGCAGTGACGCGCACTTCGGAGAGCGCACGGTCGATTAGGTTGTGCA
>CAZZWE010000021.1:11094-42063 GCA_964657675.1 uncultured Steroidobacteraceae bacterium
GTTTGCTGCTCGATGAGCAAAATGCCGACGAGTTGATCGAGAAACAGGGGGACGCCGTGGACGAACTCGTGTTCCATCATACGAGGACCCGATCGCTCATCGACCATGCCGCGGCAGCGATCGATCAACGGCTGCCGATTCGAGGTGAGAAATTCGTGTAGCACGCGTCTGTTCGATACAGGACTTTTGGCCGCAGTCCCGACTACGTAGTGATATCCCACTTCAGCGCAATCATTCGGGCGATGCAATCCTCGGGTAAATACTCCATCCACCGCAAAATATTCGCCTCTGAACGCGCAATAGACGCCGAATCTTCGACTCCGTCGAGAGCGTTCGGTGCAAATCCTTCGGCTGGCGTAGCTTCGAGTTCCGTTCTCATGCGAGTACTCCCGTGTGTCTTGACGTGTAATATTTGCACGCCGCCAGACCGTGTCTCTGTGCGGTAGGACACTTACGATTTTTTGTATCGCCCCAACATTAGTTTCAGCTGAAATTTCGAGATTTCCGGTGTAATCGATGGTAATTTCCGGCAGCCAGCGCGGCATCGCACGTTATTGCGCAAACGCGGCCCCCGTGTAACATGCGCGGAAACGTCAGTCGGGGATGCGGGTGGAAAATCTTGAAGCGGCTTTAGTGTCAATTGCGGATCACCTCCAAGGCCGGCGTGATTCGATACTTAAAACTTGGCACGAATTGGTAAAAGCCGACCCTGCGCTGACCACCGGCAATTCTTTGCCCCGGGTTCAGCTGATCGACCACATTCCGGAAGTTTTGTTGGCTTTTGACAGCCAGCTGCGCGGATCTACTGAAGTTAAGCCGAATCCCGATACGGCCGCGGCTGCCGTCCATGAGCCGGCGGCCGCCCATGGGTTGCTCCGCTGGCAGCAGGGCTACAACTTGCATGAAGTGACTCGGGAGCTGGGCAAGCTGAACGAAACCATGCTGTCGGAGCTTGGGCGCTACGTCAGTGCCAATGCCTCGATACCGGCCATCGCCGTGTCCCGTGTGTACGGAATCTGGGCCATGCTGTGCACCTCCGGCGTCGAGGAAAGTGTGACTCAGTATTTTACGCTGCGGCAAGCCGAAGCCGCGGGACACGTCAAGGACCTCGAAAGTGCCCTGGTGGAGATACAGGCTACCGAGGAGCAGCGCGCCGACCTATGGCAACAGGCGGCGCACGATCTGCGCGGCAATCTCGGGGTTGTCGCAAACGCAACCGTCGGCCTTACGAATACCAGTCTTCCGGAAGTGACCCGGGATAAGTTCACGCGCATGCTGATGCGCAACGTCACCTCGCTGCACCATTTGCTCGACGATGTCACCAGTCTGGCGCGGCTCCAGGCAGGACGCGAACAGCGCACCATCCAGCCCATTGATATCACACCGATATTGCGGCAGCTGTGCGATGGGGTGGGTGAGATGGCGAAACAACGACAACTGTTCCTGCGCTGTGAAGGACCCGCCGGCTTTGGCGTCGACGGCGATGCCGTCAAAATCCGCCGGATTGCCCAAAACTTGGTGCTGAACGCCGTGAAATATACTCACGCCGGCGGCATCCATGTCACCTGGGGCGACAGCGAAGCGGGAGATGCAAAGCGTTGGGCGTTGACCGTGAAAGACACGGGTCCGGGATTTCCATCGGCGTCGGCCAAACCGCTGGCAAATGCGCTGGAGAGCGCGAGTCAGCTGTCTCAAGACAAATCGCAAGCCCCACCGGCCGGGTCTTACGAGCTGCGCAATATCGTGCAAGAGCGTCGCGATGCGCCCGGCGAGGGAATTGGCTTATCCATCGTAAAGCGATTATGCGAATTGCTCGATGCCACCATCGAAGTGGAGTCGATTCCGGACGTCGGCACGACGTTTAGAATTCTGTTTCCGCGCACGTATTCCGAATAAAAAATTCTAAGCGCCGCTCACTGAGCGCATCGTGGCTGTTGCATGCGAAGTCCACCAGCGCTCGACTTGAGCATTCAATCCCGCGAGATCCAAACCGGCGCGAGTCAAACAAGTTTCGCGTGTGCCGTGTTCGATGAACTCATCGGGAATACCGATATGCAGCAGGGGAAGTTGCAGATCACGTGCGGCCAACAGTTCGCCGACGCCCGCGCCGGCACCGCCCATGATGGCGTTCTCTTCAATGGTGATGATGGCGTGATGCCGCTCAGCGATCGCGACCACCATTTTTTCATCCAGCGGTTTGACGAAGCGCATGTTCACCAACGTCGCATCCAAACGTTCTGCAATTTTTTGCGCAGCATCCACGAGTGAGCCGAACGCGAGAATGGCAAGCCCACTGCGGCCTTCGCGGCGTAATTGCGCTTGGCCCACGGGGAGTGCCGTCATCTCGGTGGCAATCGCGGCGCCCGGTCCGGTGCCGCGCGGGTAGCGAATCACCGACGGCCCGCTCAAAGTCGTGCCGGTGTACAACATCTGACGGCATTCGTTTTCATCGGCCGGCGCCATGATCACCATTTTGGGAATGCAGCGCAGGAAGGACAAATCGTAGCTGCCTTGGTGAGTCGCGCCATCGCTGCCGACCAATCCGGCGCGGTCCACGGCGAACACCACCGGCAAATTCTGCAGGGCGACGTCGTGAATCAGCTGATCGTAGGCGCGCTGCAAGAATGTCGAGTAGATAGCGACCACCGGCTTCAAACCTTCGCAGGCCAATCCGGCCGCGAAGGTGACCGCATGCTGTTCGGCGATGGCGACGTCGAAATAGCGTTGGGGAAAGCGCTTCGAATATTCCACCAGACCTGAGCCTTCACGCATCGCCGGCGTGATGACCGAGAACGTCGGATCACTTTCCGCCATGTCACAGGCCCACTTGCCGAAGATTTGCGAGTAGGTGGGACCCGTGGCGGCCTCTTTGAAAATCATGCCGCTGGCCGGATCGAACGGACCCGGGCCGTGCCATTTGATCGGGTCGGCTTCCGCCGGTGCGTAGCCTTTGCCCTTGCGCGTGACCACATGCAGAAATTGTGGCCCGTGAAGTTTCTTCACGTTCTGCAGGGTGGTGACCAAGGCCTTCACATCGTGACCATCGATCGGGCCGATGTAGTTGAAGCCCATTTCTTCGAACAAGGTGCCGGGCAGGACCATGCCCTTTAAGTGTTCCTCAGAACGCCGCGCCAATTCCCATACCGTCGGCATCTGCCGCAAAACCTTTTTGCCGCTTTCACGCAGATGCGAATACATTTTTCCGGACAGCGCGCGCGCCAGATAATTAGAAAGCGCACCGACGTTCTCGGAAATCGACATGTCATTGTCGTTGAGCACGGTGAGCAGATCGGTCGGCGAGGAGCCGGCGTGGTTCAACGCCTCGAACGCCATGCCCGCGGTCAGTGCACCATCGCCAATCACAGCCACCACGCGACGGCTTTCCCCGCGTTGCGCCGCCGCCACGGCCATGCCTAAGGCCGCGCTGATGGAGGTGCTTGAGTGGCCCACGCCGAAGGTGTCGTATTCGCTCTCGCTGCGGGTCGGGAAGGGGGCCAGTCCCTCATGCTGTTTTATGGTGTGCAATTGACCGCGGCGGCCCGTTAGCACTTTGTGAGGGTAGGCCTGATGCCCGACGTCCCAAACCAGCCGGTCATCCGGGGTGTTATAGACGTAATGCAGCGCAATGGTGAGCTCGACCGTCCCCAAACCCGCCGCGAAATGGCCGCCTCGCGTAGCGACGCTATGAATCAGGAACTGCCGTAATTCATGGGCTAATTCAGGCAGTTTGCCGGGCGCAAGACGCCGTAAATCAGCCGGGGAGTTGATGGTTTCCAACAAGGGGTAAGAGGCGGTCTTAGCTTCCATATTGCGGCAGTTTATACTGCGCCAACCCTGCGGTGGCAATGGACCGCGTTGGATGTTGCGGATTTGCACCAGAGCTAACCCGCTGACATGATGGTATCTTTATCTGATTTCGGGTACTTCACGCATGGATTCGGTCAGTTCAGACCAGGCTTATCAGGACGAAATTCTGCCGCATGTCTCGCGGACTTTCGCCCTGACCATTCCGCAGCTGCCCCCGGCGCTAAGCGTACCCGTGACCAGCGCTTACCTGCTGTGTCGCATTGCCGACACTATAGAAGATGAACCGGCGCTCAGCCCGCCCGAAACTTTGGCCTTTTTGCAGCGTTTCTCCACCATTGTCGCTGGGCAGGGCGATCCGAAGGCCCTGGCTCGAGATCTGGAGCAGCGGCTGACCGACCAAACACTCGCCACCGAGCGCGATTTGGTTGCCAATATGGATCGCGTCACCCGGGTGACCGCGAATCTAGGCTCCGGGCAGCGTGCGGCCATTCAGCGCTGCGTGGAGCTGATGTGCTACGGCATGCCCCGGTTCCAGTTCAATGCCAGTCTGCGCGGGCTGCCCAGGTCCAGCGACCTGGATGACTACTGCTACTACGTGGCCGGCGTCGTGGGCGAGATGCTGACCGACCTGTTCTGCGACTACTCGCCCGATATTGCTCAACGCCGCGCCGCCTTGACGTCGCTGGCGGCCTCCTTCGCGCAGGGGCTGCAAATGACCAACATCCTCAAGGATGTCTGGGAAGACCGTAGCCGCGGTGTCTGCTGGCTGCCGCAAGACTTGTTCACCCGCTACGGCGTCGATCTGGCCCAATTGTCGGCCCAGAACCATGATGAAAAATTCGACGCCGGAATGCGCGAATTGGTCGCAATCGCACACGCGCACCTGCGAAATGCCCTGGATTACACATTATTAATCCCTGGCAAGGAGAAAGGCATCCGTCGTTTTTGCCTGTGGGCGATCGGATTGGCCATACTGACCTTGCGGAAAATTGCCCAGAATCCGGGGTTTACCTCCGGGTCGCAGGTCAAAGTAAAACGCTCTGCAGTGAGCACGACAGTAGTAATGACGAATATGTTTGTGAGTAACGATTGGATGCTAAGAAGGCTGTTCGCCATGGCGGCACGCGGTGTGCCATTGGCGCGCGTGGCCGAATTGCGGCGTCCCAAGCCCACCCTGGTGAAAAGCAACGACCCGGCCTGGGATGCGACGAGTGAACCCGAGCGCGCGATGCGGCGCTCCTATGGGGGCTCTGGATCGTGACCTCATCACCGAAGAGTGCGCCCAGGCGGGTTCCACGAGATCCCGCACTGGAGCCGGGAATCGTTGCGTATTCACTTTACAAGGTTAGCGACTCACCGCTGGATCGCGCCATCGCCGAAGCACGCGATGCGTTGATCGAACGACAGCACGATAAGGGCTACTGGCTATATGAGCTGGAAGCGGACTGCACCATCCCGTCCGAGTACATCCTGATGATGCACTTCTTGGATGAGATCGATGCGCCGCTCGAGGCCAAGCTGTGCAATTACATTCGCGCCCGCCAAGGCGAACACGGTGGTTGGCCGCTGTATCACAACGGCGAGCTCAACATCAGTTGCACCGTTAAGGCCTACTATGCGCTGAAGCTCGCGGGCGACAGTCCCAGCGCGCCGCACATGCAAAGGGCGCGCAAGGCCATTCTGGAGCGCGGCGGCGCCGCCACGGTCAACGTATTCACCCGCATTGCACTGGCGCTGTTCGGACAACTGCCGTGGCGCGGTGTGCCGTATATCCCAGTCGAAATCATGTTGCTGCCGAAGTGGTTTCCCTTCCATCTCGACAAGGTGGCCTATTGGTCGCGTACGGTGATGGTGCCGCTGTTCATCCTCTGCACCCGCAAGCCGGTCGCCAAGAATCCACGCGGCGTCGACATCCGTGAACTGTTTGTCACGCCGCCGGAAAAGGAACGCGATTACTTCCGCCGCCCCGGTTTGATGACCCAGGTGTTTTTGATGTTCGATCGACTGGGTCGACTCTTTGATCCGTTGATCCCCAACGCCATGCGCGATCTTGCCACCCGCAAAGCCGAGGCCTGGTTCATCGAACGGCTGAACGGCGAAGACGGCTTGGGGGCAATTTTTCCCGCCATGGTGAACGCGGTGGAAGCCATGGTGATTTTGGGCTATGCACCCGATGATCCGCGCCTGCTGACGGCCAAGAAGGCGATCAAGAACCTGGTGGTGGAGACGCCGACCAGCGCCTATTGCCAGCCCTGCGTGTCGCCGATCTGGGATACGGCGCTGGCGACGCTCGCCATGCAGGAAACCGGCGACGAAGTGTCACGCGAGGCGGCGACCAAAGCGCTCGATTGGCTCAAGACCAAGCAATTGCTCGATGAGCCCGGCGACTGGCGGGTGAATCGACCCGAGTTGCAAGGCGGCGGCTGGGCATTTCAATTCGCCAACGATTACTACCCGGATCTCGATGACACGGCCGTGGTCGCCTGGGCCATGCATCAGTCGCGCGATTCTTCGCGCTACAGCGAGAGCGTGCGGCGAGCGCTCAATTGGTTGGTCGGTATGCAAAGCAGCGATGGCGGCTTTGCGGCCTTTGATGCCGATAACACCAGCTATTACCTCAACAAGATTCCCTTTGCCGATCATGGCGCCTTGCTCGATCCGCCCACCAGCGATGTGACGGCGCGGGTGGTGACGGTGCTGGCACGCATCGGCCGCTCGGAAGACAACGAGGCGTTGGCCCGCGCCATCGAATTCCTGCGCAACGAACAAGAAACCGACGGCTCGTGGTTTGGCCGCTGGGGCACCAACTACATCTACGGCACCTGGTCGGTGTTGATGTCGTTTGCCCAGGCCCATATCCCACCGGATGATCCGGCCATTCGCCGCGCCGTCGTATGGCTGAAACAGCGCCAGAACGCCGATGGCGGCTGGGGCGAAAGCAACGACAGCTATGCGACGCTTAAACACGGCCGCATGGCGAGCACGGCTTATCAAACCGCGTGGGCCATGCTGGGCCTGATGGCGGCCGGAGAAGCGGGATCTGAGAACCTGCGCCGCGGTGCGGATTACCTAATGAGCATCCGCAAGCAAGATGGTCTGTGGAGTGATCCCAGCTTTACCGCGCCGGGATTCCCGCGCGTGTTCTATCTGCGCTATCACGGATACTCGGCCTACTTCCCGTTGTGGGCGTTGAGCGCCTACCGAAACCTCACACGGCGCGGAATCGCTCATTGACCGGCGCCGGCGTGGTCGCGGCCTTACCGGCCGAGGCGCGCGCTTTGGGGCCTTCGATGCGCAGCTACGACACCGACGATTTTGAGGAGTTGGCCACCTTAAGTGGTTCGCGATTGGCCATCAGTGGCATCGGCTATGAAGCTGCGCAGGCAGCCGCGCGCTCATTGGTGGAGGCAGGCGTGACCGCGCTGATGACCTTCGGCATGGCCGGCGGCTTGGATCCAGGCTTGAAAGCCGGCAGCATCGTTCTGCCGGCGGAATTGATTGCTCCCTCCGGCGCACGCTTCATTACTTGCCGTAGCTGGCGCGAACGCATTGCGGCGGCTGTGAGTTCCTCGCGCGCCGTCAGCGAAGGGAATCTGCTGACCTCGGCGCTGGCCATCGACAGTGTGGCCGCCAAGGCGGCGGCGTATCAGCGCAGCGGCGCGGTTGCCGTGGACATGGAAAGTGCCGCCGTGGCGGAGGTCGCGGCCTCTGCCCGCCTGCCGTTCATCGCGGTGCGAGTCATCGTCGATACGGCTGCGGATGTCCTGCCGCGTGCCGTGGTCGCCGCGAGTCGCGCGGGCCGCGTGCGCACCGTGCGGCTCCTCACGGGTCTGTTGTTGGCTCCGGGCCAGATCAAGCCGTTGATCCGACTGTCGCAGCGTTATCGCACGGCGATCCGCTCGCTGCGGGTGATTGCCGAAGCCGGCGCACTGGCGCCGCTCGATACAGATTGCGTCTCGGCATGAGTCGCGTGGCATGAAGGCGCTGGTGACCGGAGCCACGGGATTCGTGGGCGCCGCGGTCGCGCGCGCTCTGCTGCGCAATCAATGGCAGGTGCGCGTCCTGGTTCGCAAAGGCTCTGACCGGACCAACTTGCGATCCCTGGACGTGGATCCCGTAGAAGGTGACCTCAAGGACGCAACCTCGCTGCAACGTGCCGCGCAAGGCTGTGAGGGCCTGTTCCATGTGGCGGCCGACTATCGACTCGGCGCGCGGGATCCCAGTCAGCTGTACAACAACAATGTCGAAGGCACGCGTTTGGTGCTCGAGGCGGCACGCCGCGCCGGCGTGAAGCGCATGGTGTATACCAGCAGCGTCGCGACCGTGGGCATTCCGAAAGACGGCACGGCAGGTGATGAGACCACGCCGGTGGCGCTTGAAAATATGATCGGCCACTACAAGCGCTCCAAGTTCCTCGCCGAGGAAGTGGTCATGGCGGCTGCTCAAGAAGGCGCCTCTGTGGTGATCGCCAGTCCTTCCACGCCGGTAGGTCCCGGCGATATCAAACCTACGCCCACCGGCCAGTTGGTGCTGGATGCGGCCGCTGGGCGAATGCCGGCCTACGTGGACACCGGTTTGAACATCGTGCACGTGGATGATGTGGCCGCGGGCCATCTATTGGCCTATGAGCGCGGCCGCGTCGGCGAACGCTACATCCTCGGCGGTGAAGACATGACGCTGCGGCAAATCCTCGAGATGATCTCGGCCCAGGCAGGGCGCAAGCCGCCGACCATCCGACTGCCCTATGGATTGGTGCTGCCGATGGCCTACGTGGCCGAGGGGATCGCCAAGCTGACGGGTCGCAGCGGTCGTCTGACCTTGGAGGGCGTGCGCATGTCGCGCAAAATCATGTTCTTCAGCAGTGCCAAAGCCGTTCGAGAGTTGGGTTACTCGTGGCGTCCGCCGCAGCACGCCTTCGCCGATGCCATCACTTGGTTTCGTGCTCAAGGCCGGTTGCCTTAAATCTCATCTAGTCGGCGCAAGGGTCCAATTTGAATTCGTGCAGGGGCTGCCAGCGACCCGATGAATTCTCGACCAGTGTAACCGCCCGGCATTGGGCCGATATCGCGCCATGCGCCGCGAGATCCGCAGCGATCTGCGAGAGCGGTTGACTGGCTGCGGCAACATCACCTTTGGCGATGGTCAGATGCGGGGCGATCTTGGCGAACTCACCGCCATACGGCGGGAACAGCGGAAAGGCGCGCGCCAAGCTCAACGACAAGGCGATGAACGGGTCCGCAGGCTCGGGCTTCAAGTAAGCGACTTTGGGGAAATACCCGATCGCTTTCAACTGAAACGCAAATTGCTCGTGCCCATCGATCACGGCTTGCGCGGTCTTCAGCGCCGCGGCATCGATGCGGGCGGGATCCATGAAGGGATACAAAACGGTGATATGAGCGCCCAAGCCGCGGCGCGCGGAGCTGTCGAATTGTCTTCGCGCGGCCGACACCCAAGGCTCCGCCGCGGGAACCAACACCACGAAGCAGGAGAGGCTCAAATGTTTTTTGGCAGCACGCGCAGCGCCCACCGCACCAGGGTGGGTACGAGCTGCGGCCGCAATAACCGCGCATCGTAGGCGTTCATGCGCCGATCATTCTCGATGAGACAGCGGTTGAGCAGTGTGCGGATGGTGATGGACTGAGCGACCTGATCTGCGGCGGTGAGCGTAAAGCTGGTGTCGTTATCGGGCTTCTCGGGGCTTTCGCTCTTGCTCATGGCGCGCGCCATCCGCACGCGGCTCAGCAACTTTCTGCAGATGATGAAGCCGCATTTCAAGCGAAATAACGGCCGCCGCCACCACGACAGCAGCGTGCGCCGGTAGCGCACCCAGTTGACGAAAAACAGAATGTGCCGCGCTTCTTCCTGAACCACCGGCTCGAAAACGGCCGTCAGCTGGGGCGTGAAGTAGCCGGATTCCAACGCCAGCGAGTACAAGCCGAATGCAAAGAACGAGTCGAGACATTCGCCGTAGCCGGCCGACAAGAAGTCGGACTCCAATTCTTGCGATGTAAATCGGGGCGGCGTTTGTACCGGAATCCGATATTTGGACGTTAATGCCAACAGCAGGCGAGCGTGACGATTCTCCTCAAAGCCCTGCAGTTCAATGGCCTTGCGGATCTCGGGATCCGGTTCGAGCGCAGCGGCCGCCGCGACTTTGGTGGAGGTTTCGTTCTCGGTCGACACGGCCTCTTGCCAGAAGGACATGCCGGCCAAACGCGCGCGCTCGGCCTCGGACAATTGCGGCCAGTCGATGGCCTCGGGCGTGTAGTTAAGATGCGTGTCTAGAAAAAAACGCGCCAGAAGTTCGCGATGTTCGAATGAGCCGACCTGGAAATTTGCAGCAGCGGTGTTCATCATTGCACCGCCATGATACTCAAGGAATGAGGGGTTGAGCGCTGGCCTCTGGCACAGTGACTGGCACTATGGTGTGATTGAAAAAGTTGCAAACTAATTGGTTATCAGCAGGTGCTTTCGCGTTATGGATGCAATCGACGATGGTGGTTCGGAAGCGTTGATTCTGGTGGACGAGCAGGACCAGGGAGTGGGTTATCTGGATAAAGCGTCGTGTCATTTGGGCCGAGGTATTCTGCATCGAGCTTTCTCATTGCTGATTTTTAATGATGCCGGCGATCTCCTGATTCAGCAGCGCGCGCCATCCAAGCGCCTATGGCCGCTATATTGGTCAAATAGCTGCTGCAGTCATCCGCGCAGCCATGAAACCCTGGAAATCGCGACAAAACGGCGCTTGCGCGAGGAGTTGGGGATCGATTGCCCGCTGCATTACTTATTCAAATTCCAGTACCAGGCGCAGTTCGATGCCAGCGGCGCCGAGAACGAGCTGTGTTCGGTATTCATCGGCTGCACCGCGGAGGAACCCGTCATCAACAGCGCTGAAATCAACGATTGGCGCTGGATAACCCCCCAAACGTTAGGGGAAGAGCTGGCCGCGCAGGGCGGCCGAACCTTTACGCCCTGGTTTATGCTCGAATGGAGCCGAATTTGGCGTGACCATCGCTCGGCGGTACTGTCCTTGGTAATATAGCGCCATGGCTATACCCCTTCTGCAGATGTACAAGGTCGCTCGTTATATTGCCGGTCGCAAGCTCGCCCGTGACAAGCGTTATCCCCTGGTTCTCATGTTGGAACCCTTATTTCAGTGCAACCTGGCCTGTTCCGGTTGCGGCAAGATCGACTACCCCAAGGAGATTCTCCAAAAGCGGGTCGGTTTGGAAGATGCATTGCGCGCGGTCGATGAGTGCGGCGCTCCCATTGTCTCGATCCCGGGCGGCGAACCGCTGATCCACAAAGAGATGCCGCAGATCGTCGCAGGCATCGTGGAGCGCAAGAAGTTTGTGTATCTGTGCACCAACGCGATTCTGTTGTCGCGGCACATTCACGAATATAAACCCTCGCCGTATCTGACCTTCTCGATCCACCTCGATGGCAATAAAGAACGCCATGATCATTCCGTGTGTCAGGAAGGGGTGTTCGACAAGGCCGTGGCCGCCATCGAATTGGCGCGCAGCAAGGGCTTCCGCGTGACGGTCAATTGCACGCTGTTCAATGGCGAGGATCCGGAGGATGTGGCGCAGTTCTTCGACACCGCCATGTCATTGGGCGTCGAGGGCATCACGGTGTCGCCGGGCTACAGCTACCACCATGCGCCGCGCCAGGATGTGTTCTTGGGCCGTGCCGCCAGCAAGCAGTTGTTCCGCAACATCTTCAAGAAGCGCAATCGTCCTGCCGGCAAACCGGCGTGGTCGTTCAATCACTCCGCCTTGTTCTTGGATTTCCTTGCCGGCAATCAGACCTATCAGTGCACGCCGTGGAGCAATCCGACGTACAACCTGTTCGGCTGGCAGAAGCCCTGCTATCTGTTGTCCGACGAAGGCTATGCCGCGACATACAAGGAATTGATCAACGACACTGAATGGGATAAGTACGGCGTCGGCAAGAATCCTCGCTGCGACAATTGCATGGCGCATTGTGGATTTGAAGGCACCGCCGTGAACGATGCATTCAGTCATCCGATCAAGGCCATGTTGACCTCGTTGCGCGGCCCGAAAGTCTCCGGACCCATGGCGCCGGAACTGCCGTTCAAATACACCGATGGCGGTTCGCGTTATGCGGCCGTGACGGCGATACCGGTCAGCGAAATCGGGCGCGTGAGCCGGAGTTCGTGAGCGAGGCGGCGGATCGTCGCGTCAGGCGGGAAGAGATGTCCGTAGCAGCGGACCAGACAGTGAATCCAGAAGATTTCGGCTCGCAGCTCGAGATTTGGCGCGAGCGCATGGAACATGCGCTTGCGGCCCGGCTTCCCGACGGCGAGGCGGTGCCGGCGCGATTACATGGCGCCATGCGCTACAGCGTGCTCGGCGGTGGTAAGCGCATTCGTCCCGCATTGGTGTTCGCCACTGCCCGGGCCTTAGGCCTAACGGAAGATGATGTCGAGGCCGCGGCCTGCGCCATCGAGTTGGTCCACGTCTATTCGTTGGTGCATGACGATCTGCCGGCGATGGACGATGACGACATGCGGCGCGGCCGCCCCACCTGCCACATTGCCTATGACGAAGCCACCGCCTTGCTGGTCGGCGATGCGTTGCAGCCGCTGGCCTTTCAATTGTTGGCGCGCGACCCTAAGTTGCCGGAGTCGCCGCTGGTACGGCTGCGCCTGATCGATCTCTTGGCGCAGGCCATTGGCACCTTTGGCATGGCAGGCGGCCAAGCCATCGACCTCGCGGTGCAGGGCATGAAGCTCGACATCAGTCAGGTGGAGGACATGCATGCACGTAAAACCGGCGCCGTGATCCGAGCCAGCGTGCTGATGGCGGCCGAGTGCGCCCCCGGATTGGACCCTGCCCTCTATTCAGCATTAACCCGCTTCGCGAATGCCGTCGGGCTGGCGTTTCAGATTCAAGACGACTTGTTGGATGTCACCGGCGACGCCTCGACTTTAGGCAAGGCCACGGGCGCGGACAGCGAACGCGCCAAGCCGACGCATCCGGCCATCATTGGTATCTCTGCTTCGCAGCAGCGCGTCCGCTTGCTGCACAATCAGGCCATCCACGCCTTACTTCCCTTCGGAGAGCGAGCTGATTCGCTCCGTTCATTGGCTAACTGGCTTTTGTCGCGGCAATATTGATCGACACTCACTCTTGCGTGCCTTGTTCGCAGCCGGCCTTCTGTTATGGCTCGGGAGTTTGCTTCCGGCCATAAGCTTTGCGGAGGACAGCGTCGTCAAAATTCGCGCGCTGACACCCACCGATCCGGCTCCCTCGGCGAAGACTATCGTCAGCGGCCAGCTCGACGATCAATTTAAGACGATGAAAGACTCGCCCGGCCATGGTTACTGGAAGGACTATTGGCTGCGCCTGATGCCGCAGGATCCGCCCGATACCGGCGGCATTGCGGTGGTGGTGCTCAATGCCTCACGCGGTTTGCAGGGTCAGGTCATGGCCTGGCGCGACGGATCGTTGGTGCAACTGCCCCTGGCGACGATGTTGCCCGGCTTTTTAGGCACGCGCGATTTTATCTTCGCGTTGCCGGAAGGGGTGCCACGGTCTCAGACGCTGTACGCGCATCTGCAGTCCACCAGCCAGGAGCAACAATTCATCAGTGCCTCGGCGACGACGCTGGAAGGCGTGCTGACCAAAAGTGCGGAACGGGCGCGTGTAGTGGCGTGGACTTTCGGCGCATTGCTTGCCGTATCGATGGCGGCGCTGCTGATTTGGTTCGTGCTCAAAGACCCGCTGTTTATTTTGTATGCCGGCCTGTTCACGCTCCAGGCGTTGTACGTGGCCTATCTCTCCGGGCAAGGTTTCGAATGGCCGTGGTTGTCGTTCGCCACCCCCTTGAGTGAGTACGCCTGGAATGTGCCCATCGCATTGAGCGGCGCGGTGGCCTGTTTGTTCACGCGCGAGATCGCCGACCTTAGGCATTCCTCGTCGCGCGTTTACAGAATGTTTGGATGGTTCGCCTGGGCATTTGTCGTCCTGGCAGCGGCCAATGTCGCGAAGACCATCGGCCTGCTGTCCATCGTGAACGCGGTGGGCAACATCATGTTCGTCGGCATTCCGATCTTCACCGTGGTCGTTTGCTTCATGGCGTGGCGGCGCGGCAATCAGGCCGCCGGTTGGTTTCTGATTGCCTGGGTGCTGCTGGAAAGCGTCACCATCGCCGCGGCGGCGCGTTTTCTGGTCAACACCGCGGAGCCTGCCGATCCGCTGTATTACAACTGGCTGCCGCTCTCGATGGTGGCCGCCTCGATATTGACGGCGCTCGGTGTGGCCGATCGACTGCGCGCCCAGCGGCTGGCCCTGACTGAAGCCGAAAAGCGCGCGCAAACCGATCCGCTCACCGGTGTGCTCAATCGCCGTTCCTTGATCGAACGTTTGGATGCGGCGTGTGCCCGCGCGCGGGCGCGTGGTCTGCCCATTGCACTGCTGTTCATTGATTTGGATCACTTCAAGCAAATCAATGATTCATTCGGTCATCAGGCCGGCGATGCGTGCCTGCGTGCCATCATCGAACCCATTCAAGCGGAGCTGCGTCAGTCGGATGTGATCGGGCGCTACGGCGGCGAAGAGTTCGTGGTGATTTTGAGCAGTGCCGACGCCACCGCCGCCCACCCCGTCGCGCAGCGCATTCTCGAGCGCGTCGCCGATGTACGCGTGCATGGCTACGGCGATCCCATTGGCCTCACTTGCAGCATCGGCATCGCCACCAGCGACACGCTAGGGGTGTGGGGCGAGCACTTGCTGGCCCGCGCTGACGCGGCCGTTTATGTCGCCAAGCATGCCGGACGCAATCGGATACACATGGCACCGCCGGTGGCTGCGTAACCCGCGGGCTCGCCGCGCCTACCGCCCGAGTTGCACAATCCTGTGCAAATCCGCACAGAAAGTGTGCGTTGATTCACATTTGTTAATGTTTGTCTTACAAAAGGGCTCAAGTTTTAGTCCTACACGTGAGCAAAATCTCACTGTCCGACGTCTCAATTCTGCGACGCATCACACTCTGCACGCATCTAACTTAAGATGGCCCTTCGACATATTCACCGTACACGCGTCACATAGGAGTATCGAGTGCAGCGCAGCGCGATCAGTCATTCCCGGCTCATGCGCGTATCCACGGAATGTGTCGAGGCGGCGTTGCGCAGTGAAGACGCGAAAGAACACGAAATCGCGCAACGCATCTTGTCGACGCCGACCACTTGGAGCTCGTGGGAACTCGATCACTCGAGCTTGATGCGGCAAGTCGCCGATTTCTCCTCGCTGAAAAACCAAGCATCGGCTTTGCGGCAGATGGCGCTGCGGCTGATTCACGGCAAGGCGCTGTTCGAATATTTGAAGAAGCACAATGTGCGCGGCGAAGACCGTCAGCGCATCCTGGCGCATTTCTATCCCGCGCGCGTTTATGAAGAAGCGTTGATCGCGGAGCACGCCATCTATTTGCGCAAGGCCTGCAGCTTCATGTGCACGCATCACGTCGGCACGGATGTGATTTTCGATGACACCTTCATCGATCCCATGCAGCACTATGAATCGCTGTATACCCAGTACTTCGATTTGTATTGCTCGACGCTGCCCCCACGCAGCAACGATGCGGCGGAATCGCAGCGCTCATTGCTGCCTTTGCTCAAGCATCAGCTGAACGAGTGGCGTTTTATCATCCTGAATCCGAAGCGCGGCCTGCCGACGCTGGCACGTGAGAGCGAGCTGCGCCGCAACCTCGGCGACACGCAACGGATGCAGACACTCAAGCCGCCAAAATAACCTCAGTCACGATCAGAGATCAGGCGCGCGCTGCGCTTGAAGGTCAGGTAATTCCATATCCAGTTGAACGTGACCACGACGCGGCTGCGGAATCCGATCAAAAACCAGATGTGCGCGACACACCAGAACAGCCATCCGAAAAAGCCGCTGAGCTGAAAACGTCCCAGTGACACCAGCGCAGACTTGCGGCCCACGGCGGCCAGGTCGCCCAAGTTCTTATAGACAAACGGCGCCGTGATCTCATTGCCGATCAATTTGGCGGCGAGGACTTTGCCCACGTACTGGCCCATTTGTTTGGCCGCAGGTGCGACGCCGGGAACCGGTCGGTCGCCCTTGCCGCGCACGCTGGCGGTGTCGCCGATGACGTAGATCTCCGGGAAGCCTTTCACCGTGAGGTTTGCAGTCACTTCGACGCGTCCGGCCCGATCGCGCGCGGAATCGAGCCACGCGCCGGCGGGTGAAGCCGCCACGCCCGCGGCCCAGATCACGGTGGCGGCATCGAAATGGCCGCCCCCCGATAACGCCACGCCGTTGATGTTGCAATCGGTGACTTGCGAGCCGGTACGCACTTCCACACCCATGGACTGAAGTGATTGGCGCGCGATCTCGGACATGTGCTCGGGGAAGGTCGGCAGGATGCGCGGACCGGCCTCGATCAAAATGATGCGGGTTTTCTCCGGCTGGATCTGACGAAACTCGCCGAGCAGCGTGCGATGGGCCAGTTCGGCAATCGCCCCCGCCATCTCAACCCCCGTGGCGCCGCCGCCGACAATTACCGTCGTCATGCACCGCAGGCGCTCTTCCGGATCGCTCGACAGTTCGGCCTTCTCGAATGCCAGCAACAATCGCTCGCGAATTTTCAACGCATCGTCGATGGTCTTGAGCGCCGGCGCGAATTGCGCCCATTCGTCGTGTCCGAAATAGGAATGGGCTGCGCCGGTGGCGATAATCAAATAGTCGTAAGGGATGACCGCCGTCCCATCGGTCACGGTGCGTGCGACGGTATCGACGCCGGTGATGTCGGACATCAAGACGCTCACATTTTTCCGGTTCCTAAAAATGGACCGGGTCGGCCACGCAATGTCGCCGGGAGACAGGGCAGCGGTCGCCACTTGATAGAGCAGCGGTTGAAATAAATGAAAGTTGCGCCGGTCGATCAGGGTGATGTCGGCTTCGCTTTTGCTCAAGGCCCGTGCGGCTTCCAAGCCGCCGAAACCGGCCCCGATGATGACGATGCGTTGGCGGGCTGTGCTCATGGCAATGATGTGAACGCATATGTGTTATAACACATAGGACGATTTAATGTGTTTAAGCACATGTGCGACCTCTATGGACTATGTTTTGCAAACTGCCAGCCAACTCGAGCACCACCTTCGCTCGCTGCGCAAAGCCAAGGGACTGACCCAGGAACAGCTGAGCGGCGTGTTAGGCGTTGATCAAACTCGTATCAGCGACATCGAGAACAACCCGGGCGCCGTCAACATCGCGCAGCTCGTGCGGCTGCTCAGCGCCTTGGACGTTCAAGTTGTCCTCCGTACCCCAGCCATCCTACCCGCACCGTCGAACAAACTCCCGTCGGGCGAGAGTTAAGCGCCCCGCGAACGCATGAGCTCGCAATCCCTCCGCGCCATGCTGCAGGAGCTTCTGCCGCACAATAACGCGCTGCCGCGCCTGTCTTACCAATGGCGATTTGCCCGACAACGAATGCGCGGCGGCCAGCCTGAGAATGGCTTCACGTTGGTGGTGGCCACCCGTAATCGCAAAGAATTTCTGGCCTGCGCCGTGGACGCCGTGCTGGCCAATACCACGCAGCCGTTCGAACTATTCCTGATGGACAACGCCAGCGAAGACGGCACCGATGCGCTGTGTCAGGCGCTGCAGGGACGGCATCCGCAGCAGGTGCGGCATTTTCGACTGGACCGCAATTTCGGCACCAATGCCTATGCCCTGGGCTTCCTAGAGGCGCGCTTTAAGTACCTAGTCGACATGGATGACGACGTTCTGGCGTTGTCGAAGGGTTGGGATCATGCCGCGATACAGGCGTTCGAACGCTTTCCTCGCCTAGGCTTCCTTGCCATGAACGTGGTGCAGGATGAGTACACCACGGGTGCCAAAAAGGAGCCCGGCGCCTATACCGAACAAAGCTGCGGCGACACCACGCTGCAAATCGGTCCTACTGGCGGCTGGTTTTCGGTGACCACGCGCGCTCACTACAACGAAGTGGGCGGTTTTATTTTCAAGCCTTATAAGCCCTTCCCTCCGGAAGACGGTAAGTACATCCGCAAGTTGTCGAAACATGATTACTTTGCCGCCATTCTCAAGAACAAATTCGTTTATCACGCCAGTGGCGCGTATTGGAACAGCGCCTATGGCTACACCAAGATCTGGGATGAGAAATACCGCCGCGACCACAAAGATCATTTGAAATTGATCAAAGAGGTTCGCATCGGCGATGTACCGACCGGTGAGTATGCTCGGCGCATGGTGGTCGAATCAGAACAGGCGCTTGAGCGCGGCCCCCACTTAGGCGCCGGGCGGTAATCGCAATAAGTTAATGCCGAAAAGCGTTGCACGCCCGCTTCGAACAGGGTGCATCGTCACCGCGCTTTCCCATGGAGTTCCCCCACTGTCGATGTCACTTACCATTATCCTAACCGTAGCTGCCTTCAACGCGCTAAAATCGGGCGTTCCGCACTCTGGCTAGCGTTGAATCCACTTTTGTATTTCCTACGAATAAAGTTACAAGGCACTTAATGAGTCCGTCCATGCTCCAACGCATAGCCAGCGGTGATCCCGCCGCGGTGCGTGATTGCATGCAGGAGTACGGCCCGCTGGTGTGGAGTATTGCGCGGCGGCTGTCGCGCACGCCTTCGGATGCCGAAGATGCGACGCAGGAAATTTTCTTGGATATTTGGCGCAGCGCGAGTCGCTTCGATGCATCGCAAGGATCTGACAAGGTCTTTATCGCGATGATCGCCCGGCGTCGACTCATAGATCGGCTGCGCAAGACCAGTGCCGAACCTCCGATGGATCCCGTGGAAGCCCTGGAAGCAGTGGCTTGGGCGGATCCCGGCACGGCCTCTGAAACATCCATTGAGGCAGAGCAAGCCGCGCGAGCCTTGGCGGAATTGCGTCCGGAACAGCGCCAGGTGCTCGAGCTCGGTCTGCTGCACGGTTTGAGTCAGTCGGAAATTGCGGAACGTTTGAGTATGCCGTTAGGAACTGTGAAGTCATTCATGCGGAGGGGCTTGATCAAAGTGCGCGAGTTGATGAACCTAAAAGCCGAAGGCGTGTCAGCGAGTATCTGATGGCTGAACTTCCGCAAAATCAGCCCGACGAGGCCACCCTGGATTTGCTGATCAAGCAAGTCACGGATGGCCTGTCGCCGGCTGAGCAGCGTGAGCTCGATGTGTTGGACAGTGCCAAGGCCAGCGCGTGGCTGCGCGACTTCGAGCAGGCTGCCGCGGCAATCACGTTGGCGGGTAGCGTAGATGCCGGGCCGTTGCCAAATGCATTGGCACAGAAAATCGCGGCTCAAGCGGCCCAGCACTTTGCCGCCATGCAAGCGCCTGTACTTCCCACAGCAGCGGCCGCCGATCGCAAGATTGCGAGTCTGGAAGCGGCGCGCGCCGCCGCCTCGCTGGAGCGGGTGCCCCGCGCGAATGCCAGCCGCAGCGGCACTTTGGGTTGGCTCGCCGCCGCTGCATGCTTGGTGCTGGCGGTTTTCGGATGGATGCGCTCGCCCGTGATCACGGCGCCGCCCGTTGCGGTCGTGACTCCGCCTCCGGTGGTGGCGCCCGTTGAGAAGCCCGTGGTACCGCCGACGCCCGAGGAAGAGCGCGCGTCGCTGCTCGCCAAGTCCGATTCCATCAAGATCACATTGGGCGCTACCAAGGATCCTGCGTCTGTAGGCATGACGGGCGATGTGGTGTGGGACCCGGCTACTCAGCGCGGCTATATGCATTTCTCGGGGTTGGCGGCCAACGATCCGACCATACATCAGTATCAGATTTGGATTTTCGACGGCACACGCGACAAGCGCTATCCGGTTGATGGCGGCGTGTTCGATGTGCCCGCCGGCACCAACGAAGTGGTGATCCCGATTCGCGCCTCGTTGATGGTTCGCAAACCCGCTGCCTTTGCGGTGAGCGTCGAGAAGCCGGGCGGCGCGGTGGTGTCAGGCCGTGAACACATCATCGCGCTGGGCGCGTCTGGCTAGGCACGGCCTGTGAGGCAAAAAAAAACCCTCCCGATTTCTCAGGAAGGCGGCATCAAGAAAAGTCAATGGATCGGGTTTTAAGGTTCTTGCGTGGTCGTATCGATGTGCACGCGAGTGGCTTCGATCTTGCCCGTGATGGGGGCAGGCGTGGCCAAGGTCTTGCCGTCGGGTAGCAGTTGGCGAATGGTGACGGTGCCCGTGTAGCTGTTGCCGTCGCGGGCCAGTGTGATGTACTGCTTGATGAACGCCGGGCCGGCAGAGCCCACGGGCGCGTTCATCGGATTGCCCGGCGGATTCCACGACAGGCCGATGTGATTCAGCACATACGTGAACTCGCCGGTGCGTTGCCAAATGCCCATGCACGTGGCGCCCGTGGTTGGGTCGCGCATGCCGGAGTAAGTGGACTCATTGCCGTCGGCGAAGAATGTCGTATTACCGTGATCCAAGATGGCTCCATCAGGAAAGTTGATGGGCGCCGGCTTGCGCTCATTGCCCGACGACAAATATTTAAATGACCACAGGCCCACGATTGGCGAGAAGAAGAACGGAGGTGCCCATTCTTCACCTTTGCCATAGTCGGCGTGTTGAAACTTGGCGGCGCCGAAAAACTGCCCCGGCGTTTGAAAGGCCGATTTTTTCGGCATTTCGATTTGCGCACAGCCGGCGCTCGCTTGCTGCGCGTATCCTGCGCCGAGCGCGAGCATTGAAACCAGTCCTACACGCAGAATCGCACCCCTGACTCTCGCGAGTCGCAACAAAATTGACGTCGTTAACATGTAATGCTCCTATTGGTTTTAGAGATTGCCTTGTGGCTCCAATTCGACCGGGGCAATCTAGGGGTCGGGTGCGAAGGAATCTATGCGGACCCGTGAGGGATTCGTGAGGGTGTGAGGGAGAGCGGTGGATCAGGTGATTTATAAAAGCGGCGAGGTCGAAATTGACTCGCTAAACCGCAAATTCTCGCGAGCCGGTAAGGAATATTCGCTTGAGCCCAAGGTCTTTGCGGTCCTGCTGCAATTGTTTGCCCGGCCCGGCGACTTGTTGACTCGAGACGCGTTGCTCGATGCGGTGTGGGGACATCGCTATGTCACGCCGTCCACATTGAACCGCGTGATCGCACTGGCGCGCCGTGCACTCTCGGACGATGTCGACACCCCAAGGTTCATCCAAACCGTGCACGGCACGGGCTACCGTTATATTGGAACCGTTGAAAAAGCAGTGGCGGTGGCGGTGGAGCGGCGCGCGCGTTTCGGGCCGCCAGCCTCGGTGCGCCTGCCGTCGCGCTTGCAGTCCCTGATTGGCCGCGAGCGTGAATTGGGCCAGATCGACACTTTCTTACGGGAAGGCCGTTCGGTCAGCGTGGTGGGCTCGGGTGGCATGGGCAAAACGCAGTGCGCCCTCGCCTCCGCGCATCAGCAGATCGAGCATTTTCCGGATGGCATCTGGTTCTTCGATCTGGCCCCGGTGCATTCCGCGGATCAATGGCTTCAGGCGCTGGCTTTTTCCTTGTCGGTGGCTCCCGCACCTCGCGGTGAATTGATTGAAAAGATCGCGCAAATCCTCGTCGGTCGACGGCTGTTGCTGCTGCTGGACAACTGCGATCGCTTGTCGATCGAGGTCGGTTCAATCGTGATCGAACTGTTGCGGGGCACTGCGCAGCTCAAGGTGTTGGCCACCTCGCAACAGCAATTGAATTTTTTGGGCGAGCGGATATTGCGCATCCCGCCGCTCCGACTGCCGGATATCAGCCACCCGTCGAATGCGCTTGAACTGGGCGAAGTTGCGGCCGCGCCGGCAGTGTCGCTGTTGTTGGAACGGATTCGTGACACGCACGCCGATTTCAATCTGACCGCGGCAAATGCACCGGCCATCGTTGGAATCTGCGAACGCCTCGATGGGATGCCATTGGCCATTGAGTTCGCCGCCGCGCGCTTTGCGCTGCTGTCGCCCGAGCAAGTGCTCGAGCGACTGGAACATCGTTTCAAATTCTTGAAGGACGGGGTCGCCGGCCGCGATCAACGCCATCACAACTTGGTGGCTTTGCTCGAGTGGAGTTTTGCGCTGCTCTCGCCGGACGAACAGCGCTTGCTGTGTTGGCTCGGCGTTTTCGTGCAGGGGTGGACGGTGGATGCCGTGATCGACTTGGCCGGGGCATTTGGCGCATCGGCCGAGACCTGCGTGGATTTGTTGTTGGGGCTGGCACAGAAATCCTTGGTCTCGGTGGATCAGAACGCCACGCCGCCGCGCTATCGCCTGCTCGAAACGGTGCGCGAGTTTGCCTTGGTGCAGCTGGTCGCCTCGGGCGGAGAACGACGCGCTCGCGATGCGCATCTGGCGTATGCGCTGCGCTTGGTGCAGGCCTCGCATCAGGAGATGCTGGGCGGGCGCATGCGCGAACGCGTTGCGGTACTCATGCAGGAGCACGGCAACATCGATGCGGCCTCGCAATACGCGGTGGAGGGCGCCCACGACTATCAGGCTGCCCTGCGTATTCCCGGCTGGCTGACGCTGTACTTCAAGGCGCATGGCGAGGGCACGCTGGCTCGGCGGCTCTGCGGCCGAGCGCTGGCGGGTGAGCCTCAGCCCCGCACTCGCGAGCGGGCCATGGCGCTGATGGCCTTGGGTGCCAACGAGGTTTTAGGCCGCAAGCTGCGACCGGACATCTGGCTGTGTGAAGCGGTGAGCATCGCCCAAGAGATCGGCGATGCATGGACAGCCGGCTACTCCAGTGGCTACTTGGCTTTGTGGTTTTGCCATACGGGGGAGGCCGACGAGGCGGATAAACACCGGCAGGTGATAGATCGGGTTGCCCAGGAACTGGGTGATGATCTGTTGCGCGGTTTGGCGGGGATGGCGCGCGGCTGGCGGCATTTGTTGGCGGATGAGACCGAGGCGGCCTTGGCCGCGCTGATGCCGGTACGAACCTTGAGCAGCGACTTTCACCAGCATCACTTTATCGACATGTACATCGGCCTGAGCTTGTTCCGGCTGCAGGACACCTCGCGCGCCGCCCTGCGGTGGCATGAAGCCATGCGCAACGCGCTCGCGGTTTCGCATCTGCGCGGGGTCGCCGGATCGATCGAGGGGTGCGCCTACATCGCCGAACGTCGGGGTCGCCATGACGCGGCCTGCCGATTCTTAAGCGCCGCCGACCAGATACGGGCTCGCGCGGGCTCACCGCTATTCAGTTTTTGGATTCGCCACAACGAACTCGCGCATGCCTCATTGCGCGACTCAATGGGCCTGCCCGCGTACCAGGCGGCGCTGCGCGCGGGGGAAATCATGCGCGAAGAGGACGCCACCAATGAGGCCATGGCGCTGTTGGTTGAATTCGGCGCGGAAGGCGTTGATCAGGGCGCGGAAAAAATCCGCGTCGGATCGTAGCGTCTCTTAAGTGCCAATAACTGTTCGGCATGCTCGCGGCCGAACCACCGGTCTTGGTTGGCATCATCGGCATCGCTGAAGTTGGCCAGGGTTCCCGGCAGCGCATCGTGCGCCAAGCGATCGTGAAGCGCGCGGACTCGCTCGCGAAGCGCGTCCACTTGCTGCCGGTACGGCGATACGCCGATGACGTTGACGAAGAAGGCGGCATGTCGGTGCGCGAAGGCTGAGTCTTCGACCGGCTGTCGGGCGATGGCGCCGCCCATGTGCTGCAGATGAACCTCGGATTGCGGCGTGGGCAGATCGTGCACCGCATCAGCCATCACCTGCAAGGTGGCGTCGCTCATGACACCGTAGTTGGCGGTTTTCCAATAGTAGCTGCGCCCGGGCGCAGCGCCCGGATCCTGTATCCGCTGCCATTTGACGTAGGGCATCGGTCCAATGTGATCGACCAGCGGCTTGCCATGAGCGCGCAAAGGTGCAATCGCTGCCGCGCCGGCTTTCAACTCGCCGCTCCAGCAGACCGCCAACACCAGCACGGGCCGGCCATGCCAGGTCCAATCCAGGAATGGCAGGGGCGGCGCGTGGACGGCTACTGCCATGCCGCAGAATTCATCCGGCGCGTGGCTGGCGAAGTCGCGAAAGGCGCGAAGTGCATCGAAGGCCTCCTCACCCCGGTAGATGATCAATCCGGCGAGCACCTCGCGCAGGGGATGCAGCTGAAATTCGAAGTGCGTGACCACGCCGAAACCTCCGGTGCCGCCGCGCAGGCCCCAATACAGTTCCGGATGTTGCTCGGCCGAGGCGCGCACGAAGCGGCCATCGGCCAGCACCAGGCCGGCGGCGCGCAGATTGTCGCAAGCGAGTCCGTGTTTGCGCATCAGCCAGCCGGCACCGCCGCCCAAGGTGAATCCGCCGACACCGGTGCTGGAAATCAAGCCGCCGGTGGTGGCAAGACCCTCCGCCGCCGTCGCCACATCGACGTCGGCCCACAAGGCGCCGCCCTGCACACTGGCGATGTGGGTTTGTGGATTGACCTCGACGTTGCGCAACTTCGAGAGGTCCAGCATCAGTACGTCATCGCGAATAGAGCGGCCAGCTACGTTGTGGCCGCCGCCACGGATGGTCAGCGCCAATCCGTGATCGGCGGCGATGCGCACGGTGAACGCGACATCTTCGGCATCGGCGCAGGTGATGATGGCCGAGGGGCGGCGGTCGATGGCGCCGTTCCAAACGCAACGTGCGGCATCATAGCCGCGGTCGGTCGGCGTCAGGGTCAAGCCGCGCAGGCGCGAACGCAGCGCGCTCAACACCGCTTCTTTCAATGGCGTGACCTGCATGGAGCCAGTGTACGAAGAATCACAGCGGCGCAGTCCTCACGCTTGTGATGGATTTGTGATGCGATTAAGTCAGTGCAGCCTTGCGGTCCTTGATGGCGGGCGGCGTCCACTGATAAATCCAAGTCTCGGTCAACGGCCGGCCGTCGATGCGCAGATACAAGCGCAGATTGATGGCCTCCAAGCTGTCATCAGGCGGACGGACGTCGAATAAGGCGCGGTAGCCTTTGAATTCCTCGACGTAGTGTGCGGTGACATGTTCGGTGCTGCCGGAGGAGGCGGTGATGACGGCTTCCACCGCCGCATCCTTGGCCAGCGCCCCGAGCTCGCCGCCGGCGAAGTCCACGGCGAAGTGCCAGGAGTAATATTGACGTTTCTGTCCCACGGTGCCGCCGATGCCGGTGCGCGTGGCAATGGTCTGCGCCAGCGCGGATTCATAGGGCATGTGCGTGCCCCAGTACATGCGGTAGCTGAACAGCATTTCCTGGCCGGGCTTGGTCTTCTCGGCCGGATTCCAGAAGGCCACCATGTTGTCCGAGGTTTCATCGGTGGTTGGGATTTCCACCAATTGCACGGCGCCCTTGCCCCAGCCGGCGCCTTTGGGTTCGATCCACAAGCTGGGCCGGCGGTCGTAGTAAACCCCGTCATCCTGATAGTGATCCCAGACGCGGTCCCGCTGCAGCAGGCCAAAGCCGCGCGGATTGTCATCCGCGTAGGAATTGAAGTGCAGCTGTGCGGGATTGGTGAGCGGCCGCCATATCCATTCGCCGCTGCCGGTCCACATCGACAGACCGTCCGAATCGTGGATTTCGGGACGCCAGTCATTCACCACCCGGCGGTCGTTTTCACCGGAGAAGAACATGCTGGTGAGCGGCGCGACCCCTAAGCGTTCAATCACCTTGCGTGGGTAGAAGGCGGCGTCGACATCCATCACGGTGGTGCCACCGGGCGAAATTTGAAAACGCAACGCACCGGTGACACTGGGCGAGTCCATCAACGCATACATGGTCATGGTGCCCGCGCCCTTGGCGGGACGCTCGAACCAAAACGTCGTGAAGCGCGGAAATTCTTCCGGTCTTGGGAAGGCGGTATCGACGGCCAGAGCGCGCGCCGAGAGGCCGTACTGGCGCGTGTCGCCGCCGACGGCGCGAAAATAGGCCGCGCCCAAAAATGCGGCGACGTCGGCCTTCCAGTCCGTGACGAATTGCACCCGAAAGCCGGCGAACCCGGCGTGATCCTTCATCTGACCGGGGTCGATGCCGCTTTTCTCGAACTCGAACATCGAAGGATCGTAGAGGATTTCGCGCGCCTGGCCATCGACCACTTCGTACAGATGTACGGGCTGTGAAAATCCGCGGCCCACATGAAAGAATTGCAGCCGAAACGCCGCGCCCGCGTCGGCCCACAACGAGTGATCGGTCTTGAAGCGTAAGGATTGGTATTGGTCATAGCTCAAGCGCGCCATGCCGGGAGGCAGTACATCGGTCGACGCTGCGAAAGCATTGTCCGCGAGGTAATGGGCTTGGCCTTTGAGCCAGGCGTAGTCGAACGCCTTGGCCGGCCCCGTGCCGCTGATGCCGTTGGAAGCCCCAGCCGCTTGTGCGGCGGCGACCAGCGGGGAGTACGTCAATTGCGTGGCGGCCAGTGCCACGGCGGTTTTGAGAATTTCGCGTCGACGAACCATGTTTTAATCCTCTATGAAGTCAGCGCGGCTAAATCGAAAACGTCGGCTCGACTGCGTCGGGCAGCAGCGCCAATTTATTGAGCAAGCGTCCATCGGCCGCCACTTCCACGCGCTCGATCGGCGTCAACCATTGCAGCGCCTCGGTCAGCGAGCGTGCATCCAGCAGTTTCTGTTCCGCGGTAAAAATGTGGGGATCTGGCTTGCCGCGCGGATCGGGCGGACGCGCCAGATTGCCATTGATGTGAATCAGGCGTGCATCGCGATGCCTCGCCAGGTACTGCAAACCGTCGGCCGGGAGTGCTTCGCTGTCGCGCGCCAGTTGGTCGCGACGCGACACCAAGGCGGGAATGTCTTTCTCTTCCGGTGTACGCAGTAGGCCGAAGCGCTCTAGGAATACGCCCATGGACTGGCTGCCGCTCAAGCGCGATAAGGGCACAGCCAAAAACAAACCGAGCAACGCGGGTGAAACCCACGCCAGCAACGAGGGCGATAAAAAGTAGGCGATCACCGCGGTGACGCAGCTCAGCAGCATATGGGTGTGGTGAAACCGCCAGGCATCCAGCCAAGACGTTCCGCCCGAGTCACGGCGCTGCGGTTTCCAGCCGGAATCGCGTCCCATGAACACTTCGAACACCGAGCGACATTGGATCACCATCAGAATGGGCGCGTATAAAGCCGACAGGATGGCTTCGAGCAGGAAACTTGCGCCGACGCCGATCACGCCACCCGCACCGCGCCGGATGCGGCGCGATAACAGCGCGCGGATCAGGCCCAGCATTTTCGGAATCAACAGAATCGCCATGCTGAACCAGAACAGCGCCATCATCAGTTCCACATCGAATCGCGGCCAGGTGGGGAACAGTTGGAAATCGTGGCTGAAGTATTCCGGCCGGATCAAGTGGGACTGCAAGGCCAGTGCGAAGCCGATGCACAACATGGTCAACCACAGCGGCGATGACAGATAGCTCATGATGCCGACACCCAGGTGCAGCCGGCTGGTGAAGCGAAAGCCCGACGCGCCGATGATTTTCATGTGCTGCAGATTGCCCTGCGCCCAGCGTCGGTCGCGAATCGCCACATCGATCAGTGAGGGCGGGGACTCTTCCCACGAGCCGCCGCAATCGGTGGCCATTTTTACCTTCCAGCCGCCACGGCGGATCAGCGCGGCCTCGATGAAGTCATGCGACAACACATGGCCGCCGAAGGGCTTGCGGCCTTTGAGCAGCGGCAGGCCGCAATTTTGCGCAAAGGCGCCCATGCGGATAATGGCGTTATGACCCCAATAGTTGCCGCTATCGCCAGACCAGGCTGACAGTCCGCGGGTGATGATGGGGCCATATAGGCAGGCGGCGAATTGCTGCAGGCGGCCGAAGAAGGTGTGTGCGCCGATCAATTGCGGGGCGGTTTGCAGAATGCCAATTGTCGGATCCGCCTGCATCATGTCGACCAAGCGCTGCAGCGTGGAGCCGTCGATCAAGCTGTCGGCGTCGAGCACAATCATGTACTCGTAGCGGCCGCCCCAGCGCGTCACGAAGTCTTCCACGTTGCCGGATTTGCGCGCGATGTTCTGCCAGCGGCGGCGATACCAAACCGGCATGAAATCGGTGAGCGCCGCGCGCAGGCGCTCGATGGCCACCGATTCGCGGATCCATGAATCGGCATTGGTCGAATCGGACAGAATGACGATCTCGAATCCCGCGTGGGCGTCGATGCTGCGCAGCGCTTCGGCCATGGCCTGCAAACCGGCCGTGGTGCGCGTCGGGTCTTCGTTGTAGATGGGCATGACCAAGGCCGTCAGTGCAGGCTTGCCGGCGGCGGTGCGCTTTGGAATGGGGTCGCGACGTTTCGAGGCGCCGGCGAGCACCGAGCCTGCTGCAAAGGCGATCCACCCCAACGAGACCGCGAAGAAGAAAATCATCATGCCTTGCAGTACGGTCATGCTGAAGAAGCGCACCGCCTGCAGCATCTGGTAGACACCATAGGTGGTGACGCCTAAGAACACGGTGATCAAGATGAAACGCGCGTACAGCACCGCGCTCGAAATCCGATGGCGCTCGCGGTGCGAGGGCTTGTGGCGCAAATCCTGCGCAGGCATGCGCAGCGGCGCCTCCTGCGGCATCCCGCCGCCCGTCAAAGGGCGGCGCTCGATGGCGACCACCGGACTTAGCTGGACGTCCATCGGTATAACCAGGTTTCGCTCGCGGGCACATCGCCGCGCATGATGCGCAGCCGCAGCTCAATCAGATCGGCATCGGCCGGATCGATATCGAAGCTGGCGCGCAGTCCGTGCAATTCGCTGTTCGAGGTCAGGGTGGCATTGGAGATCTTGCCGCTGGAAGCCACCAGATCGAGGCGCAAGCCGTCGAGTTTTTCGCCGGCACCGACGATGTCGAGCACAAACACGCGGCGCTTGCGATCGATGCTGGCGCCGGAACGCGTCGCCATGACGCGGCCCAAACCCTTCGGCACGTCGGGTTCGTTGTTCCAGGAAATGCGATAGGCGAATTGCGCGGGATGGCCTGCGGTCAAGGGCTGGGAGGGCCGCCAGAACGCCACGATGTTGTCGTTGGTCTCGCGGCCGGAGGGAATCTCCACCAACTCGACCGAGCCCGGACCCCATTCGCCTTTTGGGGTGACCCAGGCGCTGGGGCGGCGCTCGTACTGTGCATCGAAGTCTTGGAAATCCGCCTGCGAGCGCGAGCGCTGCACCAAACCAAATCCGGACGGCGGCTGGGTGGTGAAGGTGGACACTTGCAGCGTGACGGGGTTGGCCAACTGGCGGAAAATTTGTTCGCCGCTCTTACTGGCAATTTGCAGGCCATCGGAATCGTGCACTTCGGGTCGATAGTCGTCCAGGCGGCCGCGATTGGTTTCATCGAACAAGAACATGGAGGTGAGCGGGGCGATTCCCACCACGCGCATTTCGGTGCGCGGGAACAAAGTCAGCTCCACATCGGTGATGGTTTCATCGCCGGGCTGCACCGTGAATTTGTAGGCGCCCGTGGTGGACTCGCTCTCGAGCAACGCATAAATCACCAGGGACTTGGCTTTCGGCGCAGGCCGTTCGACCCAGAAGTGGGTGAATGCGGGGAATTCCTCGCCATTCGGCTCACCGGTGCCGATGGCCAAGCCGCGCGCCGACAATCCGTACAGGAGATTTTTAGCGACGGCGCGAAAGTAGCTGGCGCCTTGGAACACCAAGAACTCATCCCAGATTTTGTTGGAGTTGATCAGACTGCGGATTCGAAAGCCCGACAGCGGCAGCAAGGTCTTTGCGGGCAATGCAGCAGCCATCTGGAACATCGCCGGCGTTGCCACCAGGTCTTTGGCCTTTCCATCCTCAACGGTCGAGACGGTCACGGTGGCCTGCAGGCCGGAGTGAGCCCGTAGCAATTCCAAGCGAAACGGCAGCTTCTCGGCGCGCCAAATGCCGGCTTCGGGATTAAAGCGAATGCTGCGGTATTGCTCCGGGCTGAGCTTGTCGAGCGCCGCGGGCAAGTTGCTTTTCTGCGGGTTGTAGGGCGTCGCGGAGCGTCGCTTGGCATCCTCTAGCAGCACCTGATAGTCGAAGGCATACTCGGCCGGCGGCTTCACGGGGGCGGAGGGCTTGGATGGAGGCGCGGCGGCGGCGATCGACGCCAGCCCCAACATTACGAACGCTTTAGCAATTGAAACCCGCAAGGCGTAACCCCGAAAAATGACCCTTAGGGCCCGATAAGCGCTGATTGGCCGAAACGGCTCTTCCAGGCGTGAAATTCCACCTTGATGAAAGCGAAGTGCCGTGTCAACGGGCATCATTATATAGTGATGGCGCCATGTCTCCCTCTGGTAACACACGATTAGAGCCGCAAAGCGCGGCCACGGTACTCATGGTGCGCCCCGCCTGCTTTGGCTTTAACCCACAGACTGCACCGAGCAATGCATTTCAGCACGCACCGGCGGCGCTTGCGCAGCAGGAGACGCAGCGGGCGGTGTTGCAGGAATTCGATGCCCTGGCCGCAGCGCTGCGGCAGTCCGGCGTGCACGTGGTGAGTGCGGCGGATTCGCTCGAGCCGCCGAAGCCCGATGCGATTTTCCCAAATAACTGGGTCAGTTTTCATGGCGACGGCAGCGTGGTGCTGTATCCCATGCTGGCGCCCAATCGCCGCCTGGAGCGGCGCGAAGAAATTGTGCAGCAAGTGCTGCGCGACGGTGGCTTTCGCGCCACCCGCCGCATCGATTTGACCTATCGCGAATCACAGGCGAAGTTTTTGGAAGGCACCGGCAGCTTGGTGCTGGATCGTGCGCACCACGTCGCCTACGCCTGCGCCTCGCCGCGCACCGACTTGGACGTGCTCGGCGAATTCGCGCAGTTGCTCGACTACGATCTGATGTCTTTCGAAGCATCTGATGGTGCAGGCTTACCCATCTATCACACCAATGTATTGATGGCCATTGGTGAGCGCTTTGCGGTGGTGTGCGGTGCAGCCATCGTTCGGGATTTGCACCGCGACGCCGTATTTTCCAGGCTCGAAGCGACGGGCCACGACATCGTAGACATCAGCTTGGCGCAGATGGCGCAATTTGCGGGCAATGTGCTGGAATTGGCGCCGTCGCAAGGGCCTGTGGTCGCCATGTCGAGCCGGGCGCTCGACAGTTTCACCGCACACCAACGCCGAGTGCTCGAAGCCCACGCCAACATCGTGGCAGCGCCCATTCCGACCATCGAGCGCCTGGGCGGTGGCGGGGTTCGCTGCATGCTGGCAGAGGTGCACCTACCACGGTCCG
>CAZZWE010000022.1:0-1674 GCA_964657675.1 uncultured Steroidobacteraceae bacterium
TCATTCCACGAAAGGACGATCCGGCCGCATCCAAAATGACAATGCGGCGCCGACCAGCAACAGCGCCAACGAGCCGTAAAAAGGGATGGCCCAGCTGCCGGTCACGTCAACCAGTCGGCCGAACACCACCGGCGAGAGGATTCCGGCGATGCCGAAACCAAAGTTCATCATGCCGCTAGCCGACCCCGCGTAGTGCGGCGCGATGTCCATGGGCACGGACCAAATCGGCGCGACCACGAGTTCGGAGAAAAAACAGGCAGCCGACAGGCAGATCGCCACGGTGGAAAGTTCATGGATGAGCACCACGGGGATCAAGCAGCAAAACGCACCCAACATGCCCACCACAATGAGATTACGGCGCGCGGTTTGAAGGCTTCCGCTGCGGCGATATAACCAGTCGCTGACCCAGCCGCCGACCGAATCGCCGACGACGCCGCCTAGCAGAACGCCGGAGGAAAACAAGGCCGAATGTTTCAGATCGAGGTGAAAGCTCTTAAAGAAGAAAGACGGCAGCCAGGTCAGAAAAACCCACAGCGTCCAACCGTAGCAGAAGTCGACAGCAGTGACCGGCAACATGCGCCGTGCCAGCTTGAGCCAGGGAACCGACGCGGCAGTGGCGCCTGCTTCGCGCAAGGGCGGCAGCTGAGCGCGCTCGGGCGCGCTTAGACCCATGTGCTGGCGCGGATCATCTCTGAACAGCCACCACCAAAGCCCCACCCAGCCAAGGCCCAGCAAGCCCATCGCCATGAAAGAACCGCGCCACGAGGTATAGACCATCAACCCGGCAATGAGCGAGGGCGCAAGGGCATTCCCCAAGCGGGAGGCGGCGTGAGTGATGCCCTGCGCGAACCCCCACCGAGCACGGGGTAGCCAGACTGACAGCGCGCGGGTCGCGGTCGGGAAGGCAGAGCCCTCGCCGAATCCCAATACGATTCGCGCCGCGATCAGCGAGCTGAGGCCCCCCACCAAGCCGGTGCATAGAGTGGCGACACACACCAGTACACCAGACAGCATCAATGCACGCCGCGGTCCGAAGCGATCGCTGACCCAGCCGCCGATCAGTTGAAATAACGCATACGGATAGGAAAACGCGGAAATGGCGAGGCCGAATTGCGTGTTGTTCAGCCCGAGATCGGCACTCATCTGCGGTGCGACCGTCGCGATATTCACTCGGTCGATGTACATGACCAAATACATCAAGCACAAAACCGCGAGCACTTGATTGGTCACGCTCAGACGAAACGCTCTCGGGCGGCCGTCACTCGCCGAAGATATGTTAATGGTGTTCAGGCGCACGGCGGCGCCTGCCCTTTAATCTGGGTACGGTGCATCACTCGCCGGGCGGTGGGGTCAAATGGATCGCGCCGATGCATGGTGCAGCGGTTATCCCACATCACCAGATCACCGACCTGCCAGACATGTGCCCAAGCGAACTCTGCTCGGTCGGCGTAGGTCCACAATTCATTCAATAATTGTTCGGAGGCCGTCAGATCGAGGCCTTGGATGTAGGCGTTGCGACGGCGCCCGAGAAATAACATCCGCCTGCCGGTGTCTGGGTGGGTACACACCAGAGGATGAAACGCCCCCGGGGACTCACGCGGATCGTCGGTCGGCGTTACACCCTGCCGCACAAAGCCGCCGCTATTATAGGTACCGTCGTGTTTGATCTTGAGT
>CAZZWE010000022.1:1684-40891 GCA_964657675.1 uncultured Steroidobacteraceae bacterium
AAGATCGGCTGGTGCTGCTGCCAATGTCGGAGGCTTCAACGCGGGCGGCAGCGCCTCATAAATCGAATACATATTGACGAATTCTGTGTTGCCGCCCGACGGCGGGATCTCGAGTGCGTACAGCACACTCGCCATCGGCGGGTCAGGTTGATAGGACATGTCGGTGTGCCAGACCGCCTCGCCGGCGCCGAGACTGCCAATCGGCTCGCCATCCTTCATAACGTTGGAGACGATATACAGTTCAGGCAGGCCTTCGACAAAACGCCGCCCGGTTTCCTGAATCGGAGCCTGGTCAAGCTCGCCGAAGCGACGGCTGAAGGCGATCAGCTCGGCGTCGGTCAAACGTTGCTGACGAAACAGCAGCACGAGGTGGTCATGCCAGGCATGACGAATTGAAACGATCGACGCATCGTCCAAAGCGCGCAAATCAAACCCACGGATTTCAGCGCCCAAACCTCGGCCGGAAGCAATGATCTGCGGGTTGTTCGAAGAAGCAGTCATGGGGTGCATTGTGACGCCGGCACCACGGCGAGCCCATACCAACGGGTAATAAGCTAATCCTCGAGTTTTATCACCTGGCCGTCCCGATCAGCAAGCCATTTGGTCACGCGAGAGTCCGACCACTGCCCTTCGGGCAGCTCAACCACGGTCTCTCCCGCCTGACGCTGCAACAATATCCAAGCCAACAGCGCTTCACGCGCTGTGTCCAAGGTGGAGAAGCCGTCGCGATTTCCCGTTTTTTGATCACATACATAGAACGGGAAGTGTTCGTCCGAGGGAGGCATGATGTTAACCGTTTACTTTAACTTCCCCGCTTTCCTCGCCCTGCCAATAATGAACGCGCTTTGCGTGCACCTTGACCAACACAACCCCCGGGGTATCAACCCCTTGTTCAAACCAACGATCCAAACTTTTAGTCCAATGTTGCGAAAGAACCGCCTTGTCTCGAATGAGATCGGCCTTGCCTTCGACAGCGATGAATAACCCAGGCTTTCCCAACAGGCTTTTCGGGCCCACCAAAGACAACGCAACGGTCGGATCACGCGAGATGTCATGAACCGTCTCCGAATCCTCGAAGGTATAAAAATAGCTGTCGCCGTCATATTCAACGTCGGCGTTATTGCTCATCGGCCGGCCAGCCATGGCGCCCGACTCGGTTCGAGTGAAAAGCATCGAAAAATCGATATCCTTCATTTTTTCGGCCAGATCCGGCAGCGACATAGTCATGATGGGGTCCTCGTTGGTTCCTTGATAACGAAGGATTGTCCGCAACGGCGACGCGCCCCACAATCAGCGCATTCCGACGCCAGATCGGGCATTTCTCTGGGGAGCCGATATGAATGACACCGTGGCCGACAATAACTCGGCCAACAGTTCAATGACATCCATGCAGCGGGTATTCGACGCGCAACTGCCGGTCGCCCTTCGCCTGCGCAGCTCGACCCCTGTTGAGCGGATTGCGAAGCTGCGCAAACTGCGGGAAAAAGTGCTTGAGAGTCGAGCCGCACTTATTGCCGCGGGAATGGCGGATTTCAAAAGGCCGGCCATTGAGGTTGAAATGCTGGAGCTGATGCCGGTGATCTTGGACATCAGCCAGGCCTGCAAACAACTCAAGAAATGGCTGAAGCCGAGGAAGGTCTCCTCCACCCGCATGACGGTGGGCACCAGCGCCTGGATTCGCTATGAACCCCGAGGCCGTTGCCTCATCATCTCACCCTGGAATTATCCGCTGACCTTAACGCTCGGCGCGCTGGTGCCGGCCATCGCCTCCGGCAACACCGTCATCATCAAGACCTCGGAAGTCGCGCCGCATTTCTCCGCGGTGCTGGCGACCATCATCCGCGAAACTTTTGCCGACAATGAAGTCGCGCTGTTTGAAGGCGATGCGTCGGTGGCCACCGCGTTACTCACCTTGCCGTTCGATCACATTTTTTTCACCGGTGCGCCCTCGATCGGCAAATTAGTGATGGCCGCCGCGGCGCGCCACCTGTCGTCGGTCACGTTGGAACTGGGCGGCAAATGCCCCACGATCGTTGATCGCTCCGCGGATTTGGACATGGCGGTCAAAACCATTGCTTGGGCGAAGTTTTCCAATTGCGGGCAGACTTGCATCGCGCCCGATCATGTCTACGTGCACCGCGAGGTGGCGCAGCCATTCATCGCCAAATTCAAGACATTGCTCAGCAATCTCTATGGCGAAGGAGATGCCGTGAAGTCCGCACCGCTGGGCCGGATCATCAACTCGCGTCACACGCGGCGCGTCGCTGCGCTGCTAAACGATGCGCGACACCGCGGCGCGGCAATCCTGCATGGAGGCTTGATCGACGAAACCGATAACTTCATATCGCCCACGTTGATCGGCAATGTGCCCTTGGACGCCGCCATCATGAGCGATGAAATCTTTGGACCGTTGTTGCCCATCATTGAATTTAGCGAAGCCGACGATGTCATCGCAAAGATCAATGCGCAACCGAAACCGCTGGCCTTGTACATTTGGAGCCGCGACCGCGGCGCGTGCGAGCGCTGGATTCAAAATACCAGTGCGGGTGGAACCTGCATCAATCATCAATCAATCCAATTCTTACATCACAACCTGCCCTTTGGCGGAGTGAACAACTCAGGGATTGGCAGTTACCACGGCGAATGGGGAATCAAGGCGTTCTCGCATGAACGCGCTATCGTACGCTCCAATATCATGCTGGCCGGAATATTTCTGCCACCGTATACACCGTGGACCCGACGAGTCGTGGATTTTATCTTGCGTGCTTTCTAGTCTACATTCGCACTTTAGTTCGGACCTTAGGCACCGCGCCAAATCGTCCACGCAGATAGGATTTCGCGACTATCTCGTGGCGCCGGGGTCCAAAACTGGCCAGTCCGCGGACTTTGGTGGCCAGCGTCTTATCGGTTTCGACAAACCAAACCTCGTCACGGCGCAGTAAATCTAAATCCAGCAGCGCCATGTCATGACTGACGAACAAGAATTGCATCCCGCGCGCGGCAGCCACGTCGGACTGGATCAGCTCAATCAAGGAACGCGCAATCATCGGATGCAGGCGTGTATCGAATTCATCTACGGCCACGCAGCGGCCGAATTCTGCGCCATCCAAAATAGGAACCAATAAATGCAACAAGTGGCGCGTTCCTTCCGAATCTTCCTGTAGGTTGATCCACGACCCTTTCTCACCGCGCCGGCTATAAAAAAGATCCAAGGAGGGCTGCTTCGATTCGGCGATCCGCACGTCGGCCACCGGTACATCCACCGCGCGCAGCACATCCAACGCTTCTTTTTTGAATTCCGTGTCTTTGAGGCGGTTCACCAAGGGTTTCACATCCGCGAAATCCGCGGGGCGTTTGATGTCGAGCCTCGCATCGAACCACTCCAACAAGGGGGCGAGATGCGCCGAATTCATCTGTCCCGCGGTCGACAGGAACAAGGCTCGCGGCTTGGTGGCCCGGCGCCAGCGCTCCCGGGGGCCAGTCAAGGACGGGGAAAATGGCGCCCACTTGGTTTCTTTGGTACGGCTGTTGAATTCACGGCCGAACCAAAGTTGCGATTTTTGGCTGATAAACACCCGTAATTCCTCGCTCAAGATCTGCTGCGAGTCGTAGGTAAATTTATAGCGGTAGCGCAGCCGCCCTAAAATTACATCGACGGCGAAGCCGGTGGGCGCTCCGATGGTTTCAGCCGCCATGAAGGGCATGTATCGACTGGCGATATCTGCTTGAGAAAATGTGGGGGAGCGCAGCAGGAAATCCCGCATGACTGACAACGCAAACAGGATATTGGATTTGCCACTGCCATTAGGCCCAAAAAAGGCCGCCGTTCGCGTCAGCCGCGGCACGGCGGCGAACTTGGTTGCGACGCAGTGCGTCATTTCATGCGACGGATCGCCAGAAGCCACAAAGTTGATCGATTGAACCGCCGCAATCGAGCGAAAATTCTTGATACTGAACCCTACGAGCACACAAGCATCCGTGCAAAATCCCGCGCTTAGGCTATCACCATCGAAGCGGACATTCGATATTGATCTGAACGGCGCGGAATGGTCGTACAATGAGCAATGGCGTCATGGAAGCACACGTCGGTTAAAAGCGGCACGGATATTCCCGGGTCACTCGATTTCCTCGAGGCGCCGGGTGGCATGCCGCAAGTTTTCCGCACGCATGACTGGTCGTCCTCTGCATTGGGTCATCCCTCAGCTTGGCCCGCATCGCTGAAGGCTGCTACTCGCCAGATGCTCAACTGCGCTCACCCCATGGCTATCTGGTGGGGAAACAATCGTTCCAATTTGTTCAATGAGGCCCACAATGCCGTGGTCGGCGACGGTAAACTGATTCCCTTTCTCGGTGTTTCTGCCCGCGAAGCGTGGGGGCAACACTGGGAGCTGATCGAATCTGAAATTGAGCATGTCATGTGCGGTCGTGGAGCGACCTGGAACCGCGATCGAATATTCCTGCGCACTCGCGATGGATTCACCGAGGAATCCTTTTGGAATTACAGCTTTAGTCCTATCTATGATGCGGCGTCAGAGCATGGCGTCGGTGGGGTGCTGCTGGATTCGATGGAGACAACCGAGCGTGTGTTGGCTGAGCGCCATCTCATCGGCAGCCTCGCACGGCAGGAACAGCAATACTTGGCCGCTCCTGGCTTCATCGCAATATTGCGCGGTCCTAATCACGTATTTGAGTTTGTAAATCGCGCTTACAAAAATCTCATGGGCGATCGCGACTTCATTGGCCGATCCGTTGCCGAAGTCGTGCCGGAAGTCCGAGACCAGGAATACCCGCGAATCCTGGATCGCGTGTACGCAACCGGAAAGCGATTCGCTTCACAGGCCATGCCTTTGCTGGTTCGTCGAGGCATCTCGTCCACGCCGGAGTCAATGCTGGTCAATTTCGTGTATGAACCCATTCGTAATACCGACGGCGCTGTGGTCGGCATTTTCGTTGAGGGATTCGACGTCACGGAGATCAACAAAGCGCAGGAGCCAGAAACGCGACGTAACAAATCAAGATCGGCAAACCACCCCGCCTGGCAACCGTTGTTCTAACGACGTGGCGACGGTGTCGTTGCCGTCACCGCATTGATGCAGCGCGCAAGCAATTCGGCGGCGGTTCGCAGCATGGCTGGAGAAAGACCAGCGTAACCGATGAGCAATCCCGGTTTGGCAGGTTTAGCCTTGTAATAAGGATGGACCGGATAAATCCCTAAATCCAAAGCGGCTGCTTTCTTGATGAGCAGGTCAAGCTTCTCGTACGACATATGGGGCAGCCACACGATGAAGTGCATCCCGCCTTCGTAGGGGCCCAATTCGATTTCCGGCATGAGCTTCCCGAGGATGGCGATGAGAATTTTACGCCGGCGCATCAATTCATCGACCGATTTTCGCAGGTGCTTTTCGTACTGCCGGCTTTGTATGAAAGTGGCGAGCGCTGCCTGCTCGATGCTCGGAGAGCCTAGGTCGTCCAAGAGCTTGGCCATGATCAAGTCATTACGCAACCCGGCGGGGCACACGATATAGCCAAGCCGCAGCGAGGGAAATAAAGTCTTGGAGAAGCTGCCGACATGGAGGGTGCGGTCCGACAGGTCCAGTGAGGACAGGGCCGGATCGATTCTCTTTCCGCCGCCGAACTCCCCGTCATAATTGTCTTCGAACACCCAAGCGCCGACCCGAGACGCCCACTTGAGCAATCCTAAGCGTCGTTCCAGTGACATGACCACGCCCGACGGAAATTGATGCGAAGGGGTCACGACCACCAGCTTCGTGGGCTGATCAGGCAACTTCGACACATCCAAACCTTCTCTATCCGTTTCCACGCGGACCAGGGAGGCCCCATGGGCCGTTAAGCATTGTGCTGCCAATTCATAGTTGGGATCTTCGATGACGGCAGTATCGCCCTCGTCAAGCACTACGCGAGCTACGAGCGTGAGCGCCTGCTGGGTTCCGCTCACAATCAAGACGTTGGCCGGATCGCAGATAACGCCGCGGCGGCGGCCTAGGAACTCCGCGATGGCACGTCGCAAAGGCAGATAGCCGCCCGCGGGCTGGTAGCGAGATCCGGCGCGCAACGCCGCCGCCGATAATTTTCGGCGCCACGAATTAAACAGGGTGGCGCGGATCAGCGGCTCGCCATATTGAAGATTGTACTTGGGGCGCACCGCAGTTCGCGAATAACCGGCGAGGGTAATCGGCGGCAGTTGCCGCATTCGCGCAACATAGCGTGATGGCGGAGCCACTTTCAGCGGACGCACGCGCGCTGACAACCCTGACTTCGTATCGGCCACTCGAGTCGCCGACCCTGCAATCGCCACCGCCAATTGTTCCGCACAAAGCAAATCGTAGGCCTCGAGCACGGACTTGCGTGACACCTTCAAAGCCTGTGCCAGCAACCGTGTGGAGGGAAGCCGGGTACCTGCCGCGAGCCGCCCATCGAGGATGGCGACCTTTAAACTGCGCGCGATCTGCTCGTACAAGAACCCTTTGCCGTCCAGTGCCAACTCCATAGCGGCACACTAGCGCTTTTGTTCCAGGTTGGTCCAATCGCATCGCAGGACTTAGGTATTTGACAAAAGTGCTTAAGCCGTCACACACCGCCTACGCGGAACAGCCATACAAATGGCTTCGATCCAGGCCCAATTGACGCAAACTTCAACATTAGATGTTTTGGGTTGGACGTAGGCAATGAGTCAATCCTGGATCCGCGGCGCCAAGACGTTTTTGTCCTACGCGCTGATCTATTTTGCCGCCGACTGGGCACTGAACCGATTGGCTTTCAGCGACGGCTGGACCATTGTCTGGCCGTTGAACGGCGTCACGGTGGCGCTGCTGCTGATGCGGCCCCGCTCCACTTGGATCTTGATGTTACTCGGCATCGAGATCGGCACCGGCATCGGCGAATTCTTGGATGATAATTCTCTCATCTCGGAACTTGGCCAGCGAGTCTGCTCCGCAACGGAGGTGTTGGTCTGCGCGGCGATACTGCCCGCGTGCTCGGATGTGGAAGAATGGTTGCGGACAACGCGCATTCATGCCCGCTTCTTTGCCGCACTGATACTAGGACCGGGGTTGTCAGGTCTCATGGCGGCGTGGCTGTTTCACGTGCTCAACGCTCAGCCGTATTTGTTGGCATTCAACAATTGGGCTACTGCAGATGCCTTGGGAGTCGCCGCAACCCTACCTTTGGCGCTGGCGTGGACCTCACCGCAAATGCGCCTGTTGTTTACCCGCAGCGCACTGCCCAAGACCCTGGGAATTTTGCTGCTGGCGTTTCTCGGCTGTGCATTGATATTTTCCGTCAGCCAATATTCATTGATCTTCCTGCTGTACCCGATCTTATTGCTAGTCGACTCGTTGCTGGCTTTCGCCGGATCATCCATTGCCGTGGCCGGCCTATGCTTGATCGCAGTGTTCCTAACCACCCGCGGCTGGGGCCCATTCGGCACTGCTTGGTCTTCGGACTTATGGATTCCGCGCGATCTGGCCTTGCAACTCTATTTTGGATTCCATGTCGTGGCGCTATTTCCGTTCTCCGTTCTCATGATGGAACGGCACCGCACCGCCGAGGAACTCCGCCGCACCAACGCTCGGCTCACTCTACTGGCCTCACTCGATGGCCTCACCGGCATCGGCAATCGCCGCTCCTTTGACGATCGTTTCCAGACCGAATGGGACCGGGCGATTCGCCTCCGAATTCCACTCGCCGTCGCCATCGTCGACCTCGACAACTTCAAGCAGTTCAATGACCTCTACGGGCATCCGGAAGGCGACCGGTGCCTGCGCGCCGTGGCCGAGGTACTCAACGAAGAAATGCGCCGGCCGGATGATTTTGTGGCGCGTTTCGGCGGCGAAGAATTCGCCTTGGTGTTGCCGAATACGGACTCATCCAGCGCTGCGCAAGTGTCTGAACGGATAAGGCAGGCGGTTTTGGACCTGAGGATCACCCATCTTGGCAACTCTTGGAACTGCGTGTCCGTCTCGATCGGCTATGCCTCCGTGATGCCCCTATCGGTCGACACCTCCTTGAGCCTGCTGCAATTGGCCGATGCCGCCCTGTATCGCGCCAAGCGGGAAGGTCGAAACTGCGTTGAAACCATCAGCTCGTTGGAGGGTCTGCGTGCCGCCAACGACCATTTCGGCGACACCACTCAAATACGCCTCATGCGATTGCTCGGCAGCCGCGACAACTGATGACGCTGGGCAACTCGGCAGGCACAATTGCTCGGCGATGACCAATCCACCGGATGATCTGCCCAAGCCCAAGGTAATGCTGCTGGATGCTTCGCACAGCATCGCCTACGTGGAACGCGGCTCTGGCGATGACTTGGTGTTCGTGCACGGCTCCCTGTGCGACTACCGTTACTGGCGACCGCAACTGCTGGCGCCATCGGCCGGCTTTCGAGTCCTCGCGCCCAGCCTTAGCCATTATTATCCGAGACTGCCGTCCGCCGCCGGCACGCCGTTTAGCTGGGTGGGCCACACGGAACAAATTGCGGGGTTTTTGCAGAGGTTGGGACATCGTCCGATCCATCTAGTCGGCCATTCCCGAGGCGCGTGCATCGCCTATCAGACGGCTTTAAGATACGGCAACCTGATTCGCAGCCTGACACTGGTGGATCCGGCCGGCCCAATTGAAACCGATGCATGCATTGAAGGGGATCTGCCGCCGGAGGACCGTTCCACTCGCGCACGGGCGGTTGAGTTGATTGCGGCGGGGGCGATCGATGCAGGTTTGAGACTGTTTGTCGATTCGACCAGTCGGGCAGGTTTTTGGGATCGCAGCGCCGAAGTGTTCAAGAATATGGCTCGTGACAATGCCGCAACCTTGGCGCCGCAATTACGTGATCCGCTTCCCGTGTATCGACAATCCGACGCGCAGCAACTCACCTGCGCCACATTGATCGTGGATGGCGAGCGCAGCCCCGTCGTGTACCGTCACAATGCCGTGATGCTCGGCAGCTGGATTCTGCATGCGCGGCGAAAAACTATCGCCGCCGCCTCTCATGGCATGACTTGGACTCACCCGCAGGCATTTGCTCGCGAGCTGTCCCAGTTCCTTGCAGCCATCGCCTAGTTGCCGCCGCGCGGCACGTAGGTGAATTGTTGGCCCGAGATGGTCGCTGCGTACATCAAGCCGCCTTTGGCGATGGTGAACACAGCCATGCCCTTGTAGAAGCCGCCGCTGCCCGTCCCGGCGTTGGATGAATCCAAACTGGCTTCCGAACTCGCACCGCTGGTGCCCGCACCCGCCTCGGCGCCCGCCGTGATAGCCACCGCGCTGGCATCTGCGCCGAATTCGAAGTGGCCGCTTTGGAATTCCTCCAGCGCACGCTTGTCTTCGAAGAAGATGATCTCGCTGTAGGCTTTGGCGCCCGCCTGCAAACCGGCGCTGAGCAGATTCATGGTCGTATCACCCAGTAGCACGCCGCGCGCGTAAACGCGACCTTTCCCATGCGCGGCACCAACCACGAAACCCGCGCCGCCAACCGTCGGAAATACCGCGTATCCGTAGGCCTTCGGAAAATACGTGCCACTCTTGCCGGCCTTTTTGAATGTATGAATGGTGTCGTCATAGCTGTCGGCATGCGCGACAGTGACACTGCCGCAGATCAGCACCAACGCCGCACATATCTGAAACACTTTATTCATCGCTGATCTCCCGTAGGTTTAAGGCAAAGTGAATGAGGCGGCATCCGCCGCAATTCGATCGGCCAACTGGCCGATCAATACACTCCAAGTGTGGGCGGTCGCGGTCGGATCGGAGCCCGACATCGAGGTCACCAGCAACGCCGCGCTGCGCTTTGCGCTCGGTACTCCGGCCGCCGCGATACCGGCGCCTGAAATCAGCCAGCTTGCCCGCATCGAGGCTTGCGAGCCCTCAACGCTGAACGCCAAGATGTCCACGCTGACCCCGAGTGCACCATTGGATTTTGGCAGGCGAGGATAGATAACGCTGCCCAACGGTAGGCGCTGGTCTAAATCGTCGGAGAGCACCAAGCGCGCCACTTGCGACAGCGGCGCGGGCCAATGATCAAAATCGGATATTTGTTCCGCTCCCGAGGATGCTGGACGCAGAATTTCGATGCGGTCCCAACCCGCCGGGACATTCACCGTATCGACCCGCAATGCCGGCGCCTGATATTGATCCAAGCGCTTCGCCGGAGCGACGGGCTCCAAGTTATAGATCCGCGTTGGCGCACTCTGGCACGCCCCGAGTAAAATTGTGAACGCGCTCGCCACGATCCATCGCATCAGTCGAACTGTGTTCATTTGTCCGGTCTCTTGCCGCGAATCAACGCTTCGGGATGCCGATCCAAGTAATCGGTCAAGGTTTTGATCGAGCGGGCCGCGTCGGTGATTTGACGGATGGCATCGGACAGGTTGGCATCACCACTTGGCCCACCGCTTTCCACCGCTTGACGCAAGGCCGAGGCGGTACCGGAGAGTTGCGCTGCCGCGTCGTTGAGATTGCCGATCAAAGGACCCACCTGCGGCTGCACGTCGCCCAGCAGCTTGTCGATCGAGGCCAACGTGGAATGCAAATGCGCCAAGCTGTCTTTGAGTTCCGGCGCGGACATCAAATGATCCAGATTAGCGGTGATCTTCTTCAGATTGGCGCCGATCTCTTCGAGTGGAACGGCATCCAATTTGCTGAGAAAAACGTCTGCCTTCGCGGCGATGTCATCCAGATTGCTCGATCCAGGCGCACTCGGAAAACGCGGGATGCCGCCTTGAGAGGCGAGTTGCGCCGCAGGCGCGCCGACGGTGCGCACCAATTGAATCGACTGATCGCCGAGCACAGGCGGCGACTGCTGCAACCGTGCCCGGTAGCCGAGATGGATGAGTCGAGAGAGCGCGGCGTCGGTCACGGCGCGCCAGTCATCGGGCGCGTTCGACTCCGTGCTCAAATGCATTTGCTGCGGATAAAGTACGGCGGTGGCAATTCCATAAGGCGCGCCCGTGCGCTCGTGATAGGCCAACTGCGTCGACTCGACTTCGCCGATTTGGTAGCCGTTCATGGTGACCGCGGAGGTTTCGTCCAATACGCCCGCATCGCCGTCGAATGCGAATTCGTAACGCACGGTGGGACCTGACAACCCTTGTCGGGCAGCATTGTGCGAAGAATAAAGTGTAAATTCGGTGCCGGCGGGACTTTGCTTCCCATCAGGCTGCGTAGTGTCGATTTCCAAATCAATGCCGCCGGCCAGAAGCGTACTCACCGGAGCAAGATTGGCCGTGATGCCGCCACCGGCAAAGGATAACCGCAGGGGACTGACCTTCCAAAACCGGGCGCCCGCCCGAATCAGCGCATCATAGGGCTGGTCGATGAAAGCCTGCAGGCGAAAGCCGTGACTGCCATCGAAACGGATCTCGATGATTTTGCCGATGGCCTGCCCATGAAACAGCACGATACTGCCTTCATGGATGGAATTGAGAGAATGGGCACGCAACGCGTAGCGCGTACCCTTATCGCCCGGCAAAATCAGCGGCGCATTATCCAATCCTTCAAAATGCGTCTCAGGCTCGCCCCCCTCTCCGGGCGCATAGCCGATGGCGATTCCCGACACCACGGCTTTCAAGGAACTTAAGTCGGAAAAGTTTGGATTGGCACCGATGAGCCAGAAGCGGGCGTTGCTATTCAAGCCATTCTTCGCCGCGGGCACCAGCCGCAAGCGGAAGTCCAAGCGCCGACCATCGGGGTTGGGCACGATGTCGATCAACTGTCCCGCCTCGATACCTTGGTACAACACCTTGGTCATTCCGGCTTTCGCGCCGGCGGCCTTGTTAAAGGTGACCGTGATCACTTCGCCGCGGTTCAATAACGCCCGAACGCCGACATATCCCACGATCAGCAACGCCACCAGCGGAATGCCCCAAATGACATTCGGCCAAATCGTGCGGCGCGTGCTGGTCTGCGGCACCGGCTCGTTCATCGCTTTAACTCCGCCACGTCCCACATTTTACGCGGGTCAAAGAACTGCACCGCCAGCGTGGTCAATATCACCACCGCAGAGAATGGCACGACGGCGGGCTCCGCATGGCCATCGATCAGTGCATTGAACTGCAACACCGGCACGAAACAAGCAATCGTCAACGGATCCACCATCGACCAGCGACCGATCTCCTCGACCACTCGAAACACCCGCGTCTTGCCGACCAGAAACCGGCAGGAATGGCACAGCGCCGAGGACGCGCACCACGCTAACCCCAGCATCTTTAGCAATGGAATGGTGAAGCTGGCTGTGAATACCAACGCGGCCAAACCAATTAGATGCGATCTGGCCAGGTCAATCACGCCCCCCAGCACCGTGTACGAAGTGGGCGTGACATCGATTGGAATGGTGGCGATGGGGTAGATGTTGGCGGGTAGATACATCAATCCCGCTGCCAACAACAACGCCAGCGAGCGCGAGTAAGGATTTTTCTTGCGTGCCGTCACGGTAGCTTGGCAACGCGGACAGGATGCCGAACCCTCGGCGTACGGCATGACCAACTCACAGGCCGGACACGCCATGGTCCGCGTCGTAATGACCTCGCGATCATCGCCGATCAGCCGCCAAACTTGCGCTTTATCGAGAGTCGCCCGGGCTATCAACGATAGAAATCCCGCCAGAATGAAACAGACGGCCCCCGTGCCGAGCGACACGACCAGCGAGGTTCGCAGCCGTATATAGGCAACCAGCAGGCCCAGCAGGAACACGTCAAGCATCGCCCATGTTTGCAGTACGTTACAGACACGGAATGCCGGCGCGAGCCACGCGGGGCGTCGTCCGGAGCGTAGCGTCCATAACACAATGCTCAAGCCACCGAATCGCACCAGCGGAAAAACCAGCACAAACAAAAAGACGATGAGTGCCAGCGGCGGTGAACCATCGCTCCACACCACCGAGACGCTCATCAGCAAATAGCTGGTTCGCGTCGCGCCGAGCGCCGAGGCCGTTAAAAACGGCGCGGTCCAAGCCGGAATGAGCAGCAGCATGATCGCAACTGCACATGCCAGCGTGGCATCGAGACTTTTGCCGGCACTGTGCTCCAACTGCGTCTTGCAGCGGCTGCAGGACACGATGTCGCGCCTTTCCACCTCGGGCTGAACTTGCAACAGGCCGCAATTACGGCATTCCACGAGATGACGTCGACAACCCGCAGTCGGCGTCGTCGTCCGGTCAATATGCAGCGCCCGCATCATAGTCTCGTCATCATGTCGGATGGCGAGTGAATATCCAAGCCCGATCGAGCGGACCGCCGACCGCTAATCGACGGCTTTCACACTGCACCAGCGATAGATCGCTTTATCCTGACCTTCTTTGATGAATTCAAAGCGACTGCGCGACAGCCGATTCAGTACAAACGAATCTGTATTGTCGGATCCTGCTTTGTTGGGAGATCCATCACCCTGTGCAGCGCACGTGGTATTTATTGCAAAGCGTGGCCCATCTAGGTGCTCAGCCTGGGATCTGCACTGACTCGAGTGCGCTCCGGAAAATCCTGTCCCATTCCAGGAGAGGATCGCGGCGTTAGGGGCGCCCCTGCAGGGTGATTCGGCTCTAACATAGACACCGTGTTTCAGGGACAAATGTTGATCGGCGGAGCCGGCCATGAGCGGCAATGCCAGCACGGCCGCGCCCAGGACAGAGATAGGAATCAGGTTACGACGCAAATTAATCACTCGCGCGATGCCTTGAAACCCCGGATGAAGCCGGCGATCTCCGCAGCGTTGGTCTCCAGCGCAAAATGACCCGCGTTCAGCATATGTAACTCCACCTGCTTGAGATCTTGTCGATAGGCTTCAGCGCCTGCCGGCGTGAACACAAAATCGCCTTTGCCCCACACAATCAACGTGGGCGGCTGAAATTTGCGGAAGTAGTCATGCCACTCATCATAACGCTCGACGTTGCTGCCGTAATTCGCATGCAGTGCGAATTGGATTTCCTTGTCGCCCGGCCGGTCCATGCCCCATTGCGCATGCTGCCAAGAATCCGGACTGACGAGTGACGGATCGGGCGCGCCTTCCAGGTATTGTCGCTGAGTCGCCGGAAGTTCGAACAGCTGTTTGAGCCGCGCTTCTGTTTCGGGCGTACGCTCCTTCCAGACGCGCAATACCACGTCACGTACGCCTTGTGATACCCCCGCATCATAAGCATTCGCATTTTGGATGATCAGGGCGCGTATCTGCTGCGGCCGTCGGAACGCGAGCCGGAAGCCCACCGGGCCTCCGAAATCCTGCATATACAAAGAGTACCGCTTCAATCCCAGTGCATCGACAAAATGCTCCATGACATCGGCCAAATGGTCGAACGTGTAGTTGAACTCGATCACGGTCGGACGCGCGCTGTAGCCAAACCCAGGATAGTCGGGCGCCACCAAGTGATATTCATCCGCCAGCAGCGGGATGAGATCGCGAAACATATGTGACGAGGTTGGAAAGCCGTGCAACAGCAGCAGGGTCGGCGCTTGCGGATTTCCGGCTTCGCGGTAAAAAATCTCGATGCCATCTACCGTCACTGTTCGATAGTGGATTGCGGTGGACACAGCGGCTTGCGCCGTCGGAGTCGTCATGGTGAAAGCTCCTAAAAGCAGCACGGCGAGTTGGATCCATTTCACGCGCTGTCTCCACCGACATCAACGACCAGTTTGCCGTCCGCGGTCCGAGCCGTAATCGCGGCGTACGCCTCGCCAACGGTATCGAGCGTAAAGCGCCTCGGATCAAGGTGGGGGCGCACCGCTCCCGCCTCGACCCAGCGTGTGGCTTCGCGCAACATCTCACCGTGGTGCGCCCGCCCTTGGCCGGTGAGCAAGGGCAGCAACGTGAAAATGCCGGAGTAAGTGGCCGCACGGAAAGATAAGGGCGCGAGCGAATGCGTGCCCCATCCCAACGCGCTGACGACATGGCCAAAGCGCGCCACGGCGGCGAACGACGCGTCTAGCGTCGCGCCGCCGACCGTGTCGAAAACCACATCGAAGCCCGCACCCCCGGTGAATTGGGCCACGTACTCGCCGGCTTGCTGGCCGGTGTAGTCAATAAAAGTGGCGCCAAGACTTTCGATCAGCGCGCGCTGGCGTGCCGCGCCGGTTGCAAACACCTTGGCGTGCCGCGCTTTCGCCAACTGCACCGCGATATGACCAATGCCGCCTGCACCGCCGTGGATCAGCACCGTTTGATCGGCGCCCAATGCCGCCCGATCGACCAGCCCCTCCCAGGCGGTGATGAAAATCAACGGCAACGCCGCCGACTCGCGCATCGACCAATTCTTAGGCTTGCGAGCCAACAGGGATGCATCCACCGAGGCAAATTGCGCCAAAGTGCCGGGGTGGCCACCCACTCCGCCGGTCATTCCATAGACTTCGTCTCCGCGAAGAAACTGCTGCACTCCCTCGCCTACTGCTTCAATGACTCCGGCAAGGTCCAAGCCCAGAATGGCGGGCAGCGACTGCTGGGCATGCGGCGCCGCGCCGGCGTGAATCTTGACGTCCAAGGGATTGACGCCGCTGGCCTGAATGCGCACCAACACATGGCCCGCCTGCGCTTTGGGTCGCGCCACGGAACACACCTGCATCGGCTGACCCGGTGCCGGTGCCACCGCGGCCCGCATGGTGGTGTCCGATGTCCCGGTCATGTGCTCAGGGTCTTCATTTCACCGGTGAGTGCACCGAACACGGTGCGAATCAAAAGCCCGGCAATCATCACCGTGGTGAACGCCAGCAACAACCACGCCACTCCCACGGTGAACCAGTTCGAATCGAATGCCGAGAATTTGAGGGCCGCTATCGTTGCGGCAGCCAGTGGAAAGCTTACCGCCCACCACGTGACGCGAAATGGACAACATTGCCGCAAAATTCGCAGCCGGCCCAACAACACGGCTAACACGAACAAGGTCAGGAAATAAAGCGACTCGGCGAACAAATCGATTTTTCCGACCGTGACCACGTAACTCGAGAAGCCTACGCAAAACGGCGCCACCAAGATCAACAACGTGGGCTGCAGTGAGTCGGGCATCGGTGGCTCGAATACCAAGCGCGAAAATATGAGCGTGAACAGTGGGATCGCGAAAAATAGACCCACCGCGACGCTCAGCACCATCACCTCTGGCATGGGAGGCAGGCCCAGTGTCGGCAGTGCCAGCGGCACATCCAAGATTCCGACCACGGGCACGATCCATGCGGGTGTCGCATGCGCGATCAGTTGTCGGTCGCTCATCCAGCGGCTCACCATGGTCCACGCAAATAGCACCATGCCCACCGCGCCAACGCCCCAAAGGATCTGCGCGGTGATGAGACTGACCGGTGCGATGACAATGGGAAGCAACAGAATACTGATCAGCAATGTGCCGAAAAGATTGCCGGCGATGGGATGGCGAAATTCCATCAGCACCTTCTCCGGCGCGCCCACCGCTTTGATGCCATAGGCAATCAACAGCACCACGAACGCGATGACCGCCACCGCGGCAATTGCCTCTGACACCCATAGAGGAGCCGCGAATTGACCATGCGCCTGCTTCCAAGCCACGCTCAATCCGGTCAGACCCATGGTCGAACCAAACAAGCTGATAGGTAGATAGTCGAGCGGCTTGGGAGTTGCCATCGCATCTGCGGTGGTTGCCATTGAGGTGTTCTCCGCCGGACCGAACGGCTCGGTCGGTATTAGATTTATAAGTGAAGGCGCCGCGCGAGGATTGTGGCTTGTTGCATAAAGTAGTACAACGCCTGTAGCTTTCAATGCTTACTTGCAGGATCTGCAACGATGGACCGGATCGACGCGATGCGTGTATTTGTAGCCTCCGTTGACCGCGGGTCGCTCGCCGCTGCTGCGCGCAGTCTCGGTCACTCGCCCGCCACCGTCACCCGCGCCATCGCGCTGCTTGAGAGTCGGCTCAGCACCCGCCTGCTGTTTCGAAGCACACGCGCCCTGCGTATGACGCCCGTTGGCGAGAGTTATTTATCCACCTGTCGAGACGTTCTGGCGGCACTCGACACCGCAGAGCGCGGCGCGGCCGCGGAGCAAGAGCAGCCCAGCGGACTGCTCACCATCACCGCGCCGCTTATGTTCGGGCAACTCCATGTGCGGCCGGTGCTGGACGCTTTCCTGAACGCCAATCCTGCCGTTCGGGCCCGACTGCTGCTCGTTGACCGCGTTGTGAATTTGGTGGAAGAAGGCATTGACGTGGCGATTCGCCTGGCGCACTTGTCTGAATCCAGCCTGGTTGTCACGCGGATCGGCGAGGTGCGGCGAGTGCTGTGTTGCGCCCCCTCTTATATAAAAAGACATGGCACGCCGCGGGTACCCTCGTCGCTGCGCGATCATGGATGCATCATGGAACGTGATGGCGCTGAAACGGAAATTTGGCGCTTCGCATCGGCCAGCGGCCGGCGGCTTGTTCCCATCGCCGTTCGCCCAAGGCTGGTCGTAAACTCAGCCGCGGCGGCGGTGGATTCTGCCGTGGCCGGGCATGGCATAACCCGGGTCATGTCCTATCAGGCAGCGGATGCCGTGGCAGAAGGAAAGCTTAAGGTATTGTTGATGAAGTACGAGCCACCGCCGATACCGGTTTACTTGGTGTTTCCGCCCGGCCGATCCCGTACAGCGAAACAGCGAGCCTTTGTCGATTTCGCGGCGGAACCCCTACGCCAGGCACTGGCGAGTGCAGCGCGCGCATTTTTCTAGTTCAATCGAGCCAAGACGATGAGCCCATCAAATAACCTGGACGCACAATTTTCATCTGAGTTGGATGTCAGCCGATTGGTCGAGCGCGTGCTCGATCGCACCCTGCCAAAGCCGCAGTGGACCCACGCCGCTCACTTTGCCCTTGCGCTGTGGCTGCTGCGGCATAAACCTCACGGGTACGCCGAAGCGCGCCTACCGCCCATCATCCGTGCCTACAACGAAGCCACGGGGGTCGCCAACACCGATCACTCGGGGTATCACGAAACCATTACCTTGGCATCAGTACAGGCAGCGCGGGCATTTTTGGAGGATCAGCCCTCGAGCACACCAATTCACGAAATCATCAATCACCTGATGCAAACGCGGCTAGGGCACAGTGGCTGGATGGAGTTGTTCTGGACCAAAGAGAAACTATTCTCAACGCAGGCCCGGCGCACTTGGACGGAGCCTGACCTGTGCCCACTTTCCAAAGCGCTGTACACCGCAACGGCCGAGGTGCCGCCCACGAATGAAAGAAAGCCACGATCCCTTAGATGAATGCACGCACTCGTGCGGAGGCGGTCGCCTTGGCGGCGGAAATGAATCTGCTGATTTGTCCGGATGTCCGGCGGACAGTGTCCGCGGACAGACCGCGCCGATGATCATCGAAAAATCGCTATTTAAATTAACGACTTGAGCGCCCTTCGCCGTTGGCACGAGGCTTGCTTTATCTCTACTGCGAGATCAAAACCACTCACAGCCAGGAGATTAACCATGAGCACTCTTTCTTCCAAACTCAGCGCAGTCGTCGCAGCACTGGTCCTGAACGGCCTGATCATGGGCGCGGTCGGATACTTATTCGAAATCCAGTCCCATCCCCACTTGACCGTGGTGACCTTTGCACGACTACTGGTCGCGCATCAGTGGATCATTTAAGAAGTGGGCGAGCAACGCTTGTCAGTTGAACATCGGCGACTTCATGAAAAGGTAGGCAACGAGCAAGGTCGCCGCAACGACGAAGGCGGCACCAAGTACCACGCAACAATGACCTATATACCGGAGCATCTACTGGCCCCTCCCCCCGATCACCGTCTAGACAATAGTCCAGGCCAAGGCAGGGCGCAACTTTGCAGTGCAAAAGTCAAATCAGCCCCGGCCGGCGGCGGCCAGAATGAGATCCGCAATCTCTTTAGGGTGGGATAACAGAGACAGATGACTGGAGGGCAGTTCGATCGTAGTTGCGTTCATCCGCTTGGCAAGAAAACGCTCCAACGAAGGGTCGATCGTACGGTCATTGGCTGACACCTGATACCAGCTCGGTTTTACTTTCCAGGCGGCCGCTGAAGTCTTTTCAGTCACCAGTGCGTTGGCGACGCGACCCTGAACCGCATAAAGCGCACGGGCTTTGACCGGGTCTATGTCGCCGGCAAAATCCTTGAGAAACGCCGCTTCGCTGAGCCAAAAATATCCATTGGCCCGCACCACGCCTTCACTGGCCGGCGGTTTCGGATACTTCGCCGCCAGCGCCGCAAAATCCTCACCGGCGTCGGGTGCGCGCGCCGCCACATAAACCAGCGCAGAGACATTCGCATCGACACCGACCTCGCTGACGATGGTGCCCGCAAACGAATGGCCGACCAGCACCGTGGGACCCTCCTGCATCGCGAGGACACGTCGCGTTGCGGCCGCGTCTTCCGCGAGCGAAACCAACGGGTTCTGCACGGCCGCTACGTTCAAGCCGGCCTTCTGCAGATAGGGTATGACTTCGAGCCAGCACGAACCGTCCGCATACAGTCCATGGACCAAGACAACATTCGTCGCCTTTGGCACACTGGCAGCGCCGGCGATTTTCGATGTCATCGAGGTCAGCGCACCCGCGGCCATCATCATGCTAAACGTTCGGCGATCAATCATAGTGAAGAATCCTGTGTTGGTGGCGCAAAAGCCGCGCGGCTCAAGAATGGAGCGAGTTTATCTTATCGACGCATTCAAACAATTGCGCTTAAACATTGTGCGGCAGCGTACAGAGCATCGCACGCATCGAATGCATACTGCCGCTCCCAGCGGAGCGCACCATGTTTGAACCGCCGGACGATCGTAAACTGGATCCTGCCCAGGTTGAGAAAATCTTCAGAGCAGCGCCTGCCGGCGCTCTGACCATCGCCGGCATCGCAACCGCGATCGTCTTTGGATTGTGGCTGATGTTCTACCTGCTGGTGTTTCTGCCGCGAGGCATGCTGCATTGACCGCAGGCGATAGCGCTGAGAGAGGTTGGGCTGTCGTATCGATAAGCCTGATCGGATTGGTCTTGGCCGTCATCATATTCACGGGAATACACTGGGCCAGCATGCCGCCTTCAGGCATTGAACCGATCGACCCCACCACCTTGCACGTCTCAGGTGAATTCGTTGAGGAGAACCTAGGCGCGCAGTTGCGCCCGGATCAATCCGTCATCGTGCGCGTCATCGGCCAACAGTTCTCCTTCAATCCTGAATGCGTCGTGGTGCCGGTCGCGACCAACATCACGTTCAGAGGCACGAGCGCTGACGTCGTGCATGGCTTCCTGGTCACCGGCACCAATGCAAACGCCATGTTAGTGCCCGGCTACATCACCACATTCACGACACAGTTTCCCACCGTGGGAGACCATCTCATGCCCTGCCACGAGTACTGTGGGACCGGTCATGCGGCGATGTGGGCCCACGTCCGCGTCGTGCCAAACGCGGAATTTCAGAAGCTTCTGGCGTCGCATGCGGGAGCCCGGTGTGATTAAAAGCCGCCACTTGGTGCTGGCGCACTTCTGGAGCGCATTCGGCCTGTTCTCGGCCGCGCTGCTGCTCGGCGAAGGTCAGATGATCTTGCGCAGTCCACTGCATGCATGGGTTAGCATTCCGGAATACTACTACCGCTCCGTGACAGGCCACGGCACCGTCATGGCCTATGTGTTTCCGATGCTGGTGGCCATGGGATTCGGGTACGCCATCGTCGAGCTGTCGCTCAAACAAGATCTGATCGGGCGCGCTTGGGCATGGGTCGCCTTTGGACTGGTCGCCGTGGGCGCCTTGACCGCGGCCACAGCGATCGCCTCCGGCGCCGCCTCGGTTCTCTACACCTTTTATCCGCCGCTGATAGCCAGCCCTTTCTTCTATATCGGAATCGTCTTGGTGGTGATCGGATCATGGATTTGGGTGGCCCTCATGGCCATCAATCTACACGTATGGCGCAAGCACAATCCTGGCCAACCCATTCCCCTGGCCATGTACGCCAACATGGCGGGTGCCTACCTCTGGGCCTGGACGGCGGTGGGCGCTGCACTTGAAATTTTGTTTCAGATTCTGCCGGTGGCATTGGGATTCAAATCCACCATCGACGCGGGGCTTGCGCGCGTGCTGTTTTCCTGGACATTGCATGCCATCGTTTATTTTTGGTTGATGCCTGCTTACATCGCTTTCTATGTCATCGTTCCCAGAGCCATCGGCGGGCGCCTCTACAGCGAGGTCATGGCCCGGTTGTCCTTTGCATTGTTTCTGGTGTTTGCCATGCCGATCGGCATTCATCATTTGTTTGCGGATCCCGAGGTTGGTTCGGGCTTCAAGTTCGTGCATGCCGTGTTCACCGGCATGGTGGTCATTCCCACATTGCTCACCATTTTTACGATTTGCGCCTCGGTGGAAATTGCCGCGCGGCTGCGCGGCGGCCGGGGCGTGTTTGGTTGGATTCGAGCGCTGCCTTGGAATAGCCCGGCCCTGCTGGGCGTCACGTTCTCTTTCGTGATGTTGGGCTTGGGCGGAGCCGGCGGGCTGATCAACATGAGTTACCAGCTCGACTCAACCATTCATAACACCCAGTGGGTCACCGGTCATTTTCATCTGATTTTTGCCGGCGCCGTGGTCATCATGTATTTCCTGATTGCTTATGATCTATGGCCGCACCTGACCGGCCGTGAGCTGGGCCAATCGAGGACCATCCGTGCGCAACTGTGGCTGTGGTTCTTGGGCGCTTTGATCATGACCGTGCCTTGGCATCTTGCCGGGTTGCTCGGAATGCCGCGCAGGATGGCCTATTTCGACTACTCGAACCCCGCGCTGGCTCCGCAGGCTTGGACCGTCATCGCTTCGGTGGTTGGCGGCGGGTTGATGGTGACCTCCGGCGCGCTGTTCGTTTTTATTCTACTGAAAGCCCATTGGAACGCCCGAGTAACGCTGCCCGCGTACCGATTTAGTGCGCCGATGCACGCCTTGCTCACGGTCCCTAGTGCGCTCAACGGTTTTGCGGTGTGGGTTGCCCTGATGATCGCCCTCACTGTCGCGAACTATGGCTTTCCCATTTTTCAGCTGATTACTGCGAAAACCAACGTTCCTGCCGTTTTCTACTTCAACAAATGAGGCCTCGATCCTCAAAATTTGGGTTCTGGGCATGCGCGGTAGTCGTGGTAGCGGGCATTGTCGCCTTCGTTTTCGGATTCCTCATCCTGCCGAGCGCCGGCGCGCCGGCCTCATTGTGGCAGCGGATGTGTCGAGCTGCGGGCGTGGTCGCGCCGCAGTTCCAGAGGTCGGACCAAAACGCCGCCCCGCTGCACACTCACGTCATCGTGCCGCCAGCAGCCGCCGCGCCGGGCACGAAACTCGAGATCCAGCGAGGCGCCGCATTGGCTTCGCGATGCAGCGCCTGCCACGGCGTCAAACCGACCGGCGCCACCGCCTTTCCCTACCTTGCCGGACAATATGTCGAGGTGATTTTCAAACAGCTGCTCGACTTTCAGCATGGCGACCGCGTCAACGCCATCATGGCAGCCATGTCCGCCTCGTTGACGGAAGAAAACATGCTCGACCTGGCTCACTACTATTCGAGTTTGGCGCGGCCGACCGATGTCACAATAACTTTAGCACCTGCTCTGGTACGAGTAGGCGATCCGATGCGCAGCATCGCGCCTTGCTTGTCTTGCCACGGCGCCAAAGACGGCAAAGCAGGTGCACCCGACTTGGGCGGACAACCGCAAAGTTATTTGCTGGAGCAACTCACCGCATTTGCGCAGGGCAGCCGAAGCAACGATCCGAACGCCATTATGCGCGGCGAAGCGAGCCGTTTGACGGCGGGCGAAATCGCCGAGCTGACCGAGTACTACGCAAGATCGCAACCCTAAATCATCGGTTGAGCGATTTTCGGCAAAATCATACAAGACCGCACTGCAAGGTGCCTGCGACAAACGCCCGCACATCGGTGATTAGTAGTATTTTAACGAGCACGAACTGCACGCGTCTGAGCAGAACCGTAAGAGAGATTCATGAATACAGCGTTTCTGGGCATCAACAAAAACAGAGTACGGGGTTCTATGGCATTGCTGTCGCACCCCCGGTGACTTACACAGTGGACGGCGTTCAATATCTTGCGGTAGCGGCCGGCGGCAATTTCCAGATGGGCTTTCCCTACGGAGATACCATCGCCATTTTCCGGCTGCCGCGATAGAAGCGCCTGGCGGAGAAACCCGGCTCCGCGTCGGGCTGATGTTGGCGATGGCGACGGCTGCGGGCGTTGCCGTCGCCAACATTTACTACAATCAGCCGATGCTGGCGCTGATGGAACGCGATCTGCCCGGTCAAGCCGCGCGGCTCATTCCAACATCGACCCAGCTGGGCTATGCCATAGGACTGTGGCTGCTGGTACCGCTGGGTGATCAAGTCGAACGGCGCCGGCTGATTTCGCTGCAGTTCGTGATCCTGGCGATTGCATTGCTGGCCGTGGCGGCTGCGCCGAGTGCGGTGTTAGTGCTGACGGCGTCGCTGCTGGTGGGCATATGCGCCACCGTTGCTCAACAGATCGTCCCGCTGGCCGCAAACCTGGCGGCACCGGAGCGGCGCGGCTCTGCCGTGGGCATTGTCATGTCCGGGCTTCTAGCCGGCATTTTGCTGAGCCGGACCTTGGCGGGCTTCGTGAGTGCGCATTTGGGGTGGCGAACGATGTTCTACATCAGCGTCCCGATGGCGCTGGCCGCGGGCGCGCTCATGGCGCTACGCTTGCCGCGTAGCCAACCGCAAACTGCGCTCCGTTACCCCGCCTTGATCGGTTCGCTATGGCACTTGTGGCGTGAATTTCCTGCCTTGCGTTTGGCGGCGGTCACGCAGGCGTTTTTATTTGCAGGCTTCTCGGTTTTCTGGAGCACGCTAGCCTTCCACCTCGAGGAGCCGCGGTTTGGTTACGGATCCGACGTTGCAGGTGCATTCGGCATTGTCGGTGCAGTGGGAATTCTGGCGGCGCCCATTGCCGGGCGGATTGCGGACAAGCGCGGTCCTCATCGGACCATTCTGCTCGGCACCCTGTTGGCGGTGCTTTCCTGGCTGATTTTCGGTCTGTGGACCTCGATCCCCGGTCTCGTCGTCGGCGTGATCGTGCTCGATTTTGCCGTGCAAGCCTCCCTCATCTCCAACCAACATGTCATTTTTGCCTTGCGTCCGGAAGCGAGATCCAGGCTCAACACCGTTTTCATGGGCGCCATGTTTTTTGGCGGCGCGCTGGGATCCGCGACCGCCGTAACGGCCTGGCATGCAGGCGGCTGGCGCGCGGTTAGCGGATTGGGACTAAGTTTTGCGATCGTGGCGGCAATCCGGCAAATCGCCGGGTTTAGGCGCGCGCCGGCGCGCTCAGATCCTTAAGCCGAGGGCACGAAATCAGGGTCGTCGTGGAAATTGCGCTCAAACTTTAAAAAGCCGTAGTAGCCGCAGGTGTCGCCGTATGGATACTTGCGGCATACATTGGGTCGCGCGGCATACACCGAACACCGGCGTTTTTCGCGGTCGAACAATTTGCACACCGACTTGTACACCGTGTCCTTCTGGTGACGCAGTATTTGCTCGTCGACAGTATCGCCGTAGACGTACCTATAAGTCAGTCGCTTGCGCGCGGCTTTATCGCTGATGCCGAAATGCTTCGCTAAACGCGAAATATCGTAGTCGGTTACCCCAATGCGGGGATGCGTGCAGCACCAACCCGGGCATTTGTCACAGTTGAATGGCATGACTGACGGCTGCTCTCGTTGCTGATGAGAAAGTGGTGTCGCAAGTCATCATATAGTTTTACCCCTGGCGCTGTCGCCTATCCTTGTATGATTGCCCGGAATCAGGGATGGCAATCACTCTTAAACTCATTCGACGGGAAGGCTTGCTGCTGCTCATTCTAGGAGCATGCGCGGCCTTGGCGCTTGCGCCCATAGGAATCGTCGACCGCCTGATGTCCATGCCCTGGCTGCCGCTGACCTCCGGCGTGCTTTTTTTATTAGTCATCGCCACCTCGCTGTCGGTGGTGCGACACGCGGAATCGCTGGCCGATAAACTCGGCGAGCCTTTCGGGACGTTGGTGCTTACCCTCTCAGTGATCGCCATTGAGGTTGCCAGCATCTCGGCAGTCATGCTGCACGGCGAGAACAATCCGGCGCTGGTCAGCGACACCCTGCTAGCCGTTATCATGATTATCCTCAATGGAATTGTCGGGGTGTCCTTACTCGTTGGCGGCTGGAGGCACCGCGAACAGCATTACAATCTTCAGGGAGCGAACGCTTACATGAGCGTCATCATCCCCTTGTCCATCATGAGCCTGGTGCTGCCGGATTTTACGCGTACCACGCCGGGACCTACGCTCTCTCCCTACCAGCAACTGTTTTTGGTCGTGGCCGCGGGCGGTTTGTACTGCATTTTCCTGGCTATTCAGACTGGACGCCACCGGGACTTTTTCAACACAGATGCGGCGGCACCTGTACATCAGCCAGTAAAGGCGCACGTCTCGGCGCCGAACGCTTGGATCAGCGCTGCCTGCCTGATGCTCTACCTGCTTCCCGTCATTTATCTGGCACAGATGCTGGCCCGGCCGATCGATTACCTGATCGAGACCCTGCATTGGCCCGGCGCATTGGGCGGCATCATCATTGCGGTTCTGGTTGCGACGCCTGAGGCAGTGGGCGCTGTCAAGGCGGCGGCAGCCAATCAACTGCAGCGATCCATCAACATCTCTCTTGGATCAGTGCTATCGACGATTGGCCTGACCATTCCCGCGATGCTGCTCATCGGTCAGTTTATGGATCGGCAATTTGCATTGGGTCTGCAGCACACCGATACCGTGATGTTGCTACTCACACTCTTCTGCAGCAGCATCACCTTTGCGAGCGGTCGCACCAACATTCTACAGGGGTGCGTGCATATCTTGCTGTTCATCGCCTATGTGTTACTGATCTTCCAAGACTGAGCGACCGATCCCTATCGAAAATGGCATCGCGGCCACTCGACCGACCGCCGCTGTCCGCGAACACTGTCCGCGGACAACTACGAATGGCGTGTTTTCACATGCTCCCAAAAAAACAGGCACTTACACGCGCACGGCGCTGGCACGCCGTTTGCAATATCTCCTGTGAGGATTCTTCTCATCAACTATCTGGAGATAAACATGAAATTTAATTCTTCCAAGCTCGCCGCCGTCGTTGCCTCGCTGCTCGTGAACTGCCTGATCTTAGGTGCCGTCGGCATGCTATTCGAAATGCAGTCTCACGCGCTGCCCGTCGCCGCATCGGCTCGCACTTAAATGGCACTCCAGAACTTGCGGGCGCGCTGGTCGTAGTCCCTGACGATGTGGCTGTCCACATCAAACAACAGATTGGCACGCGAGTCCGTGGCATACGCCGGCCATGGCGTCGCTTTGCGCCAGGTAGGATTGCCGGTGCGCGCAAAGGAGATCCATGCATCACTCATTTGATCAGCGACGGCTTGAGCATTCGCCGCGTTCGCCACGGCCGCCGAAGTCTCAATGGTGTTGAAGGTGAGAAACACATCGGTACCATGCGGACAGCGGATGAGCGGATTCACGCGCCAATTGAGCACGTACACGTAGGCAGGTGCCGCCTTCTGTTTGGCTTTTAATTCGGCCACTCGCCACGCGGCCTGACGCATCCAAAAATCCGTGGTGATATCGGCCAGCAAGTACGACAGATCATCGTCGGGATGCAGTGATTTATACAGTTTTAACGCAGCGTCCGAATGGTCGCCGGCCATGGGCCGCACCCGACTTATGACATCGGCCTCGCTCATCTGCCCCCAATCAGGAAGAGGCGCCGCAAACAATACGCCCTCATCGCGCGTCGAACCCACCAAAAACGGGACCTGGGCGGACTCAGGCGCCGCTTCGGTATCGAATGGATGATGAAAGATCACATTGTCGTCAATCAGCGGAATCAGCCCCATGGGTCCGAAGCCAAGAACGCGGGGTACGACGGTGGAATCCGCCTTGTTGGCGGCCGCAGCAAGCTTCATCGCGTCGACGTTTTGCAAGTCAGCCGCGCGCGATTCAGGTATTTCCAACTCCTTTAGCAACTGCCGCGCAATGGCCGTGCCCCGCTCCTTGGTGGCGATTTGCAAGCAGGGGCCGCTTTGCATGATGGCTTTATGGAATAGCCCCTTGGCCGCGGGCAACCCGCACATCACGCTGACTTTGCCGGCACCGCCGGACTCGCCGAATATAGTGACGTTGTGCGGATCACCGCCGAAAGCGACGATGTTCTCGCGCACCCACTGCAATGCCAGCACGATATCCAACATGCCGACATTGCCGGACTGAGCGAACTCCGGACCTGCGAGATCGCCCAAATATAGGTAACCGAATACGCTGAGGCGATGATTGATGGTCACCACCACCACATCGCCGCGCTTGGCCAAATGTTCGCCTTCATACGAGGGCGAGGATCCTGAGCCCACGGCAAATCCCCCGCCATGCAGCCATACCATCACCGGACGCTTGGCCGTATCCGCCGCCGGCGTCCAGACATTGAGCACCAGGCAATCCTCGCTCTGTTTAGGCTCAGGATTTCGCCGCGAGAAAAACGTCGCCAGCTGCTTTTGTACCGGGTTCGGTTCCGGCGGTTTGGCGCCTCCGCCGTGTTGATTCACGAACGGGGACACACCTAAGGGAACCTGAGGACAACTGTCGCCGTAGGTAACCGAATCCCGCACGGCGCTCCACGCTTGGACCGGGCGTGGCGGCTTGAAGCGGCCTGCACCTGAGGTTGGAGCGCCATACGGGATGCCGATGAATCGGCATATTTCGCCATGCACCTCACCGCGGACGGGTCCCGCGCCAGTCTTAACCACAGGCCCGGCGGCGCTCTCCCCCCGCGCTCGCATCGACCACAGCCCCGCTCCGAGCGATGCGATCCCCAACCCAGCCAGCCCCGCATTGACTGTGCGCCTGCTTACCATGAATGCCACCCCATTTGGTTGATAGGTTCAATGACTAGTAATTATGATCAACGGCAGGCGAAGTAATGCGCCGTCGTTTTCGTTGATGATACCAACCATTATCCCAAGAGCAAGCATGCCGCACCGGGTGGGGGTTAGCCGCATTCGTGGCCAGCGCAGAGGCGGCTAGTGCATACTGGGCAGGTGTGACGGGAGCATGCAATTTTGGCGAGTAAAAAAAACGAGTCGCGTTTCAAACGGTCCACCGTAACGCCGCCCATCAATACCGGTCTGTTGCCCAATTTGCTGGGCTACAATCTGCGCCGCGCACAGATTGCCTTGTGGCGAGACTTCAATCGCACGGTGCGCGAAGGCGACGTTCGTCCCGGCGTGTTCAGCTTGCTAATACTGGTCGATGCCAATCCTGGCATTGCGCAAATCGACCTCGCGAATCAGCTGGATATCGACAAGGCGACCATCGTGGGTTTGGTGCATCGCCTGGAGCGTCAGCATTGGGTGGTCCGCAAGACCTCCTCGATAGATCGCCGGCGTCAGGGCGTCTACATCACGCCCGCGGGGCGCACCACACTAAAAAATCTTCGCGAGGAAATGCTGGAGCACGAGATGCGCTTTACCCGGTTATTCTCCGCTGAGGAACTGGCGCAGCTGATCACTTTTCTGCGGCGCATTCACCCTTAGGCGGCCTCGGCCGGCGCGCCAACCACACCCGCTGCCAGCAACTCGGCAATCTCGGACTCGCTGTAATTTAGATCAGCCAGAATCGAGGCGTAATTCTCGCTCAGCCTCGGCGGCGGCGCATCCGATCCGGGACCATTGTGCTCGAACAAAAAGCCCGCGTTTACGTAGGCCGGGGCCGGCGCATCCGCCGAGCTTTTGGGAATCTGCGTGGGCATGATGGTGCCGCGCTGCGAATGTCGGGCCTGGTCGCACACTTGACCGATATCGCGCACGACCCCGCAGGGCGCGCCCCGCGCGCTCAATTCGCGCTCCCAATAACCGCTGTCGCGCGTGGCCATGACTTCGATCAATAAGTTGCGAAGCAGCCGTGCATTTTCCGGCATGCAACGCGAAACCAGGTCTGAGAAACGCGGATCCTTGATCAACTCGGGGCGACCCATCACCTGGCACAAAGCCGCGAATTGGTTGTTCTGCACCACCCCGAGCGATACCCGCAACCCATCCTTGGCAACGAATTGCGCCGCTGTCGGCGCGCCGCTGTAGCCCACATCCCCCGTCCGCGGCAACATCTGCCCGGTCAGTAGATAAGGAGTCGCCAAGGAGGTCAGCATGACCAGCGATGCATCCAACATGGCCACATCGATGTATTGGCCCGTGTCGAATCGTTCGCGCTGCAGCAGCGCGGATAAGACCGCGAGCGCCGCCAATGTTCCAGTGTAGGTGTCTACGACCGGCCAACCCACGCGCGATGGCGGATCTTCGGGATTGCCGTTCGCGGCCATCATGCCGCTGGTCGCCTGCACAATATTGTCGATCGCTGGATAGTCGCGCATTGGTCCGGTTTGCCCATATCCTGAGACGGAGCAATACACCAAGCGTGGGCGCCATTGCTTACACTGCTCGTAGCCGAGTCCAAACCGCTGCATCACCCCCGGCCGGAAATTCTCCAACACCACATCGGCCGAACTCACCAGCCGTTGAGCGATCTCAAGGCCCGCGGGTGACTTCAAATCGATGGCGATGGACTTCTTGCCGACGTTGGCCGCCACGAATGCCGGCGACATGCCGTCCATGTCCCGGTGCGGGCCGTAGTTACGCATCGGGTCGCCCGCGATGGATTCGATCTTGACCACCTCTGCACCCAACATGCGCAAGAAATGCGAGCAGAAGGGACCTGCCATGACATGGCTGAAATCGGCTATTTTGTAACCAGCGAGAGGCTGCGGCATTTGTCTTAACGTGGAATAATTAGTTTACAGTAACAACGAATTCGGGGTAAGCGCTTGCGCAAAGGCGGTCGCATTCCTAGCGTGCCCCTCCCCGGGCCATCCTATGAGTTTAATAATAGGTGATATTGCAAACTAATTTCGCATAACCGACAATTCACGACAAGTAGAATTATTCGAATCTCAATCAGACGCGGGGGTCTGATCCATGCAACCGGTAGACCTGATCTTCAGCGGCGATCTGATTTTGGATGAACCGGATCCGGATTTCTGGCTGAGCGGTCTCGCGCCCGCCTTGCGCCGCGGGATCTCGGTCGGCCACTTGGAGGTGGCGCATACCCACAGCGGCACCGAACGCGCGGGCGATGTGCCTGCGCCCGGCGCTGATCCAGCCCACCTCGCGGCGTTGAAACGTGCCGGTTTTGCGGCCGTTACCCTGGCCGGCAACCACATGGCCGATCAAGGTGCGGCCGGCATTGCCGACACGATTGCCGAGTTGGATGAGTTGGGAATTCGGCACTGTGGAGCAGGCTCCGATCTGCCGGCGGCCCGGCGCCCGGCATTGCTCGATTCACCGTTGGGCGCCTTTGCCGTGCTCAGTTACAACTGCGTCGGTCCGGAATTCTCCTGGGCGGGACCGCACAGCGCCGGGTGCGCCTACATCCGCATTGAGGCGAGCAACGGCGGACCGATCTCGCCGGCGGCGCCGCTGGAAAAAATCGATGCGGATTCCCTGATAGAAATGCGCTGCGACATCACCCAGGCCAAGGCTAACGGCGCCCGGGTGGTCGTGGCATTGCACAAGGGGGTGGTGCACACGCCGGCCGCGCTCGCCGCCTACGAGCAACCCTTGGCGCATGCCGCCATCGACGCCGGCGCCGACGCGGTGGTCAGCCATCACGCGCACATTCTGCGCGGCATTGAGTTCCACCGCGGTAAACCGATTTTTCATGGGCTGGGCAATGGCTGCGTGGTCACCCGTGCGCTGAGTCCGACGCAGTCGCACGAAGCGCGTGCCGCGTGGGCGCAACAACGCAAAAAACTATTCGGCTTCGAGCCCGACCCGGCTTACACCCTCGCCCCGTTTCATCCAGAAGCGGTCAATGCCATGCTGGCGCGTCTGCGTGTGCAGCCTGACGGGCGCATCGAGACGGGATTCATTGCCGTACAGGTGCATGCACCCGGCAAGCCGGTACTGGCCAATGACGATGAGGCCGAAAGGATTGCCGACTACGTGGCCAAGATCACCACCGATGCCGGGCTGCCGGCACTTCGCATGAGACGCGAAGCCGGCGTGGTATCCGTGCATGAGTGATCTTAAGCCGCCGCGCAAGCGGTCGATTATTTTCATCATTGGTGCCGCTGGCTTATTGCTCGCCATGGGCGTCGATGTCTTGGCCGTGATCGGTAGGCATTTGGGCATCTCCCTGCTCGGCTCAATCGAATTGGTGCAGGCGTGCATGTTGCTCGCCTCCTCGGCCGCGCTGGTGGCAGCCACTCTGCATGGTCAACATGCCAGCGTGCATTTGCTGATAGATCGAATTTCGGCGCTCTGGCGTGCCCGAATCACCGTGTTCAACAACCTGCTCGCCATGCTTTTTTTCCTGGCCCTCGCCGTCGGCAGCATTTGGATCGCCCATGATCTGTGGCAGGCACATGAGGGCAGCGATTTGCTGAAGATCCCTTACGCGCCGCTGCGCATTGCCAGCATCATCGCATTGCTCACCGTGGCGGCGCTGTTTGCGCGCGGCTTGCGCCGGAATACGCCCGCTTGATGCATGCCCCGCAAATCGGCGCCGTGGGTGTGGCGGTGCTGCTCGTTCTGCTCACCTTGGGAGTGCCGATTGGCGTTGCCCTCGGGTTGGTAGGCATGGTGGGGATGTCGGTGTTTCTTGGCATCGAACCGGCGCTGATCAAATCCGGCGTGTTGTTGTTCGATACGCTGTCGCGCTATGAGCTCGGCGTGCTGCCGCTGTTCATGTTGATGGCGCACTTGTGCTTTGCGGCCGATGCCAGCCGCGATTTTTTCCAGGCTGCATCGAGCATGATCGGACACCGCCGGGGCGGCCTGGCCCTGGCTTCAGTGGCAGCCTGCGCCGGCTTTGGCGCGATCAGCGGATCGAGCTTGGCCACGGCGGCAACCATCGGCTTGGTGGCGCTGCCTGAGATGCGTGCGCGCGGCTACTCCGACGCGCTCGCCACCGGCACCGTAGTGGCAGGCGGCACCTTGGGCCAAGCCATTCCCCCTTCTGGCGCCTTGATTGTGTTCGGCATCATTTCTCAACAATCGATTGGCCGCTTGTTCATCGGATCCATCGTGCCGGCGTTGATGCAAATCGCGTTGTATTGTCTCGCCATCGCCGTGGTGTGCCGCATCAGGCCCTCGCTCGCTCCGCCCAGTGCGCGCTCGAGTTGGCGCGAACGGGGCACTGCGCTCTTGAAGGTGGCGGACATCGGTGTGCTAGTGGTGCTGGTGATTGGCGGCATCGGCATCGGCTGGTTCACGCCATCGGAGGCCGCCTCGGTGGGTGCGATGGGCGCTCTGCTGTTATGCGCCTGGCGCCGACGACTGACCTGGCGCAGCTTGGCCAATGCGCTCGACCAAACCTTGCGCACCAGCGGCATGATTTATACGGTCATCATTGGGGCGTTGATTTTTTCGGTGTTTATCAGCCTGTCGGGTTTGGCCGAAGGGGTCACCAGCTTGATTGGCACCGCGGGCGGCAATCCCATCGTTTCGATGCTGTTGATTGCCGCGGTCCTGTTGCTACTGGGCTCATTGCTCGACGGCCTCGCACTGATGCTGTTGACTACGCCCATTTTGTTGCCAGTGATCCAATCGCTCGGCCTCTCACCCATTTGGTTTGGAATCTTCTTGGTGCGCGCCATGGAAATCGGTTTCGTACATCCGCCGCTGGGCATGAATCTGTACGTCATACAGGGCATCGCAAAAGATGTGCCATTGGGCCGCATCTTCAAGGGCGTCATTCCGTTCCTCGCCGTCGACTTCGTACATCTGCTGCTGCTGATCTTATTTCCGGGAATCGTACTTATGCTGCCAAAGGCGCTCGGCCTATGAACTCGCTACCTGACTACCTGACCGAAGTGCTCGCTGATCCCCTCGCCACCGCACGTTCACACGCGAGCGCAGGCCGAACGGTGATTGGGACCGCCTCGAGCGAAGTGCCGGTGGAGCTCATAATGGCGGCGGGCGCGTTTCCCGTGGCACTGCCCTATGAGCCCCGCCCCACCCCGCAGGCCGATGTCTATCTCGAGGCCACCTTCTCGCCCGCGGCACGCTCGCTCACGGATCAATGGCTGAGGGGAAAATTCGACTTCATGGATGCGGTGGTATTTCCGCGCAGCAATGACAGCCTACAGCGCGCCTATTATTATTTGTGCGAGCTACAGCGCCGGCAATTGGCGCGCGGACCGCGGCCTCTATTGTTCGACGTCGCCAAGATTCCGCGTCGTACCAGCCTGGCACACACGCGCGAAGCGACCCTGCGGCTTTCACAGGCATTGAAATCCGACCTTGATGCACTCCCCAATGCCATCGCGCTGCGCAATCGGCGCCGAGACTTGATGCAGGCATTTCTTCAAAGGCGGCGCGGCGCACAAGCGCCGAGTGGACCGCTGGCCGAACGCGTCGCACGCGCGGCGGACTTTTGCGATGCCGGCCGCTTTGACGCCGTGCTGGAAGCCTGGCTGACCGCGCCTTCGCCGCCCTGGAATGGACCCCGCTTATTACTCGCCGGCAGCGCGCCGCCGGATGATCGATGGCACAGCGCCGCGGAAGCCGCGGGAGCGCGGTTCGTGGAAGAGTTCGGCGATCACGCGGGCGATCGCTGGGGCGAGCCGATCGCCTCGCAGGAGCGCCCGCTTGATGCCATCGCGGACCACCAGACCACGCTGCGCTCGGGTTCGCGCAGCTTTGAGGATCGCGCGGCGACGTTGGTGAAGCGCGCGCGTGCTGCAGGAGTGGACGGTGTGGTGCTGTGGATCATCGAGGAGGACGAAGCTATCGTGTGGGACGTACCGGCCATGAAGACATCGCTCGAGCGAGCCAACATTCCACTGCTCGAGCTGACGCGACGGGCCTGGAATGAGGACGCCAGCGGCATCATGGCGCCGTTTATAAAAACTTTGGGCCGCCGGTCATGATGCCGCTGCACGGACAGCTGGTATTGGCCGTGGCGGAGTCCGCCGACAGTCCCTTGGCCCGGCTATTGGTGTCCTTCGGCGCCACACTGCGTCGCGTGACGATCGAGGAACTTCCCGCGCTCGTGGCGCAAGCCTCCTTTCTCATCGAGCGCCTCGGCCTGCCGCAGCTCGAGTCGGCCGGTTTGAGCCGCGCGCGCATCGAGACTCTGAATCCGCGCTTGATCCACGTCTCGGTGACGACTTTCGGCAGTTTGGGTCCGCGCGCCCACTGGTCGGGCTCCGAGCTCATCGCCTCCGCCATGGGCGGTCCGCTGATCTTGACCGGCGATCCCGACCGCCCGCCGGTCAAGGAAGCGCTCGATGCCTGTTTCTTTCATGCAGACATGGTTGCGGCTTCCGGGGCCATGAGCGCGCACTACGAACGCGGTGCAAGCGGTTTGGGACAGCATGTCGATGTCGCCGCGCAGGAGGTCGCTTTCTCCCGCTGCATCAACAGCGTTCTGGTATGGCAGTTCGATCAGCGCAAGCTGCATCGTGTCGGCGGCGCGCTGAATTACGGCCTGGCGACCGTACGCTGTATTTGGCCGCTGCGCGATGGATGGTGTTTTCACACACTGATGACCGGCCGATTCGGTGCGCCTGCCAATCAAGGCTTGAGCGATTGGATCGATGCCGTGGGACTCGACAATCCCCTGCAGGGCGTCGATTGGGTGCGGTACAACCGCTCGACCCTGCCGGCCGCGACACGGGCTGTATGGGAACAGGCCATTGCCGCTTTTTTTGCCTCCCGCAGCAAGCAAGAAATCGCCACCGAAGGACGGCGTCGCGGCATTAACGCCACCGTGGTGTGCGAACCCTCCGACGTCTTGGGCGACGAGCATTTGCAGCAGCGCGATTTTTGGCGTAACCACGAGGGCGTGAGCCTGCCCGGACGTTTTGTCGGGATGGTCGCGGGCGATCTTGCCGCGACCAGGCCGCCTGGCCGCGCCGCGGCTACTCGTGCAGGCCCTCTAGCCGGCGTTCGTGTGCTGGACTTCTCGTGGGCATTGGTCGGCTCGATCACCACCAAGGTGTTGGGGGATCTGGGCGCCGAGGTGATCAAGATCGAAAGCCGCACGCGGCCGTGCCTGTCGCGCATCGATGTGCAGGTCAAAGCGTCCACGGCGGGCAACTTCGACGATAAGCCCTGGTTCGCGCACTTGAACAGCTCGAAACAAAGCGTCGCACTCGACATGAAGAAGCCGGAGAGCCGCGAAATCATCGAACCGCTGATTCAGTGGGCGGACGTCGTGGTCGAAAATTTCTCGCCCGGTACCATGGCCAAGCTGGGATTGGGATACGCCGCGCTGCGTGCCCGCAAACCCGACATCGTCATGATCTCGGGCAGTGTCTACGGGCAGACCGGCGCTCTCGCGCAGGAATGGGGCGTCGACGGCACCGGCGCGGCACTGGCAGGCCGGACTTTCTTAACCGGCTGGCCGGATCGCGATCCGGTGATTCCAGGTGCAGTCCCGTACGGTGATGTCATAGTCCCGTATGTCATGGCCGCGGCGGCCGCTGCCGCATTACAAGGCCGGCGGGAGAATGGCCTCGGTTGCCATATCGACGCGTCAATGTACGAGATCTGTGTGCAGCAAATGCACGATGCCATCGTCCAAGCACAAGTGGGTCAGCGCCCGCATCGAATGGGCAATAGCGCCCTCGATCAATTTCATCAAAATCTTTATCCGGTTCTGGGGTCTGACCGCTGGATCGCAATCACTTGCGCGTCGGAACAGACATGGACGAGGTTGCTTGAGATTGCCGGCGTCACGGCATCCACGCGCGACGCCGCGGATGCGAAAATTGCCGAGTGGACATTGTCTCAACCGGGCGAGGAACTCATGGCGCACCTGCAATCGCAAGGCATCGCTGCCGGCCTGGTGCAGGATGTGGAGGACTTGATCGAGCGTGATGTGCAACTGAAATTCCGCGGCGCGCTCAACGCGCTCGATCATCCCTTGCTGGGCGCGTTCGGGCATGTGCGCACGCCCCTAACCTTATCGCGCAGTACGGTCAGTCCATACCGCGCACCGCGCTTGGGCGAGCACTCGGTCGCCGTCGCCACGACGCTGGCCGGCTTGAGCGAAGAACGCGTCCGCGACTTGCAATCATCAGGAGTGTTTCAATGAGTGCTTCGGTAGGACAACGTTCCCGCAAGGATTTGGCGTGCACCGCCGAGGCGACTGCCTATCAGCGTCAATACGTCACCGAGATGCGCAGGCGCGTGATCGAGAACGGTGAACCCTTTGTCGTGGCGCAAGCAGATACGCCGCATGAAATATTTCACGCCATGGACATCGCCTTGGTGACCAATCAGTGGTGGTCGGCGTACATCTCCGCGAAGCAGTTGTCGAACCGCTATTTCACGACGATGGAGCGCTTGGGTTATCCGAGCAACAGCTGCCGTTATTGCTCCTTGGGATTGGCCTGCACCTTGAGCAACGATCCGGCCACCGCGCCCTGGGGCGGCCTACCGAAGCCGGTGGCGCTGGTGGCGCGGCTCACCTGCGACTGTATTCAGCAGGTCTTCACCCAGTGGGCCGACGCGCTCGGCACGGATTTTTTTCCGCTCGAGGCGCCGGGTTGGGTGGACAAAGATCCCGAGTGGTTCAAGCGTTCCAACGAGCACTGGGAAGAAGTGTATGAGCCGGGGCGGATCGCGCTCTTGGTGGCGGAAATGCAGGATCTCATTGCGCTGCTCGAGCGCAAAACAGGACGCCAGTTCGAGCTACAGAAACTCGCGCAGTTGATGGAGCGCATCAACGAACAAGAAGGCTACATCGCCGAAGCCTCACGGATGATCGGCGAGGCGCCGGTCTGCCCGGTTTCCATCGCCGATCAGATGCCCAATACCATGATTCCACAGTGGCACCGGGGTTCGGATTGGGCGGTTGCCCATGCGCGCCGCTTCCGCGACGAGGTGGCGCAGCGGGTGCGCGATGGCGCCGCGGTCAGCAGCAATGAACGCGTGCGCCTGATGTGGATCGGAGCCGGGCTGTGGCATGACCCGGGATTTTATTCGGCCATGGACGAACGCTTCGGCGCAGTGTTTGTGTGGTCGATGTATATGCCGTTCGCCGGACCGCAGTACATCCGGCAACTGAAGGGCAAACCGATGGAGGCGTTGGCGAGCCGCATTTGTTCCATGAACGAGGTGCTGCATTTACCACCGTGGATGAATGGCTGGATGCTGAGCGAAGCGAAACGCTGCCGCATCGATGCAGCAGTGATGCTGGTGCCGCCCGGAAACCGGCTATCCCAGTCCGGCACCAAGCTGACGCAATTGACGCTACAAGCGGCGGGCATTCCCACGATTGCACTGGATGCCGACATGGTGGACAGTAAGGCCTGGAGCCACGAACAGATGGTAGAACATCTGGCAGACTTCTTAAGATCGGCCGGCCTAGTATGAGGCTGATGGCGCTTGTGTTGGTGCTGATGCTGACGGCCTGCGGGCTCAAGGAACAGCCGGGCGTCACGACGCTGATTTACGCAACGCCCTACGCGCCCAACCATCCCTTCAGCGTCGCCGACAAAACCTGGATCAAGTGGGTCGAGGCGCAATCCGGGGGCAGTCTGCGCATTCATCCGGTGTGGTCGGGCGCCCTGATTTCCTCGGACCAATCGATCACCGAATTGCGGCACGGTGTTGCCGACATCGGTCTGATCACGCCGATCTACGCCAAGGGCGGAGAGCGCTTCATCAAGGTTCAGACGGCGTTTTACGGAGGCGCCGCGACGTATGCGCAGCAGGTGGCGCTGTATCGCTGCCTGGAGCAGCGCTCGCCCTTATTCGGCGATGAATTGCGCGGCCTGAAGATCCTCGCGGTGCAAGGCGGCACACTGCCGGGCGTTCTGCTGCGCAACCGGCCGCTCAACTCCTTGGATGATTTTCGCGGACTGCGCATACGCGCGCCCACCGAATTGCTCAATGTACTGCGCGACTTGGGCGCAGATCCGGTCAACATGCCCATGGGCGAAGTGTATTCGGCCTTGGCCAAGGGCGTGCTCGATGGGGTGATCGCGCCCACCGACACCTTGAAGTCGCTGCATTTTGGCGACGTGGCTCACTACTACACGGCACTCGAAGTCCCGCGCGGCGCTTACCCCGCGCGCGCCATGGGCGAACGGCGCTGGCAAAGTCTCACCCCCGAGCAACGCGCGGTGCTGGAGCGCTCCATCCCCATCTGGGAAGCCGCCATGGCGGAACAAACCAAGGCGGCCGTCTCCTCCGGCGAGGCACAGGGCCGCAAAGATGGGGTGAAATTTCTGCCGATTGCCGCCGCCGAGCAGCAGCGTTTCGATGCGTTGTACGAGCGTGATGCCGAGCGCAACGCACGCACCTTGCAAGCGGCCGGGGTGGACGCGCTGCCGGTGTTCGAAGCCGCGCGCCACATCGCCAACAGCATCTCGGCTCAAGGCGATGTGGATTGCGCCGCCGCCGTCAAAACGGATCAATAAGGCCGGCGAGCCGCGTCAGTTCCTCGGCGCCCTTCGGCTGTATGAAACGCTGCGCCACCAATTGCTTCGCCGCGTCGCTCACCTTCGCCGCATAGTTCTCTTTGCTGCCGTACAACTGCTTGAGTTTCGCGGTGTCGAAATTCAGCCGGTAGCCAAATAGAAAGCACAAAGTCCCATGCGCCACGCCATAGGTGGCCACGGGAACCGAGACTTCCGGCAGTCGCAAGCCGCCCTGGGCATTGCCATTTTCATCGAGCAGCGTCTGGCCTCGCGCATCGGTTTCAATGTGGACGCTGGGCGGAGGTAGGGTGCCCTTCTCCACCCAGTCATACAAATTGACGAACGCCTGGATCATGACCAAGTTCAGCGGGAAGTCATTGGGTTTCCAGCCCTGCGGGAATTGCGCGTAGCAGGAAGCCGGGTCCAAGTGCGGCTGACCGGGCGGTGGCGCAATGGCCGGCCCATGCGAGGGCAAGGCTTCGCCCGGTTGAGGCCGTTCGCTCCACACATGGGCCGCGCCGGCCACTTCGTAATGGCGGAAGTGCGCGCTATCCGGCGCGCGGTTGGCAATGCCGCCGAAGGAATCGAAGTCACTTTGGGTATTGAGGCGCATCACCGGTACGTCGAGCGGCTTGACATACATGGCGTTGGCCATGGGCATGTAGCCGTCGAATACCGGCGCACCGCCGGGCAGACGGGTTTTATCGTGGTGATAGTCCGCGAAGGTTGCGGTGGCAACGCCCGTGAAGGAATAGCCCGTCATG
>CAZZWE010000023.1:0-2292 GCA_964657675.1 uncultured Steroidobacteraceae bacterium
CGTCAGCGCCGGGGTGGCTTCAAATCCCATGTCGCTGCTGCCCGCGACGAGCAGGGTATCGAATGCAGGGTCATCGAAGGCTTCGGAGCCGACTTGCACTCCCGATGAACTGGCAACGGATCCGCCGTTTTCCGACATGACCTCGATCTTGTAAACCGAGCGATTCGACTCGCTGTTGGCAAGTTCGAACACGGTGGCGACCACCAAATCGAGGATTTGGAAGCCGGGAAATATAACGAGGCCGATGCGCTTCATGATGTCCTAAAAAGAGGGAAACATGACATTTGGGACTGACATTGAGCGCCCAAAGTACGTTCTTGTCAATCAACCAACCCCTCGAGGCAACTTCAATGAGTAGTCAACACAACCAAGGCACGGCCGTCATCACCGGCGCATCGTCAGGCATCGGCGCGGTTTACGCGGACCGTTTGGCGCATCGCGGTTACGATCTCTTACTGGTGGCGCGCAACGGCGATCGCTTGGACAGTCTGGCGCAGAGACTGGGCCGCGAAACCGGACGCAAAATCGAAGTCCTGGTCGCGGACCTCACCAACCCCGCCGATTTGCGGCGCGTCGAGGCCAGGTTAACCAGCGACTCAACCATCACCGGTCTGCTGAATAATGCGGGATCAGGCTCAGCAGCCTCGCTGCTCGATTCCAATCCTGACCAGATCGAAAAAATGATTCTTCTGAACGTGGTCGCGCTGACGCGGCTCACGCGAGCCGTTGCACCAGCGTTCGTTGCACGCGGCAGTGGCACCATCATCAACATTGCCTCGATCGTCGCATTGGCGCCGGAGCTGCTCAACGGCAGCTACAGCGGCTCAAAGGCGTATGTGCTTAATTTTACTCAGTCGTTGCAGCAGGAACTCGGTCCGAAGGGCATCCGGGTGCAGGCGGTATTGCCCGGCGCTATCAGTACCGAGTTCTGGGACGCGTCCGGATTGCCCATTTCCAATTTGCCGCAGGAGTGGGTCATGACGGCGGAGGATTTGGTGGATGCAGCGCTGGCAGGATTGAATGCCGGCGAACTGATTACCATCCCCTCGTTGCCCGATGTGAGCGAGTGGCAACGGCTCGACGCCGCACGCCAGGCCTTGCGCCCGAATCTGTCGCACACGCATCCGGCGTCGCGTTATCTGTCGGCCACCGTCAGCTAGAGGAGATCGAGCAGAAAGTCGATGGTGACGACCGCCGTGATATCGGCGACGGCCGAGCGCGCGTCGTGCTATTGAAAATTCGTCGATGCGCTGAGCGCTTCCCAGGCCGCGGTTTCCTGATCGAACTTCTCTCGATCGGCCCGGACGTATTGCAAGGCATCCGGGCCGAGCATGAGGTGCATGGGAGGATTCGGCGCCTCGATGAGTTTCAACATGGCCTGCGCCGCCCGGGCCGGATCGCCCGGCTGTTGTCCGTCGCGCGAGGCGCGGGCGGCGCGAATCGGCTCGAATATCGCGTCGTAGTCGGGGATGTTCCGTGACGAGCGCACCAATGAACGTCCCGCCCAATCGGTCCTGAACATGCCGGGCTCGACGGCAGTCACGTGGATGCCGAACGGCTTCACTTCCTTGGCCAACGATCCCGAGATTCCCTCGAGCGCGAATTTGCTGCCGTGATAGTAGGCAATGCCCGGCATGGTCATGAGTCCGCCCATCGAGGTGACGTTCAGGATTCTGCCGCGGCGGCGCTGTCGCATGTGCGGTAGCACCGCCTTGATCAGGGCGACGACACCAAAGACATTGACCTCGAACTGATGCCGCAATTCGTCCATGGGAGATTCTTCGACCGTGCCTTCGTGGCCGTAGCCGGCGTTATTGACCAGCGCCTCGATGGGGCCGATCGAGGACTCGACTTCGTTCACCACGCGGGTGATGGCCGCGCCATCGGTGACATCGAGAAGTTTCCCGAAGGAGCGGCCGGGTTTTAGCGCATCGAACTCTGCCCGGGCGGCCTCGTTGCGCAGGGTGCCGACGACGCGATAGCCCGCAGCCAAGGCTTCGGCGGCGAGCGCCTTGCCAAACCCGGAGCTGACGCCGGTGATGAAAATGATCTGCTCCGCCATGGTGAATTCTTCCTTTCAAATATCTGCTGCCTTATTACGATACATCATGTATCGTAATAGTCAATGGCCATCACCACACAATCGCCACGCGCCGGCAGGCCGCGCAGCGAATCAGCGCACCGGCTCATCCTGGAAACAGCACTCGCGCAAATCGCTGGGCTTGGCTTCCGCAACCTGACGGTCGACGCGGTAGCGGCGTGCGGGTTCGGTACGGCCGCAGGCCGCGCGCT